>JBHHVF010000017.1:0-25950 GCA_046754145.1 Candidatus Nitrosopumilus sp.
AACAAAAGACTAAATGTACTAAAAAAACTTCATTAGTTATTGATTCATGGTCCATCTCTTGGTATAGGTGCTGCAATTGCTTCATTAGCAATAGTTATTGCATTTTTAGGATTTGATGGTATTTCAAATGAGACAGAACTTGCAATAGTGCCAACTCCAATTATTCAAGAATCAGGACCACCAAAAGTTACAATGAATACATTTTTGGCAAATGGTTCACCAATACTTGGAAATTTTGATGCTCCAATTACACTAGTTGAATTTGGAGACTATCAATGCCATTTCTGCAATGTCTTCTTTCATTCAACTGAAGGCGATATTTTGAAAAACTATGTAGAAACAGGCAAAGTCAAAATGATCTTCAAAGATTACAACATTATAGGTCCTGATTCTGTAAATGCATCACATGGTGCACATTGTGCAAATGATCAAGGATTGTTTTGGGAATATCATGATATTTTGTATTCAAATTGGACTGGAGAAAATAACGGGTGGGCATCTTCAGAAAACCTGCTAAAATTTGCACAAAAAATCGGATTAAATATTGATGAGTGGTCAGAATGTATGATTAATGGTCCACATTCACAAACTATTGTTGCCAGTAATGAGGATGCAAGATCTCTTGAATTAACAGGAACTCCTGCATTTTTTGTCATCGGTCCAGATGGTAAAGTCACACGTCTTTTTGGGGCTCAACCATATGAGGTGTTTGAAAATATTTTTGAAACAGAACTGCAAAAATAGAAAAATTTGCGATCAAATAATAAATTATGAATAAAAAGTACTAAAACCGCCTTCCTAGTTAGTTAGAATTCACACAATATCCTTATTAATGAATCACCGGGAGGCAAGCTTATGGCAGCAGGAATAGATGACATTGCAATATACATTCCAAAATTATATCTTGATGCAACTGATTTTGCAGAAGCTAGAGGGTTAGACCCTGTAAAATTGCAAAAAGGTCTAGGAGTATCACAAATGTCAATTGTGGATGCAAACCAAGATCCAGCATGTCTTGCAGCAAATGCATGTTTGAAAATTATGCAAAAAAACAAACTCTCTCCAGAAGACATTGGACGATTATATGTTTCAACAGAATCTGCATTTGATGAATCAAAGGCAATGAATTCTTACGTTATCGGAATGCTAGAACAAGTTTACGGTCAAGGTGCATTTGAGCACTGTGGCGGTGTTGAAACCAAATTTGCATGTGTCAGTGGATCATATGCTCTTTATGACAATACAAACTGGATTAGAGCTGGAGAAGCAGAAGGAAAGGCTGCACTTGTAGTAGTTTCAGATATTGCAAAATATGATATGGGTTCTAGCG
Source organism: Candidatus Nitrosopumilus sp. (assembly GCA_046754145.1). GTDB lineage: Archaea > Thermoproteota > Nitrososphaeria > Nitrososphaerales > Nitrosopumilaceae > Nitrosopumilus. Next base: position 1,331 of record JBHHVF010000017.1, read on the forward strand.
GTGAAATGACACAAGGCGCAGGAGCAGTTGTAATGCTACTCAATGATAAACCTAGATTACTAACATTTGATCCTAAGGTCACATCTACATCAATTAAAGATGAATATGATTTTTACAGACCTTTTGGAAAAGAGACACCAATAGTTCACGGTCAATATTCTAATTTACTTTACATGATACAAGTAAGAAAAGCATTAGAGGCATACAAGAAAAAAGTTATCTCAACAGGGCTCATCACCATTGAACCTGGTGAAACAATATTAGATCATATGGATTACATCAACATGCACCTACCATACAGTAACATGGGCAAAAAGGCCTTGGCATATTTAGTCAGACATGAATGGCGTCAACTTCCACGATGGAAACGAGTTTTACAAGAAATAGGAATAGAAGAACCAGTACCAAAAGATCCACGTGGAACCATTGAATCAGTACTAAGCGATGAAGAATTTATGGCAAAAGATCATGAATTTACCAAACTATTTTCAAACACTCCTGAATTTCAAGAGGTATACGAATCAAAACTTGCAAGTTCACTTGTTGCATCTAGTATGATTGGAAATTTGTATACTGCATCATTGTACTTGGGATTTAGAAGTAGTTTAGAATTTGAATATCAAAAAGGAATTGAACTAGAAGGAAAGAGAGTAGGATTTGGATCATATGGTAGTGGAAGTAGTGCAATGGTATTCAGTGGGCTTATTCAACCAGAATATGCAGAAATTGTAAAGAATATGAACTTGGAAGCAGAAATTGGCGATAGACGAAAACTGACATGGGATGAATATGAGCAACTACACGAAAATAAACTGTCTCCTGAGGAATCAATGATACACTCTAAGAGAGAATTTGTCCTAGTAGATGTAAAAACTGAAACAGAATCTAGAGGCGAAAGACGTTACATCTTTAATGAATAATGCAAGAAGAACCAAATCCAGTCAAGGATTATCTATTTGATTATATCAACAACTCAAAATCAATTCCGCAATTAATTTCTGAAAAAAAGTTTGATAAAGTAATTGATGAAATCATAGAAAATTGTTTTGAGAAAATTCTCGAAATGGGAGAAAAAGATGAAGTAATAGGGGTTTTAGCAACTGGAATCCTACATTATCTGCTAACAAATGCATTAATTACTAGTCAAAGAAAGGTCGAATATCAAGGAATAGAAATAGATATCATAATTCCAGACACTAAAACTCTAGATATTGATCAAAAAAAGACATTGCTGATTTGCATTCCAAAATCATCAGATGTTAAAGTTATTGATGATAAAATATCTCAATTAGAGAAAATTCAAACTGTAAAAGAGAATATCTGGCTAGTTTTATCTGAAAATATTCCAATTAAAAAGAAAACTTTTGTTTTATCTAAAGAAAACAATTCATTTTCAAAAATTATCTTTGATATTGCTCAATTTAGTAATGTTGGAGGCACTAGTAAATTCAAAATTTTACGAGTTTAGGTTTTATCTCGTGTTATTCTATCAAATGCACAACTAGCTGTAAGATCACCTGTAACATTAACCATAGTTCTAATCATATCTAAAATTCTATCTACAGAAAGTAACAACAAGATTCCAACTGGAGGAATTCCAACTGTAATGAGTATAGTAGACAAGACAATTACACCAGCTCCAGGTACAGCAGGAGTTCCAATTGAGGCTAAAAGTGAAGTAACAATAATCACAAGTATAGAGAGCATACTCAATTCAATTGCAAAGAGTTGTGCCAAAAAGAAGACAGCTATTACTTGATACAGAGCAGTACCATCCATATTCACAGTTGTTCCAAGAGGAATTACAAATTTTGAAACACGAGTATCTAATTTGAGATCTTCTTCAGCAGTTTTTAATGTCATAGGCATTGTTGCCATTGAACTTGCTGTTGAGAAAGCCAATGTTTGTGGATTACGGAATTTGGAAAATGTAGAAAAAATGGGTCGTTTTGCTACAAACTTTAAGATCAATGTGTATACAAGCAACATGATTCCAAGACCAAGAACAACTGTCCCCATGTATGCGCCCAATCCAATCATTGATTCTATGCCAACTGTGGCAACCATTCCAATAATCAAACCAAAGACTGCAAACGGTACAATCTTCATGGAAATGAGTAAAATATGTAATGTTATTTTTTGAACAGATTCTAATAAATCTAGTAATGGTTTGACTGATTCTTTTGGAAGAACTGCCATAGACAGTCCTACAATTACTGCCATTACCAAAATATTAAACATCTGTCCTTCAAGATATGAAGAAATTGGATTTCTTGGAATTATACTAGACACTGCATTTGGAATATCCTCTAACGAAAAACCTTCTGTGACTTTAAGATCGTCTTCTGAAAGGTCATGAGCTTCTTGAAGTGAAGTAAGATCAAGAATGCTTCCAGGAGCAATAATTGATGCAAGAGTTATCGCAATTAGAATTGCAATTGTTGTAGTAATTACAAAATAAACTCCAATACCTAATCCTAGAGTTTTCATTTTTTCTTTTGCACCTAAATTAGCAATAGCTACCACAATTGATGCAAAAATTAATGGAACAATAATCATCAAAATTATATTCAAAAATATGTTAGCTGGAATTTTCAGATATGATGATAGAGAAGCTAAAGTATCATCATCTAAACCAAGACCAACCTCATCTCCTAGAATTAATCCAACTCCAAGTCCAACAAGCAAAGAAATGATAACTTGAAGCCACAAGTTTTTGAAAATATAATTTTTTAATGTCATTTCATTCACTTTAAAATTAATTTCATGTTAAGATTTTTCTTAAAAATTTTATACATGGAGGAATCACTCATATCTTGGATAAAAGGAATTGAGCCTAAAATAGGCACTCCAGTTAAACTCTTCAAATCACGAGAAAGTACTTTTGTTTTGTATCCATCTGAATCAAAATCATTGATAATAATTCCTTTGATTGGGATTTTGTATTTTTCACACATTTTTACTGTCATTATAGTATGATTAACAGTTCCAACCTTACTTCGCGTTACAATAACTGCAGGAATTTTCATTTCTTTAATTAAATTTGTAATGTAATAGTCTTTAAGAATCGGAGTCATAATTCCTCCCATTCCTTCTACTAATACCATGTCATGAAGTTTTGTTAATTTTTTAAAACTAGATAAAATTGTAGAAACTTTTGGTTTTGTTTTTAGATTTTTCCATGCTGTATATGGAGACGCAGGGATTGGGAAAAATTGAGGATTTACTAATTTTTCAGGATCACATGCCATTACAGCACGAGATAAAATTTCAATGTCTTCTGATTTGTAGCCTTTTTTCTGAGCTGTCCCAGCTGCAAAAGGCTTCATTACTCCAACATCAATTCCCATCTTTCGAAGAACCACACCAAGACCTGCTGCGATGTAGGTTTTTCCAACATCAGTATCAGTGCCAGTAATGAATAATGATTTCAATAAATTAGGTTCAGAATGATTCATTGATTAATTCATCGGTTAATTATTAAGATCTCAAAATATACAAAATCAGTTGAAAAGCTCTGTTTGGCACCCAAACACCCAGATGAAGGAATGGGATTCTTTTGATAAAATTACCCAAGGCAAAGGGATGTGGTTAATTGATTCTAAAGGCAACAAAATGCTTGATGCAGTAGCTTCAATGTGGTGTAATGTCTGGGGGCATTCGAATCCAGAATTAGTAAAAACGATCACAAATCAAAGCAAAAAACTACAACATTCTTCCTTGTTTAATCTTACAAACGAGCCTGCAGAAAATCTTGCAGATAGCCTTGTAAAAATTTCTCCTGGAATGCACAAGGTATTCTATTCAGATAATGGTTCATCAGCAATGGAAATTGCCATCAAACTAGCACTTCAATACTGGAAAAATATAGGAGAGAGAGAAAAAACAGAGATTGCCACACTAAAAAATGGATATCACGGAGATACGTTTGGAGCAATGTCCGTAGGATATGTCCCTGAATTTTTTGGAAAATTCAAAAAACAATTATTCTCAACAATACAGTTTTCAGCTCCAAACAAATACAGAATACCAAAAGGATTTACTTTTTCAGATTATCAAAATCATTGTTTAGATAATATAGAAAAAAAGTTTTCTAAAAATAATAAGATTGCAGCTTTTGTCATGGAAAGTGGTGCACAAGTTGCAGGCGGTGTCATGATTTATCCAAAAGGTTTTCAGAAAAAGATCAGTCAGATTTGTAAAAAACATGATGTATTATTTGTCTTAGATGAGATTGCAACAGGTTTTGGAAGACTAGGCTCTATGATACAATATGAAGAACAAAAAAGTACTCCAGATATTGTTGCATATGGAAAAATGTTAACAGGAGGGTATTTGACTATGGCTGCAACATTAACAAACAAGAAAATTTATGATTCGTATTTAGGGGAATTTAATGATTGGAAACATCTTTTTCACGGTCATACATATACAGGAAATCCTATTGCAGCAGCTGTTGCAAATCAAAATCTCAAAATGTATAAAAAATACAATTTAATCAAAAATATTCAAAAAACATCAAAAGTCTTTGAGAAATTTTATCAACAAATTTCTGAAATTGACATTGTAGGAGACATTAGACACAAAGGAATGCTGATGGGAATAGAACTAGTGTCAGACAAGAAGAAAAAGACACCTATTCATACTAAAAAATCAATCAACAAGATATTTTTTGAGATAGGTAAAAAGAATGGAATCTATCTTAGAACTCTTGGAAATATCGTAATGCTTGTTCCACCCTTGGCTATTGTAGAAAAAGAGCTCGATTTGCTCCTAAATAGAACAATTAAGACAATTCAGGCTGCAAGATCAAGTGTTCTTTAAGTGTTAACCCCCCATACTCTTCAGGGTTAACCTTTCCAGTAGTGTTATTAATGCAAAATTATTGAAAGAGAATATGAGTACTCGAGAATTTATCAAAGAGTGTCAAGAAAAAGTATTTTCTGGAATTGGTGTTTCAACAGAAGATGCTAAAAAATTATTCAACATACCCGATGAAAATATTAAAGATTTAGCAAAATGTGCCAACGAAATTACAAGAGATTTTAATGGCAGAAAAGTGGATGTAGAACAATTAAACAATATTAAAAAAAATGCATGTAGTGAAGATTGTACATTTTGTGGACAATCTGCATTTTTTGATACAGGAATTGAAACATATCAGTTACCAACCCCTGAAGAAGTAGTTAGTAAAGCACAAAAAGCAAAGGATGAAGGTGCAGAATCTTATTGTCTTGTAGCTGCATGGAGGGAACCATCACCAAAAGATTTTGATAAAGTTTGCAAAATCATCATTGAGATTAATAGTAAAGTTGGAATAAGTATCGAATGCAGTTTAGGTTTTCTTACACAAGAGCAGGCAAGAAAACTAAAAGAACTCAAAGTAAAAAGATATAATCATAATTTAGAAACTGCAAAATCAAAATTTTCTGAAATTTGTACAACTCATACATACGAAGATAGATTAAAGACGTTAGGAATTGCAAGAGACGCAGGGTTAGAATTGTGTACAGGTGGAATTATTGGGCTAGGTGAGACTAGAGAACAAAGATTAGAGTTGACATTAGAATTAGCAAGATTGTTCCCTGAAGAAGTTACAATCAACATGTTAGTACCAATTCCAGGAACACCACTTGAATTACAAACGGATCTGCCTAATTCTGAGATTATCAGAATGTTTTCAGTTATTAGATTTCTATTACCTGAATCTGTCATTAAAATTTCTGGAGGCAGAGAGACAAATCTTGATGATTCAGGAGAAGAATTACTTCAGAGTGGTGCAAATGGAATCATCACTGCAGGATACCTAACTATGACTGGAAATGAGGCGGAAAAAGACCGTAAAATGATAGAAAAAATTGGCCTCCAAGCATAAACTGGATTTTATTGATTCAGAACTAGACAGAATTAAGCAAAACAACCTCTATAGAAAATTACGATATGGTAAAGCAAAAGGTGCCCATATCACAATTAATGGTAAAAAACTTCTCAATTTATGCTCAAATGATTATCTAGGGATTCCAACTACAAAAATTCAATTCAAACAGCTTCAATCAAGCTCAAGACTTGTTTCAGGAAATGATGAATCTTATAAAAAATTAGAAGACAAGCTTGCAAAACATAAATCAAAACAAAATAGTTTGATTTATCCAACAGGATACATGACAAATCTCGGAGTAATTTCTTCAATTGCAAAAAAAGGAGATTTAATTCTCAGTGATGAGTTAAATCATGCAAGCATAATTGAATCATGCAAGTTATCTGATGCCAAAGTTTCAATTTATAAACATAATGACATGCAAGACTTGCAAAAAAAACTAAAGCAGAAAGGAAAAAACAAGTTTGTAATCACTGAAGGAATATTTAGTATGGATGGAGACTTTCCATTTCTAAAACAAATCACAGAAATTTCAGAAAAAGCAAAAGCAATTACAATAATAGATGATGCACACGGAGATTTTATTGTTGGGAAAGATGGAAAAGGAACACCAGATCATTTCAAGGTAGCAAAAAAAATTGATTTGTATATTAGTAGTCTAAGTAAGGGGTTAGGATCATTTGGAGGATATGTTGCATCACAAAATAATGTAATTGATTTATGCATTAACAAATCAAAATCATTTATCTATACATCTGCACTTCCTTCATTTTTAATTGAACATTCATTGAAAAGATTTGAATCAAACAGAGAAAAACAAAAGAAAAAGCTAGAAAAAAATATCAAACAACTCTCAAAGGGACTAGCACAAATAGGATATGAAGTAAATTCTGTAACACATATAATTCCAATAATTATTGGAAATGAGAAACTGGCAATGGATTTTGGAAAATTCTTGTTTGCTAAGGGAGTATTTGTGCAACCAATCAGATATCCTACAGTTCCAAAAAATCAAGCAAGGTTGAGGATTTCAGTTACTGCATGGTTATCAAGCATGGATATTGAAAAAACGCTTGAAATCTTTGAAAAAGCATACCTGAAATTTGGTTAATTATCGCATAGAATCAAAGCCGTAAAAGGCAGGTGAGCCAATAATTACTGCAAGTGTGATGATTATTCCTAAAGCAACACCTACAATTATGAAACGTTTGTTCATACCAAAAATACGCATACCCCAGTTAAAAACGGATTGCACATGTATTTGGAAAAGATATGGAAGAACGCTTTAAAGGAAAAATTGTAATTTTAATTCGTGGCTGAAATAACTCTAGCAGTAGCTGCACTGGCAGGACTTGGATCATTTGTAGCTCCATGTATTTTGCCTATGATTCCAGCATTTCTTGCATATATTTCAGGAACAACACTTTCTGAGTTAAATCAAAAAGATGGATCAAAGACTATAACAATTAACAGAACAAATATCATTTTAAATTCAGTATTTTTTGTTCTAGGGTTTTCAGTGATATTTTCAACATTAGGAGTTATCATTAATAGTGTACTATCTACATCTGCTGGAGAATTAGTAGAAGGACTAAATCAAATTGGAGGAATAATCATCATAGGATTTGGAATATTCCTACTTTTATCAATGAAGATTAACAAGCTAAACATGGAAAAGAAATTCTTTCCAAAAAGATCAAAGGCAAGTTATCCAATGTCATTTGTATTTGGTTTAGCTTTTGCAGCAGGATGGACTCCATGTGTAGGACCAATACTTGGAACAATACTTACACTTGCAGCTACTACACCATCTATTGCATTTAATTTACTACTAGTATATTCACTAGGATTAGGAATTCCATTTATTTTGATTGGAGTGTTTTATTCTAGAGCAACTCGATTAATCCGTTCAATGAGTAAACATTTGAAATATTACAATTTATTTTTAGGTGGATTCATTATTATTTTAGGAATTTTGGTATTTACAAATCAATTAGCATATATTGCAAACTTTCCACTTCTCAACGAACTGTTACTTTTAGGATGATCAAATGAAATCAGAAATCAAAACCGCAATAATCTTGGGAATTGTAATTGCTACAGGAATAGGTATGATGAGTATGGTTTTCTCATCATTTGATCAAAAAATCGAGTCAGTAAATGTATCTAGTGAAGAGAATGTACTTACCAAGATTGATAAGTCAGGATTCAAGATGGCGCCTGATTTAGTAGGAATTGTCCATTATCTGAACACAACACCTGAAGAATTAAGAAAAGAGATGGAAGACAAGGTAGTACTTTATGATATTTGGACATACAGTTGCATTAATTGTATCAGAACATTACCATACATCACTGCATGGGATGACAAATATGCAGATCAAGGGTTGTTAGTTGTTGGAATTCATTCACCTGAATTTGAATTTGAAAAAAATCCTGAAAATGTTCAAATGGCAATAGACAAACATGGTATCAATTATCCTGTTGTTTTAGATAATGATATGGAAACATGGAAAGCATTTGAGAATAGATATTGGCCAAGAAAATACATTGCAGATCATGAAGGATACATCAGATATGATCATATTGGAGAAGGAGCATATCAAGAAACTGAAAAAATTATCCAACAGCTTTTAGATGAAAGATCTGCGTCACTTGGAATTCAAATGGCATCAGCTGCACCACTTGTAGATATTGAAGAGTTTGAACACACAAAGTTTAGAACACCTGAATTGTATTTTGGTTATAACTTTGCACAAAATAGAAATCAGTTAGGAAGTGACGAAGGATTCCAACCAGAAAAAATAATAACATATTCAGAACCAGAAAAAATAGCCTTGCACAAGTTCTATCCAATAGGTAATTGGAAAAACAATGAAGAAAGTATGGAATTAGTTTCAGATACTGGAAGTATCAAGTTGCTATACAATGCAAAAGAAGTAAACATTGTAACTGATAATAATGCAGAACTAGAGATATTTCTTGATGGAGAACCACTTTCTGCAAAGTATTCAGGAGAGGATATTATATCTGAAAATAGATTGCAGGTATCAGAGCCAAATCTATACAACATAATTAACAGTGAAAATAGTGCATCACATATAATGGAAATTCAGATCAAAGGTAAAGGGTTCCAGGCATTTGCATTTACCTTCGGATAGTGTAACCAATCTATCTTGTCACTTCAGTTACACTAGCTGTGGTGACAAATCTGTTTAAAACAAAAATTTGGAGGCATACTAGGTCAATTAAGATATGTTAAGTAACTCTTGGAACAAAACAGAAGGAGAAACCATATCTCAGAAAGTAATGAGCAAGGTAAAGCCGGATGAACCACTAAAAAACAAGATTGACTTTGCACAAAAAAAATTAGAATTTCAAATTTCAAAATTAGAAGGAATTAATGAAAAATTACAGAAAAAACACGATGTTATCTTTGAAAAGATTGTAAATGCACAAAGAAATAACAAAAGTGGTTATGCACATGCATATGCAGGAGAGCTAACCCAGGTAAGAAAAATGAAGAATATGGTTAGTGGAGCAAAATTATCCATGGAACAAATCAAACTTAGACTAGACACTGTATCAGAATTAGGAGATGTAGTAGTTACGCTTAGCCCTTGCATGTCAATCATCAAAGGACTAAGTCCATCACTACGAGGAATTATGCCAGATGCAAATGCATCCATGCAAGACTTATCACAAGTACTTGGAGATGTAATGTCAGGATCATCAGTATCTATGGGTGACAGTATGAGTGTCGGTACTGAAACAAATGCAGATACATTGGCAATTCTAGAAGAAGCACACAGTGTGATTGCAGGTCAGGCCAAATCAACAATTCCAGAAGTTCCTGATAGTCTCAAACACCAAATAGTTGAGAAAAAATCAGACATTCTACTTTAGATTTTTTCAAATAATTTTGTAGTAATGCTAATTAACAAACATAATTTGAATTCATCATGCCAGCTAAAGGTCCTGTAAGTTTAACATGGCAAACAATTTTCTGTTTCATACCAATAATGGATATTGTTGCATCATACCGTGTCAAGAGATTACGATGGTATCTTGCAATTTTTCTAAGCTTTGGTGCAGTTTCATCAGTCATTCAAATGATTGTCTATCCTTTCGAAGAAGCATCAGTGTATAATGAAAAAGTATACTCTGAAATTAATGGATTTGATTGGAACTATGCAATTTTAGGAAATAACCCAGAACTAGGCATTGCATCCATAATTGTCCATAATGCAATTGCATACACAATAGCAGTTTATCTTATTAGAAGATGGTCAAAGAATTGGAATCTTCAATTCACTTAGATTTCTTTTTACTTTTCTGAATTAAAATTTTCTTTATTCTAGAAATTGTAGGATAGCTGTATCCACGTCGACGATAATTTGCAATCATCATCTTCCAGTTCTTTAATCTCCATTGAGCTTGTTCTGGAGTAACAGAGTGCACCTCTTTTTGGATAATGCTTTTTCTTCCTACCTTAAGGGTTCCAGCATCTTTTGCAGACCATCTGTTCTTTGCAAATTTTAGCCCTGTAAGAATTTCAGATACTGGCATTTCCTTGAAATATTCTTTGAGTTTTTTTAGTTCTGCATCTGTAGGTTTTTTAGAAATTGGTAACTCTACAGATGGTTTGACCATAAAAATTTCAACAAGTTATACTTTAAGAGAATCTCGCTAAACCAGAATTAACTAAAACAGGAAATTATGGGAAAAGATTTGATGTCTAACAAGGTAAAGGGATGTTAGAATTTTTGCACAAAGTCATATACATTCCTAATCCAAGAATTATGCTTCCAAAAGCTATCAATGGGATCAAAATGAAAATGTTAGTTTTACGTCCCATAACCAATATTTCACGAATGCCTATAAAATTGTCACAGTATTAGTCAACTGTAATAGTAAAGGTTCCCTTAGTTTTTGGATCTTGTAATAGTGAAACCATCTCTCTAGGTAACAAATCAGACGCTTTATCACACTTAACAGCCAAGGTTCTAGGACATATGAAATCACTTTTTCGAATAACAATATCTTCAGAATGAGTAAGAATTAGTTCAGGATGTCCTTTTCCTTCTAAAACAAATTCATGCTCACCAACACGAATTGAAAAAGTGACTTTGGAATCTGGAACTTTTAGTTTATCTTTTAATTCTTGAGGCAAGTCAGCACAGCCTGATGTAGCATTAATACCAACTATACAATCACCCTGAGGTGTCAAATGAGACTCTTTTGTAATCTCGATAGTTTTCTGGTGATTTGATCTAATATTTTCATTTCCAGAAAATTGAATTTCAAACCTCACGCCAAATCTAATAGGCTAGACTTAAATTAAACTTTCAAAGCATTGGAATCAAATGCTTCCTGCACAACAAGGTTATGACAGAGCAATCACAGTATTTTCACCAGACGGTAGACTTTACCAAGTAGAATATGCCATTGAGACTGTTAGAAGAGGAACAATTGCAGTTGGAGTAAAATGCAATGATGGAATTGTTATCGCAGTTGAAGAAAAACCAAGAAAATTACAGATTTCTGAAACGGCACAAAAGATTTTCCAAGTAGATGATCATGTTGGTGTTGCCGCAGCAGGATATATTCCAGATGCAAGAAGTCAAGTAGATAATGCAAGATTCTTTTCTCAAAGTAACAAAATGATTTATGATGAACCAGTTGAAGTTGAAACCATTGCAAAACATTTAGCTGATCAATCTCAACAATATACACAATATGCTGGTGTGAGACCTTTTGGTGTTGCACTTATTCTAGGAGGAGTAGTGAATAAATCACCACAGTTGTATCTAACAGATCCTAGTGGAACATACATCTCTTATGATGCAATTGCAATTGGTGCAGGTTCTGAACAAGTAACTGACTTTTTAGAAAAAACTTACAAAAGTGATCTTTCAATAGATGATGCTTCAGCATTAGCTGCTGGAGGAATTTATCTATCAAGTGAAGATAAAGAAGGAACAAGTCATATCAGAATGGCACATATTAAAACAGAAACAGGTTTGTACGAACTAGTTTCTGATGAGCAAATCACAAACTATGCAAATATTGCTAAAGAAAAATATCCACACGAGAAAAATTAATTACTTTTAACAGCTTGTGAGATTAAATTACATTGAAATTATCAGTAGCCATTCCTGAATCATCACTATCTGATGAATCGCTCAAAATAGATAAAACTAGAAAAATATCAGTTTTAGCAAGAGCTTGCTCTATTTTCAAAATAGATACAATCTATGTCTACCAAGAGGGAAGCAATAAACAAGATGGAAGTTTGTTGGTGATGATTTTAAAATATTTAGAAACACCACAATTTTTGAGAAGAAGATTGTTTCCTAAAATGAATGACTTGAAATTTGCAGGAGTGCTTCAACCACTAAAAATTCCTAGTCACATTACTCCAGCAAATTCAAAAAAGATTAGTCGAGGAGATGTAAGAGAAGGAGTTGTGGTTAGTATTAAAGGGAAAAAATTTGTAGATGTTGGAATAAACCAACTAATACCATTTTTTGGAAACACTCCAATTGGAAAAAGAATAACAATTCAATTCAAAGAAGGTCATCCTAAATTTTCAGTTAAAGAAATCAACAAAAGTGAAGCTACATCTTATTGGGGATATTCAGTTAAAGAGAGAGCAAATTTATTTTCACTACTAAATGAATGGAAAGGGAACATAATCATCACATCTAGGAAAGGAAAAACTGCAACAAAAGAACAGATTTCCAAGTATACAAAATCAGATCAACCATTATTGCTAGTATTTGGTTCACCTGAAAAAGGAGTTCATGAAATCCTGGGAGGAAAGATGAAAAATGTACAAAATGCAAAGTCTCTAAACTTTTTCCCAAACCAAGCTACTGAAACAGTGCGTCTAGAAGAAGCATTACTTGGAACATTAGCAATAATTAACGCACAAAGTACATCATAACATGGCAGAAAGAAAAAATTTCTTACTATTGGCAATTGGAGTTGGAGTAGCAGGAATTATAATTGGTGGAATTACTATTTGGAATATGGCATCGGATCTTTTAACGCCATAATGATTTTACGTACAGTTGGTTAACTAGTATTTTTTATCTGGTTAACGATATCTCACATGGTTTAATAGAGGGCAATCGATGATGCGTCTTAACCATGGGAGCTCGAAAACGACATTCACCACGTAGAGGAAGTCTTGCATATTCACCTAGAATACGTGCCAAAAGCATGGAAGCAAGAATTAGAGCATGGCCAAAATTAGATTCAGAAGAGCCAAAAATTTTAGCACATTGTGGTTTCAAAGCAGGCTGTATCCAAGTAGTAAGCATTGATGATCGTGAAAAAACACCAAATGCAGGAAAACAACTAGTCAGTCTTGGAACAGTCTTAGTAACACCACCAGTTTTGATTTTAGGAATTAGAGGATATTCAAAAGATCATGATGGATTACATGCAGAATTTGATGTATATGCAGATGATATTCCAAAATACATTTCAAAAGAAATTACAGTAAAAAATAAAGAAGGTGCATTAGAAGATGCAGAAAATAGATTAAAAAGAATTAAAGAAATTTTTGCAATTGTTGCAGTTTCTCCACGTGCAGCAGGATTAGAACAAAAGAAACCATATATTTTTGAAGCTTCAGTTAGCGGAGGAGACATACAAAAACAATTTACTCATGTTAAAGAATTACTTGGAAAAGAAATTAAAATTGATCAAATTTTTGAAACAGGTGCAAGTGTCGATGTTGCTGCAATTACCAAAGGTAAAGGATGGCAAGGTGTTCTTAAAAGATGGAACGTAAAAAAGAAACAGCACAAATCAAGAAAAACAGTTAGAGAGGTTGGTTCACTAGGTCCAATATCTCCACAAAGTGTCATGTATACAGTTCCTAGAGCAGGACAGTTTGGATTCCATCAAAGAATTGAATATGATAAACGAATTATGATTATAGGAAATACAAATGATGATCAAATTAAAATTAATCCAGATGGCGGATACAAACACTTTGGACTAGTTAAAGGAGATTTTATTGTTCTAAAAGGTTCAGTTCCTGGAACATATAGAAGATTGATTAAATTAAGAAGTCAAATCAGAAATGCTCCAGACAAAGTTAACAAACCAAACATTTTGGAGGTAGTAGTATAATGAAAACAAATGCATATACAACTACTGGGACAAAAGACGGAGATGTAGAACTTCCACTAGTATTTTCAACTCCATTTAGAAGAGAATTAATTCACAAAGCTTTCACTAATCTAACATCACATAAATTCCAGCCACAAGGAAGACATCCAACTGCTGGTCAAGATGTAGTAGCAGACTCAAATGATCCTCCAACAGGTCAAGGTGTATCTCGTGTTGCCAGAAGTACTGGTGGAGGCGGAGGAAGACAAGGTCAAGGTGCAGAAGTTGCATCAACTAGAGGAGGAAGACAAGCACACCCACCTATTGTCGAGAAAGTAATTTACAAGAAATTAAACAAAAAAGAAAAGAAACTAGCATTATGTTCTGCAATTGCAGCAACTGCATCAAAAGATCTCATAGAATCACGTGGTCATAAAATTGAAGGAATTGAATCATTCCCAATTGTAGTATCTGATGATATTGAATCAGTTTCTAAAACAAGTGAAATGACCAAAGTGTTAGATTCACTAAAGTTATCACAAGATGTCCAAAGATTACAATCAAGAAAACCACGTTCTGGACAATCAAGACTTAGAGGCAGAAGTAAGAAAGTTGGAAAGAGTGTTTTGTTTGTAACAGTAGATACTTCAAACATAAGTAAAGCAATCGGAGCACTTCCAGGAGTAGAGGCAAGAAATGTTAAAGATCTCAGCATATTAGATTTGGCTCCAGGTTCTGATCCAATTAGATTAACAGTATATTCCAAATCAGCAATAGAAGAAATTGCTAAAATTAAATCAACACATCTGGAGATTATGGTGAAAACACAATGAATGTAGATCAAGCAAGTAGAATTATTGTCAAGCCATACATTACAGAAAAAACATTTGCAATGGTAGAAAATGAAAGAAAAATTTGCTTTATTGTAGAAAGATCAGCAAGTAAACCGCAAATCGTTGAGGCCGTAAAAACACTTTACAAAGAAAATGTCACTAATGTTAACACCGCACGAACAATTTATGGCAAAAAGGCATTTGTTCAGTTTGAAAATACAGAAAAGGCCAGAGATTTGGCAACAAAGATAGGAATGCTATAATATGGACCATAAAACTCGAAGTACACTAACAGAGGAGAAGAAAAATGGTTAAAGAATTTTTGTATAGAGGACTTTCAAAAGAAGAATTAGACAATACATCTCTTGAGAAATTATTCTTATTATTCAACTCCAGACAAAGAAGATCTCTTACTAGAGGTATTACTGATGGAAAAAGAAAATTAATTGAAGAGATAAAGTCTTCAAAAGCAGGTAAATTAAAGAACCCAATTAAAACTCACGTACGAGATTTAATTATCCTACCTTACATGGTAGATGTTACAGTAAATGTTTTCTCAGGAAAAGAATTTCGACCAGTAGTAATTAAAACAGAAATGATTGGTCATTATTTGGGAGAATATGTCATAACAAACAAAAAAGTCTCACATGGTGCACCTGGAGTAGGAGCATCAAGATCCAGTCTTTATGTGCCATTGAAGTGATTATTATGGGTAGATTCAATTACGCTTTCCAAAATTATGATGCAACGAAACATGTACGTTCTTCATTAAGAGAAAAAGACATTTCACATAAACATGCACGTGAAGTAGCAGTTGCAATCAAAGGATTGTCAATTGAAAAAGCAAGAGATTACTTACATGCTGTAGTCCACAAAGAAAGAGCCGTTGCATTTAGACGATTCAAAAATCAAGTAGGACATAGAGCAGATCCTGGAATGATGTCAGGACGTTATCCACAAAAAACAGCAAAAGAATTCATCAAAGTTTTAGATAATTTAGAAGCAAACGCAGAATACAAAGGAATGGATTTAGATAGATTAAAAATCATAAACGCAACTGCTCACAAAGGAGTAAATGTAAAAAGATTCATTCCAAGAGCAATGGGAAGAGCAACTCCAAAGAATGATGTATTGACTCATGTAGAATTGGTGGCACAGGAGATTTAGAAATGTCTGCAGTCAAAAATGTAATCAAAGATAACTACAACATGATGCTTCTCAAAGATTATCTTAGAGACGCAATTAAAGATGCAGGATTTTCACATGCAGAAATCTCAAAAACTCCAACAGGAACAAGAGTTGCATTACATGTAACAAGACCAGGTATCGTTATAGGAAGAAAAGGTACCGGCATTAGAGCCCTTACTGACAAACTTGCAACAGACTTTGGATTAAAGAACCCACAAATTTCAGTAGTAGAAATTGACAAACCAGAATTAGCACCAAGCGTGATGTGTAACAGAATGGCTTCTCATATTGAGCGTGGAACTGCATTTAGAAGAGCAACCATGTGGACATTAAAACAAATCATGGAAAGTGGAGCCATGGGAGTTCAAATAACAATTTCTGGAAAGCTTAGAGGAGATCGTTCGGCATTTGAAAAACATACCGCAGGAATTTTACCAAGAGCAGGACACCATGCGGAACTTATTGTTGATGAAGATATTGCACATGTACAAACTGCAATGGGATTAATTGGAATTAGAATTAGAATTGCAAGAAAAGAAAAACTTGTTCCAGAGTTTGAAATGAAAGAGGAAAAACCAAAGAAAACAAAACAAGTTGAAGAGAAATCAGAATCAAAAGTAGAAGAAATTGAAGTTGAAGATGTCAAAGTAGAGGTTGTTAAAGCAGAAGGAAGAAAAGATGATGTCAAATCAGAATCCGAAGTAATTGAATTAGAAGAAAAGAAGATGGAAGGAATAGAGACACTTGAAGAAGAGGAAGCGAAATTAAAATGACCAGAATTAGTATGAAAACTATTAAAAAATTAAGTGAAAAAGATCTTAAAAGTAAGATTCAGGAGACTCGAAGTGAGCTTACAAAACTTAGAGTTGATGGAGCTAAAGGTACATTAAGAAAAGAAAGTGGAAAATTAAAACCACTACGTCACGACATTGCAAGAATGATGACTAGAATAAACGAGATGAAGAAAGAAAAATGATTACAATGAACAATATCACATCACATGAATTAATTGGACTACATACTGAAATTACTCAGTCATCAAATCCACAAATCATAGGATTAAATGGAAGGATTGTTGATGAAACAAAATCAATGTTTAAAATAAACACAGAAAATGGAACAAAGTCAATTGCTAAATCAGAAAATAGTTGGAAGTTCTCAATTGAAGATAATGACATAGTAATTGATGGCTCTAAAATTACAAAAAGACCATTTGACAGAATAGGAGGAAAAGCATGACTCTAAACATTGGATTAAAAGTAAAAGAGCCAAAAAGAGAATGTACAGACAAGAATTGCCCATTCCATGGAAGTTTATCTGTAAGAGGAAAACTCTTTGATGGAAAAGTAACAGGCAGTAAAGCAAAGCAGACAATTACGCTACAAAAAGAGGCACCAGTTTACTTTAGTAAATTTAAAAGATATGCAAGAGGTAAAAGCACAATTCATGCACACGTACCAAATTGTATTGATGTAGAAACTGGAAATCACGTATTGACTGCAGAATGCAGACCAATATCAAAATCAGTATCATACGTAGTAGTGGAGGTTAAAGCATAATGGCAAAACAAGCAGGTAAAGGAGTAGAAGAATTCCGTCCATATGTTACAAGAGTAATTCCAGTAGGTGCACAAATTGTATGTGCCGATAACTCTGGTGCTAAAATTTTAGAGGTAATCAACGTTCCAAGACATAAAACTAGAGCATCAAGACTTCCTTCAGCAGCAGTTGGAGATTTCTGCAATGTTGTAGTAAAGAAAGGACCAGCAGAATTAAGAAAACAAGTTCATGGTGCAGTAATTGTCAGACAAAAATATGCAGTTCGTAGATTAAACGGTGTTAGAGTTTGTTTCGAAGATAATGCAGCAGTTCTAATTACTCCAGAAGGAGAAACAAGAGGAACAGACATCAAAGGACCAGTTGCAGCAGAAGCTTCAGAAAAATGGCCAAGAGTAGCTAACTTGGCATCAATGGTGGTATGAGAAAATGAAACCAACTAAAATGCGCAATATGATGATTTATCAGGCAACTTACCAAATAAAAAGTAAACAACTTGGTAGTACATTATCAAAAGATTTACAGAAAAAATATGGAAAAAGAAGTGTTCGCGTAGTTGAAGGAGACAATGTAACAATTGTTAGAGGAGAATTCAAAGGAGTAGATGGTAAAGTTTCAAAGATATCTCCACAAAAAAGTAGTGTAGCAGTTGAAGGAATAAAAAAAGAAAAAACAAAGGGAGAAAAGTTCGACGTTTACATTCACACATCAAATCTTGTAGTTACTTCATTAAATTCTGAAGATAGGTGGAGAATAGCAAAACTCGAAGGCAAAGATCCAAAAAAGCAGCCTAAAAAAGCACCAACAAAAGCAGAGCCAACCAAAGAAACTCCTAAAGAAACACCTGCAAAAGTAGCCCCTAAAGAAACAAAAGAGGTAGATAAACCCCAAAAAAAGGAAGTTGAGAAATAATGGTAAGCATTTCAGGAAGTAAAAAACTCAAACGTCAAATGGCCCCACAGTTCTGGGGAATTACCAGAAAGAGTAAGAGATTTGTAATCACAGTAAGACCAGGGCCACACAAAAAACATCATTCTGTACCTACTGCAGTATTTCTAAGAGATATGTTAAAAATTGTTTCAACACTTAGAGAAGCAAAGACTTCAATATATTCAGGCAAAGTAAAAATCGATGGAGTTGTAAGAAAATCACTTCATCATGCAATTGGATTAATGGATGTAGTAGAATTAGAAAATGTCCCAGATGTTTATCGTCTAGTTCCAACAGAAGAAAAATTACTAAAACCAATAAAGATTAATGAATCAGAAAAATCAAAAAAACTTGTTAGAGTAGTTAGTAAGACAACAATTAACAAAGATAAAACACAAATTGGATTCCATGATGGACGTTCAGTAATTACAGATACTAAAGTAAATGTTGGAGATACTTGTTTGATACAAGTACCAGATCAAAAAGTTATTGAAGTAATCAAATTAGAAGCAGGTTGCCAATGTTTGGTAACACGTGGAATTAATGCAGGTCAAACAGGTAAGATTGAAACTATAGAAGAAGGAACATTCATTCTTCCAAAAAGAGTAGTTCTTGTTTTAGGTGAAAGAAAAATTGAGATTCCAGCTGATATCATCATGGCAATAGGTAAAGAGGAACCAGTAATTCAAATAAAGTGATCATATGTCTCAAACAACAGAATCCCCAATGAAAAAAATTGCTTTAGAGAAAGTAGTATTGAATATGGGAGTAGGCAAATCAGGAGAGGTAATTGAAATTGCAAAGAAGGCACTTGATCAAATTTCAGGAAAAAAATCTTGTGCACGTAATGCAAGAGAAACACAAAGAGACTGGGGAATTAGAAAAGGTGAACCAATAGGTGCAGCAGTAACAATTCGGGGAGATGATGCTAAAGCATTACTAAAAAGACTATTAGAATCAAAAGGGAATGTCGTCAAGGGCAAATCATTTGATAATTTTGGAAACTATTCATTTGGAATTAAAGAGCACATAGATATTCCAGGTGTAAAATACGAACCATCAATTGGAATTTTAGGTCTTGGAATTTCAATCACATTAACTAGACCAGGCTATGGAATTAGAAATAGAAGTAAACATAAAGCGAGTGTTGGAAAACATCACATTATTACAAGTCAAGAAGCAAAGGATTATCTAGTAAAAGAGTTTGGAGTGACGGTAGAATAATGGCAAAAGACAGATCATACGAAGCTACTGGAAGAAAAAAACATGAATTTGGTAGAGGTTCAAGATGGTGTAAAAGATGTGGAGATTATACAGCAGTTATACAAAAATATGATTTAATGATATGCAGAAGATGTTTCAGAGAAGTAGCAGTATCTCTAGGATTTAGGAAAAATAGGTGATATTATGCCAGCAACGAACATTTTAGCAAATCTATTTGTCACGTTATACAATAATGAAACAAGAAGACGAAATGATTGTACAATTCTTCCAACTTCAAAATTAGGAATTGAAGTTCTAAAGACACTGCAAAAAGATGGATACATCGGAGAGTTTGAACATATTGATGATAAAAGAGGTGGAAAATTCAAAATCAATCTATTAGCAAAGATAACAAAATGCGGTGCAATTTCCCCAAGATTCAAAGTAAAAAATGATGAATTTAACAACTGGGAACAACAATACTTGCCTGCATATAATAGAGGAATGCTTCTAGTTACAACAAATCAAGGTGTAATGTCTCATCACGAAGCAGTACAGAAAGGAATTGGGGGATTTTTGATAGGATATGTCTACTGAGCAAGTTGAAAAATTTCAAGAGGAAGTAGTCATTCCAGAAGGAATTAAAATTACACAAAATAAACACATGTTAGAATTTGTAGGACCATTAGGTAAAACCTTCAAGAGTTTTCGCAACATTCCAGTAAAAGTAGAAGTTAATGAAGGCAAAGTTATCTTAAAGGCAATAGGTTCTAGAAAAAGAGATTATTCAATATTACACACTTCAAGATCAATTATCAGAAACATTTGTGAAGGACTAATAGAAGGATATACAATTAAAATGAAAGTTGTTTTTTCACACTTTCCAATTACAGTTAAAGTAGAAGGAAAGAAAATTTTAATTGAGAATTTCCAAGGAGAACGTGCACCAAGAACTACAAAAATTGTTGGCAACACCAAAGTAATTCCAAAAGGAGAAGATGTTCTTCTTACTGGTGAAGTTCTGACAGACATTACTCAAACTGCAGCAAACATCGAGTTAACATCAAAAGTAAAAAACAAAGACCACAGGGTTTTCTTAGACGGTATCTATATCTATCAAAAAGGAAAAGGCATAGAAAAATAAAATTTCTGCTTTTCATATGACTCTTGATCCTGAATTTACAAAACAAACAACAAACCTGATTGAACAGACATTAGAATTATACAAATCATCAGGAGCTTCACCAAGAGTTGGAGAAATTTGGGATTGTTCCAACATTGGTGATTTTTTATGTGGATTTTTTGTAGGAGAGATGGTAGGTTCCGCACTTAGTGCATTTCAAATTGTCCACCAAAGAGAGCCAACTGCAGATGAACATCTAGAAATTATTGAATTAGTAGAGAGTCATTCAAAAGAAATCAAAGAATTTTTTTCTAAATTTAACTGATCAACAATTGGATTTTACTCTAATTTGCATAGTAGCAAGGATTAAATCACTTTTACCAAGGTACAAACATGTTGCCGCCCTAGCTCAGCGTGGTAGAGCATCCGACTGTTAATCGGACGGTCGTCAGTTCAAGTCTGATGGGCGGCGCCATTTATTTCTAAACTCGAGTTTTGAAACATTATTTTTCAACACATTGAGTTTATCTACATGTTAAATTAATTATATTTCTAAATTCGAATTTAGAAATATTGATCGGTTGATAGTAATTAGTTTACTCTATTAGACAACATAGATCTAATAGACGATCGCACATTTAGAATAATGCAGGAGGTTTACATTGGTCAGAACTAGGAGGGCCAATAGATATTGTGTTGATTGTGGTGCAAGACTAGTGTATTATCCTAGATTGTCCAATCCAAAGGCACCAAATGAACACAGAGTGTTAGTTTATGCATGTCCTGATTGTACGGATGACTTTGAAAAACCAAAAATGTTCTCAATTAAACGTAATCAGGTAGAAGATCCATTAGAGACAGTAGAAATAGAGATCACACAGTTACAAAAAAAAGGGACATCTACAAAATAATTGTGAACAACTATGTCATACCCAGAAAAACGTAGAAGTAATGCGTGGTTTTTGTTGCCAATTTTCTTTAGTTGGATAGGAGGGCTCATTGCATTTTTTATTTTACGACAAGATGATCCACCTAAAGCGAAAAACTGCTTGTATTTGGGGATAGCTTTGACAGTTGTAGGATTGGTTTTACAATTTATCATATTTGCAACAATACCAGAGATAGGGTCAGGATTCAACGTAAACATCTAATGTGTTACCTGTAAAGATATTCAATATTTCTAAACTCGAATAAAGAAATATAGTAAATTTAGTGCAGTAAGTATTTGAGTTTAGAATCATATAGAACTTGTTTTAGATATTTTATCATGAGTGTGTCTAGAATGCGAGATAATATTGAAAGGTGGTTAATTCATGAAGGACTTTCTTTTGAAGAAGTAAAAAATCCAGAGAATTCTTTTCAAATTCTAGTAAAGCATGCAGGTCAATATGGAATTCCTGTAGAGATATTTGAACCAAAAGCGCAACCAGGAATTCTAGTTATAGGTGCCAAAGTAATTATGAAAAATAATCAGATTGCAAGATATTTGGGATTTAATGCAGAAGAAAAAGAGAGGTTTGCAAACAAAGTAGGTGACTTTTGTAATTCAATTTATGCGATTAACAAAATCATTACTGAAGATGGAAAGCAGAAGATTGGGGTGTATGCAGTTTTAGATGATAAAGAAAATATCAATCAACAGACAGTTTTTGATGCAATGGATAGAGTGGCTGAAATGCATGAAAAAACTGCAAGATTTTTGATGAAGACATTCTAAAAATAGACGATTTATCAATTCTACGTGGGCCTTATATCCAAAACTTGACATTCAAAATTATGAAAACAAAAACCTCAACAAAACCAAAAGAATTAACCATTTCTTCAGCAGAACTGTCAAGATTTGGTATGGGAGTAATGAATAGAGCCATCAAAGTAGTAAATACTGCCAAAAAAGGAAAAATCACCATCAAACTAGAAAGAGAATAACTTCGAAGTTTGTCATTTCAACATGTAGGGGTATTTTACCCCCTTATTTTACAACAAATGTGTGTCCAAATGCACACGCAGAGTGTAAAATCATATTTCTTCTAAAATAATGATGTGAAAAATACAGTTTTACAGATTGATGAATCGACGATAAATGCGTCTTTTGAATCTACAAATAATGTGTTTGATTCATTTAGAATATTCTCATCTGATTTATTTCTCCAAATTTCGAATTGGATTACATCAATTTCAGAAAATTTTCTAAAATAGTTAATTTTGTAAAATTAAGCCTAGGCGTTAAACCCCCCTTGAAAATCATAGACTTTAGGCATCATGCGAATTTTTCAAAATCAGGTGTTTTGATGGGGGGTTTAACACTTGTACTTAGATATGAAATGCAACCATCAAACCACCAAGCTCTCCCAGCTAAACATGTATGATCTTTTGTAGTTGTGCGTAAATGCTAAACCCCTTATTTTTTGATCAAAAACTCTTCTTTCATCTAGTTGATTGGTTGTTTTTTGCAGATGTTTAGTAGATTTTTGCAGGTTTTTTGATGTGACTAAATACCATGTGACATAACATCACAGGAAATATTACTCAAATCCCCCACCCTTTTGATTAAAAAATAAAGAAAAAAGATGAAAAATCATCTAAAGACTGCGGCTAACTTTTGAATTTACTTGGTTCTAGAGCATCTGTAACATCAAGACAAACTGCTTGAAGTTCTCCACCTGTGATAATAGGTCTAATTTCAAATGAAGCAACAACTCCATCTGGTTGACCTAATGTGAATCCAGCATCATCTTCAGCATTCAAAGGATTTGTGAAGTCAGCTAAGTGTGCTCGAGAAGCATCTGAGAACTTTACTTTTTTGTTTTTAATATCAAGTTCTCCATTTTCTTCAAAACTTAATCTACCGATTGAAAGACCATTAGCATTGTCATCAGATTCACATAGTTCATTTTCTGCTGCAGTTACCATGTGGATGTGCCAGGTACCCTCACATGCTGCAGTCTGTGTTTCACTGTCACAGAAACCATCGTGTGTTGTTGCAGCTAGTAAATCACCATGATTGGTAAGAACTACATATCCATACCAAGAAGATTCTGCTGTGGAAGGTATCTTTCCTTCAGTTTTGATTTCAGCCTTTTTGATTTCGTCAGAATTCATATCTATCTTAAGTTTGGCAATAGATAGAAAACTGCCCATAGCTTCAGCACCAATTGGAGATACAATCATTGCAATTCCAAAAATAGTAGCCAAAGAAATGGTTAAAACTTTCTTTGAGGGAGTTTTTGTCATTGGTACAAGTCTCAAACAAGGGGCATTTAAAATTAATCCCGTAATATGATAATAAGACATTCATCATTTTGATCGCAAAAAAAGATCAATAACCTCAAGATGGAGAACAATGCAAACGTACCCTAAGGCTTGATCGATAACACTATAACATTTTGATAGATAATTCTGTGTTTGTTAGCGTATAACAATCATGATCGCACTTTTAACCAAAATGGTACCGGGTTTTAAGCAAAATTTCCGTGGATTTTAAGTCATTTTGTATTGTTATACTATTAGAGTTCAGACCTTCCCCTCTCACAAGGCGTATTTTTTTGCGTTGGGTCTGGACCTTCGTCCTATTTTTTTCGTTTCAACTATATACCAAAAAAATTCAGAGTTTTCATGGGACAACTCGGCATTGTAATCGTTTTAGCTGCAGTAATTGGCACAATGGCAGCTGGAATGTACATGTATACACAATACCAGACAAACTACATCCCATCAGTAGCAGGAGAAACAGTTACTGTAGGACCAGTAGAATATGTCATTACATTTGAAGGAACACATGAAGG
>JBHHVF010000018.1:0-21322 GCA_046754145.1 Candidatus Nitrosopumilus sp.
GATTCCCAACTCACAATATTCGTATCAAAAATACTCTCTAAAACGTTACTGTTGGCCATTATGATTCTGGCCAATTTCCTTTACATTTAGTGCATACCCCACGCATGCCAGAATATCTTGATTCTTCTACAATAACTGCAGGACTATCACAAACTAGACAAACTGTGTGGCATAATACGCGCATATTCTAATAGTGCATCCGAAATTCATTAATTTCAGTTAGCTTCAATTATAATTTATTACAATAAAAGCTAACATTAAAAATCGCAATATTTCATAAATAATGAATTAATTTGAATGACCGTATCCCTGAAGATTTAATCCATGCTGCCTTTTTCTTTATTGATATTGTTGGCTTGTCAAACCCGATTCTTTCAACAGAAACACAAAGAACAAAAATCAAACAACTAAATTCTATGATTTATGATTGCCAGACTTTTACCGAATTTCCAAAAAATGAACTTTACATTTTACCAACAGGTGATGGTATGCTAATTGGATTCCAGGAAGGATTAGAAGAACCACTTTCTCTTGCAATAGAATTACATGCAAAACTGAACAACTATAATCAACAAGTACCAGATACCGAAACAATTGATACGAGAATTGGATGTAATACAGGCCACATTTTTATCGTTAAAGATCTTTTTGATAACATAAACTTGTGGGGTCCTGGTGCTATTCTTGCAAGACGTGTCATGGATTTAGGTAATGCAAATCATATACTGCTTCCTTCTAGTATGGTAAATGATCTTTTTGAGTTATCTGACAAATACAAAAGTATCCTCCATCTAATTCATAATTTTACAATAAAACATGGTGATGAACTTCTTCTTTATTCTGCATATAATGAAAATTTTGGCAACGAAACACCACCTGAAAATTCTAAACAACTTGTTGAGAAAACTATTTCAGAAACAAAATCAATGTGTCAAAAAATGGTTTTTAATGTTAAACTAAAAGATCCTGAGAAAACAAATTTGACAGTATATGAACGAATTTATGATTTCGTAAATAATTCTCAAGAACCAATCTATCAAATTCAGACTGAAATAATGACTCATACAAAACTTAATGCTGAAGATCTAAAAATTAGAGCATTAGATGAGTCTGGTAAAGAACTAGAAATCATAAGAATCTCATCTCCTTCAGATTTTTCCAAACATTTAACTATAAAATTAATTCGTCCACTATTTCCAAATAGTGAAGGACAACAGGTCAAACTCATATATGAAAAAAATGAGCCAATTAATTTCTTCCAGCATAGATTTCTGAGGGATGCTGATAATTTTGAACTAAATCTCATTACTCCATATGATTATTCCAACAAACAACCTAACTTCATCTTTATTGATAGTCAAAACAACAAAACACTTGTTGATGTATCAACAAAAATTCCTAAAGGTGCATCACACATAACTACTTGGAAAACAGCTGATAGAGTTAGCATTAATGATATAATTCGTTTAGAATATTAAAAATAAATAACTTTTATAATCCTACAATGGTTCTAAATTTTTTATTGTTAGATAAATTAGAAAAATCATCATCTTCTCTTAATCTTTCTTTACTGGATGAATCTAAATCACAGGATTTCTTCAAAATATCTAAACAATTTTCCTCATTTCCTAAAAATAATTCACATTTTGCTTGATTATAAAGTGTCTTGGAGTCATTTTCTTTCATTTCTAACGCGTTTGTAAAACATTCTTTGGCATTTTCATATTTTTTTAATTTTAAGAATGCTATTCCTTTGTAGCGCCAAAATTTTTCGTCTAGATGTATTTCATTTGCTGTTAAATCTTTGTATTTTAGAGCTTTCTCAAATTTACGTGCCTTTGTCATAGTGTTTACTTTTTTGATGTTTTTGAGATATTGTTGATTTCTTTCTTCTGATGCTTTATTGAAACATTCTATTGCTTGTGCATAATCTTTTAGTTGTACAAGAAGTTGACCTTTTAAAAAATATGTTTCAAAACTTGGGCTGTGTATTGATACCTCTTTGTCTAAACATTTTATGGCATCTTCATATTCTCCAAATTCTTGGCAACGTACTGCTTTTTTATACCAAAAATCTTCTGCTCTCTCTTCTTGTTTAACCTCTTTTGCTTTATCTGCAAACTTTAATGCTTCTTCAAATTTTTTTGCTTTCTTTAATTCTGCGACTTTTTCATCAAAGTATGAAGGAATATCTTCCATATGTGACTCAATAGATAACTTGTATTAAGTTTTTTAAAATTATCTGTATTTAGAACTAATAATCTAGTTTTATGCTTCGTGTGAATATTGTTTTGATTCTACCTTGTACACTGGATATCCTGACTTGAATCCTATGTCATATTCGTGAACTTCTTTGAACTGGTAATCATGTATCTTTTTTACTATTTCATGAAAGTCTCCACCAATTACAAACTCATTACTCTTAGCAGTATGATTGATCTTTGAACACATGTTAACAGGGGAGCCTATCATGTCTATCTCTTTTGAATTATTTGCATTCATGATCATAACATTTCCATAGTCTGCACTTACTCTGTAACTTAGACCTGGCAAACCATTTGAAATTAATTTTTGTGAAATCATTGGTTGTGCTTTAATCATTGTTGTTCCACATTCAAGAGATTTTACTAATCCCTCTGTATCTCGTCCATCTTTTGACAAAGGAAAATAGTATAGTAAACAATCTCCAATATTTTTAATTACTTTACCATCATATCTGCCAACAATTTTTGCCATAGAGTTTAGAAAAGTCTCGTAATAATCTGTAAGTCTTTTTTGAGATAGACGTGCTGATATTTTTGTTGAGTTGACCATATCTACACATCCTACACAATAACTATGTGATTGGGTTGTAAATGCAACCAAGTACTCTGAAACACTCATTTGCTGTGATTCATTTTGTTGAGGTGACTCTTGTTGAGGTATTGATCCAATATCTGGAAGACTTTGATGAATTAACTCCGCTGAGATCTCATCAAGAACTCCGTTATAGTTTACCAATCCTTCCAAGTTAGTCTCAGTTGTCATGAATAATCTAGGCACTAAAATTGAGTTATAGTTTAGTTAGCTTGAATGTTAACACTTTAGCAAATCAGCTACTTTGCAGTATATTCATAGGTATGAGCCTAATAGTTTGCTATTTTTTAGATGATTTTTATGAAAAATTTTAAATCTATCTAATTATCAAACAATTCGAAAATGGTAATGGAGCCAACACCTCAAAGTTTTGTTCAAAGAAGTAACCTTAGAGGCTTTACTGCGCTGATCTTTGATTGGGGAGTGATTTTTGGAACAATTGCCTTTAGTGTTTGGATGAATGATTGGATTGTTTATCTAATTTCTGTATGGATAATTGGTGCATTTCAGTATGCAATTGGTGAGTCATTATTCCATGAAGCATCTCATTTTAATTTATTTAAAACAAAAAAACTCAACGATTATCTAGAGTGGGTTTATGCAGTACCATTTTTTGTAGATATGAATCAGTATAGGACTGAACACTTGGATCATCATTACAAACCTGGAACTAAATTTGATCATATTGTTAGAGATTATGAAATTCATGGACTAAACAATCCTAAACAAAATCTTTTTTGGATGTGGTTCATAAAACCAATTACTGGATATGCTGGACTTTTTTATCTTAGGTATGCAATTCAGTTGAATCCTTTGAAAAGCTCTATAAAGTTTGCAATTCTTTGGGTACCTATCATTTCAATTTTCTGGTATTTTGATTCATTGCATCTGTTAGTAATGTATTGGTTTGTTCCGTTTTTGTGGTCTTTTGCAAGTTTCTTTTATTGGGCAGAAATATCTGAACATAATAATACAAAGTCATGCTGCAGATCTGATGTTGGATTTTTGAAAAATCTATTTCATCATAATGGTGGTTATCACTATGTTCATCACATGTATCCCACAATTCCTTGGTACAAATTACGAGAAGCTCATAAAGCATTAACCCCTGAAAGCATTGATGTTGCAGATGGATTCATTGACGTATATCGTCAAATGAAGAAAAACCAATAACATCTTTTTGAGAAATTAATTAAATAGGCGTAACGTTACTGTATTTTTAGATGAAAATTGATCATATTGCAATTGCAGTAAATAATGTCGAGGAATCCGCCAAAGTGTACCGACAAGCCTTAGGTGTTGATAGTGTAGAATTTGAAACAGTAGAGTCAGAAGGTGTCAAAGTGGCAATCATTCATCTAGAAAATGGCCGTATTGAATTAATGCAACCAACAAATGATCATAGCCCAATTAAAAAATTCTTGGAGAAAAAAGGGCAAGGACTACATCATATGGCATTGGAGACAGACAACATTGAAGGTGAAGTAGAAAGAATGGAAGGATGTGGAATACAGTTCTTAGGTAAAGTAAGACCTGGCTCTGCAGGAACCAAAGTTACTTTTATTCATCCAAAGTCACTTCACGGTGTATTAGCCGAACTTTGCTCTCATCCTAAGGGATAATCATTCCATCATTTTCAAAGTATCAGAGGCTGTAATAATTCCAACAATCTTTGATTTCTTTGAAACTAGTATACACATGGAATATCTAATTAATGGAACAAGAACATTTGCTGGAGTATCATAATCTACTATAGGTGGAACAGGATCCATAGTATCTGCTAGTTTAGCTTTTTTAAGTTCTGCTTCTCCTAAATCTGCTAGATGTTTTACAATTCCATTTTCAGAAATTACTCCTACAATTTCTGAATTATTAAAAACAGGAATTTGACTGATTGATAATTGGTGCATCTTCTTGATTGCATCATGAAGTGTGTTTGTCGGCTTTAGCTTTACAATATCTTTGCTACAAAAATCTCCTGCAATATGTGATGATGATTCACCTTCTAATTTTGCAAGATTCTCAAAAATTTTCTTTGCAGTATCATAACTGGGTTGACTTCTTCCTGACTCTATCTGATTAATCATTGATGTGCTAACTCCTGTTAGTGTAGCAAGTTTTTTTTGTGTAATTCCTAACTTTTGTCTTATCTGTTTGATGGAGTCAATTCTTGGTAGCATTTTGTTTACTAGATTTATCTGATATATATGAGATTAGTTATACTTAATCCATGTGTAGTATTATTTAGTATCACTTAACAACATTTCCTATAACCCTCCACCAGAAACTTCCCCTAATTCTATTTCATATCCGCTAGGATCTACAATGTATACTGATTTTGATTTCTCCCAGTCCACTATTCCGCCATAAAGTACCTTTACCCCTTGTTCCTCACATTTTGAAATCACTTCATCAAAATTTGAAATATTGAATCCAAAGTGAGCAATTCCTCCCTCTGGTGACATCTCTGGTGTTTCATACATGCATAGTTTGATAGAATCATTTCCAATAATTTTTGATGGTACATCTATCTTGTTAGGGTTTTCTTCTTGTTTAATCTCAAAACCAAAAAGATTCTTGTAAAACTCTACGCTTTGATCCAAGTTCTTGACTTTCATATTTACATGATCAATTGATGTTGCTTTGAGATTATTCATACTATTGGTAGATGATTCTTGTATTTAGTCTGTTTATTTTTTCTTTTTTGGTTGCTCAATTGCTGCTTGTGCTGCAGCTACTATTGCAATAGGAATTCTATGTGGAGATGCACTGACATAGCTAAGTTCTGCACCATGGCAGAACTTTATGGAATTTGGGTCTCCTCCGTGTTCTCCACAAATCCCAACTTCCATATTTGGTCTGAGTTTTCGTCCTGCAGCAACTCCAATTTTTATCAAACTACCTACACCATTAACATCAATTGATTGGAATGGATTTCTCTCGAGTAATTCTTTTTCCATGTATTCAGGAAGGAATTTGCCTTCTACATCTTCTCTACTGAAACTAAATGTTCCTTGTGTAAGGTCATTAGTGCCAAAACTGAAGAATTCTGCAGTAGTTGCAAGTTCATTTGCAGTTAGTGCTGCTCTTACAACTTCGATCATGGTTCCAAAGTTGATTTTTAATTTCATTTTATGTTTTGTTTCTGTCTCTTTCTTGATGGTGTCATAAATTTTCTTAATGTGGTTTAATTCTGCAATGCTGCTAATCTGTGGAATCATAATCTGAGGATGTGCTTTAATTTTCTTCTTTGTTAGTACCACTAATGCTTCAAAGACTGCACGAATTTGCATCTCATAAATTTCTGGGTATGTAATTCCTACTCTCACTCCTCTATGACCCATCATTGGATTGATTTCTGCAAGCTCCCTTGCCCTTTTCAAAACTATTTTAGCTTTATCAATTTCTTTTGCATTTCCATTTGATTTCAATTTTTGAATTTTTTCTACTAACTCTTCTGGGTTAGGTAAGAATTCATGTAATGGTGGATCTAACAATCTGATTGTAACTTCATAACCTTCCATTGCTTTTAGAATTTCGATAAAGTCACTTTTTTGTAGCTGGCCTAATTTGTTTAATATTTTGCTTCGTTCTTCAATATTTTTTGCCATGATCATTTCTACAAATAAATTGATTCTGTCACTACCGTTGAACATTCTTTCTGTTCTACATAATCCAATTCCTTGACCTCCAAATTTTCTTGCAAGTTTTGCTCCTTCTGGAGTGTCTGCATTTGCTCTAATTCCTAATGTTTTTGTTTTTTGTGCCCAGTCTAAAATTTGCTCAAAGTCTTTTGTCACTTTTGGCTCTACTGTTGGAACATCTCCAATAAAGACAGTACCTGCACTTCCATCAATGGAAATTGTTTCTCCTCCTTTGATTGTTACTCCATTTGCAGTACATGTGTTGTTATCATAATTGATTTTTAATTCTGGACATCCTACTATGCATGGTTTTCCCATTCCTCTTGAGACAATTGCAGCGTGAGATGATTTTCCTCCTAAACTAGTCAAAATTCCTTCTGATGAAAAGAATGCAGGAACGTCTTCTGGTTTTGTTTCTTTTCTTACTAGAATGACTTTATTTCCTGCTTCTCCTATCTCTATTGCCTTTTTTACGTCAAATACTACTATTCCACTTGCAGCCCCTGGTGATGCTGCAATTCCTTTTGCTAATTGTTTATATTTTTTAATTTTTGATTCATCCATTGTTCTATGTAGTAATGCTTCTAATTGCTGTGCGGGAATCCTTGTAAGTGCTTTATTTTTATCAATTAATTTTTCTTTTACCATGTCTACTGATGTTTTTACTAATGCAGACGCACTCATCTTTGCAGTTCTTGTTTGTAATAAGTAGAATTTTCCTTGCTCGATAGTAAATTCAATATCTTGTGGTTCTTTGAAATGTTTCTCTAATTTTGCACATGCATTACTTAATTCCTTATGAGATTTTGGCATGTCTTTTTTTAGTAACTCAATACTCTTTCCTGTTCTTACTCCTGCAACCACATCTTCTCCTTGAGCATTGATTAAATATTCTCCCTCCATCTCTTTTTTGCCATTGTGACCATTTCTTGTAAATACAACTCCTGTTGCACTATCCTCTCCCATATTCCCAAATACCATTGTAACTACATTGACTGCAGTTCCATTAGCAATGTCTTTTGTTATGTTATTTTTTTCACGATAAACTATTGCTCTTTCTCCCATCCAACTTTTAAAAACAGCCTCTATGGATAATACTAATTGCTCATTAGGAGTATCTGGAAATTTTCTTTTTGTATGTGTTTCACAGATTTTTTTATATTCTGATACAATTTTTTTTAATGATTCTACGTTTAGTTTACTATCATCTCTAACTCCTTGTTTGGTTTTTGCAGAGTCTAAGACATGATCGAATTTTTCATCATTTACTCCAAATACTACTTTTCCAAATAATTGAATAAATCTTCTATACGAATCCCATGAAAATCGTGGATTTTTTGTTTGTTCTGCAAATCCTTCTACTGTTTTTTCATTTAACCCTAAATTCAAAATTGTATCCATCATTCCTGGCATAGAAATTGCTGCACCGGAACGAACTGAGACTAGTAATGGATTTTTTGTTGAATTCCATTTTTTACCCGTCTTTTTTTCCATTTTTGCAATGTTTTTCATTACTGCTGGCATCACATCTTTTGGAAGTTTTCTATTGTTATCGTAATACTTGTTACAAACTTCAGTGGTGATAGTAAATCCTGGAGGTACTGGCAATTTTAGACGAGTCATCTCGCTTAGCCCTGCACCTTTTCCTCCTAGAAGCATTCTATTTTTACTATCTGCTTCTTCAAACGCATACACTGATTTCATTTTGACAATCAACCAATCCCAAAAAGGGGGTATTAAACCATTGACTTGGCAAATTCAGACATTATGTTGTTCCAATTCTTTGCCTTGATAATTCCACTTGCAACTAGGATACCTTTTGAACCTAATTCTACTGATTTTGCAACATCTTCTCCAGAAACAATTCCTGCACCGCATAGTAGTTTTGTTTTATTTTTTGCACTCTTTACTGCATCTGCAGCTTTGGTAATTAATTCTGGTTTTTCTTTTGATACTGCTTTTCCTGATCCAATTAATTCTGGTGGTTCTATTGCAATATACTCTGGATTTAGTTTTGAATATTTCCTAGCTTCTGCAACATCTTTTACACAAACAATTGATATCATCTTGAGTTCTTTTAATTTTAAAACTAATTTTTTAATCTCGTCACTTGAAATTCTATGTTCACTATGATTGATTAATGATCCACTCACTTTAGATTTTTTTAATAGTTCTGGAATTACAAAACCCGTTGTGCTTCCTACTTTGGAATCATCAATATGTTGAGCTAAAATTGGAATTGAACTATTTGCAACTAGTCCTATGAGATGCTGTGGTGGTGCGATTGCAATCTTTATTTTGTATTTCTTGGAAACTTTTTCTGCTGTTTTTACAAATTTGATTATTTTATCTCCTGCGATCTCTTCATAATTTTTACAATTTATTACAAACATCTTTCTTAGCACCTTTCTTCATTTATTTAATTCTTAATTGCTTGTCGTATCTTTTCTTCATTCCCAGAACTATCATCATTAGAACTATTGCTGCAAGATTTGTGCCTATGATAAATACATCTGATACTATAATTCCATAAATTAACCACAAAATTGCTCCAGCAGAGATGAAGATCATTAGAAATTTTGAAACATCTTTTAGACTCTTTGTCTTGTATCCTTTGTAAATTTGCTCTACCCATCCAGTTAGAATTAAAATTCCAGCTGCAGTTCCAAGTAGAGTTAGTAGAATTCCATCAACTTCCATATTTTACACTAATTCCAAAAAAATTCGTCTAGTCCTGTTTGTTTTGGTTTTCCTAAAATTGTATCAAAATCCAAATCCATTGATGATGTTATCTGTTCTAATGTTGATTCTAAAAACTCCATGTATTTTTTAGAATCAATCTCTTCTTTTTTTGCCATCTCTGCAGGCTTTACTCCTGGTTTGTTTAGAATTTTGATGTATGAAATAATGTCTCCTTTCTTAATCTCTCTAATTGTCTCTAATTGCCTAGCAGCTCTAATGTGTTGAGGGATTGTTTTTACATATTCTGATGGTGCTTTGCTAAGCATAACATTGAATGTCAAATCCTCTACTGGTATTTCTTTTGCCTCTACTTTTTTACCACATTCTGCAATCTTTTCTGAGATTTCCCTTTTTGCTTTCTCAAAGTCTTCTATTGTCTGAACTTTGGATAGTACATCAAGCAAATCATAAAATAATTTTTTGATAAATGCAGGTGTATGTGATTTTTTCCCTGTAAGTCCTTTAACATCTACTTTTCCTTCTTTTGTTACACCCAGATAGTTTTTCTTTCTATTACTTAGAACACAATACCTGTATGTTTTATCAATCTCTAAATCTACTCCGTGATCTTTTTTTGCTTGATCTATTACTTGCTGAATTTGCTCTTTAGTTGGTTTTTTGATAAATATTGAATCAGTATCTCCATAAAGAACCTCAATTCCTGCGTCTTCGCATTTTTTAATTGTCTCTAAGATTGTATATCTGCCAATTGCAGTTGTTGCTTCAGCTGCTGGAAGAAAATACAATGGAAATATTTCTGCCCCCATTACACCATAACTGGCGTTTAGAATTACCTTGAGTGCTTGACTTACTACCGTATACTGCTGTCTTTGTTCATCAGTTAGCGTCTCTTTTTTTGATAGGTTCTTGTAGTAATTTACTCTCAAATCTCTTAGTGACCCAATAATCATTGATGTAAGGCCGTTTTTCTTTGAGCATGCCCAATGGTTTGTTTGCGGGATTGTATTTTTTTTACATTCTTCGTGAGAACATCGAACCGTTTCATATGATATGTTTCTGACTTTGATGATGCTAGGGTATAGACTTGCAAAATCCATAACAACTACATCAAAATGAATCCCTTCTTTAGGTTCAACAACGAGGCCTCCTCGGTATTTTTTGTCCTTGATTACTGCATCAGACATTACCCCCTCTGATCTTCTTTGAAGTTCTTCTCTTTTTGGAATCAGACAATTTCTTTTTCTATGCTCATAATACAACAAACTTCTGATCCACTGAGACACGCCCATTCTGGCAATATCATCAATTGGCATTCGTCCAATTCTTGCAATAATTACAAGCAAATTCATTAGTAATTCATTGTTAAAACTGGTAAGCTCGTATGTCAGAAGAGCATCATTATAACAATAGTTTGCAGTTTGATAGAGGGTTAACTGGTCAAACTCTAATCCATAATCTATTTTTTCTTTACCAAGTAAAGCCTTTGAGACACTATTTAGTGAAAAATTTGTATAACTTTGACTGAACGCATAGATTTGAAATGAACGATTTGAAAAAGTTCTGTACAGATCAATATGGACTCCATGTTTTAGCGTTGCAGAATCCCTCATCATGTAAAATGGATTATCTGAGTTTTTGATTCCAAGTCTATCTGCTCTATTGTAAAGATATGGCAAATCAAATTCATCACCATTGTATGTGACTACAAATGGGAATTCTTTGATGATGTTAAATGCGTCTTGTAGCATTTCTTTTTCTTTGTCTGCATCATAGAATACTACCTTGATGTTTTGGTCTAGCTCGTTAACTCCTTCTTCGGTTCCCTCTGTTTTGAGCACAAAAATCTGGTCAAATCCATCAGTTCCTTTGAGTCCAACTGCAGTTATTTTTCTCTCTGCAATTTTAGGGTCTGGAATTCGTCCAACTTCTGCTTCAACTTCAATGTCTACACTTAGTCTCTTTATTTTCGGAATTGGCTGATTAAGTAAATCGGCCCACTCTGAAACAAATTTCTTGAATTGTTCAGCATCAACCATACTTTCACTGTCTACTTTATCCCATAGCAAACTCTTCAGTGCAAGTTTAACTTCATCAGAAATTTCTAAATCATGTTGTTTTATTTTTCCATTTTCAATTTCATAATACTTTCCAACAATTAATTTTCTATCATAAAGATAGTTTTCATAATATTTGATATCTGATTCCCAAGTTTCAATTATATTTCTAATGCTTTTATCACCTGTTGTTCCTCCAATTGCTAGGGGATCTGCTACTGTGATTTTTGACATGTCAATTTCTTTGTCTTTGATCAAATCGTATCGTTGAACAGTTTTGATTTCAAGAATGTCGTCTCTTTCTTGAAGAAAATCTAATTCATCTGGTGCTAATCTTGAATAACAGTATGGTTTATGTCCTATTTCGTCTCTCCATAAGAATAATTTCTGTGATTTTGGTTCATAGAATTTTAAAATTGCAGATTTTGAATTATTGTCATATGTAGCTGATACCAACATTGATGCTTGCATTGATTCAATTTTTTGGGGCTCTGCTACATTTACTTGCATAATCTCACACAGAATTTTCGTATTTGTTAACTAATTCTTTTGCCCATTTTGCAATATTGTTTTTATCTAATTGAATCACTTCAACTCCTGCCTCTTTTAATAAATCAAAATCGGTTTCTGGATAAGAGTCAAGACAAACAAATTTTCTAATTCCAATAGTTATTGCCATTTTAGTGCATTCCAGGCAAGGTACAAATGTTGTATACAGTATTGCTCCTTCAACTCCTGCCTCTATTCCTAAAATTGCACAATGCATTATGGCATTGGCTTCTGCATGGTTACAAAGACATCTGTCAAGTGATGCCCCTGATTCTATTTTTCCTTCCATTCGAAGCTGACATCTCTTACATCCTCCATCAAAACAATTTTTGATTCCAGGAGGGGTTCCATTATATCCTGTTGCTAATTGCCTGTGATTTCTAACAATTACTGCGCCAACCTGTCTTGTCATGCAGTTTGAACGAAGTTTTGCTAACTCTGCTTGCAGCATAAAGTATTCATCCCAATTTGGTCTGTCAAAAGAACTACTCACACAAATCCTGTTTGTCTGTTCAATATATGGATCGCGTTAATTGAAATTTAATTTGCGATCAGTATTGAAACAAAACTACCTTTCATGAACATACCTGCATAAACTTCTTTAACATCTTTGAAAATATCATTTTGATGGCAAGCTATTCAGCACAAGTCAACGTCATTCACAAAACATTTCAAAATGCTGTAAAAAGAGCAAGAACAAAACAATCCCTTAACAAAGCATATAGTGTTCATAAAAAAGCTCATGAACGCATATTGAAAACACATCTTCGTGAAGAAATAAGAATGATTAACAAAGCCAAGAAAAAACTAGGATGATCCTGTTTTTCCATTTTTCTTTTTTCTAAAAATTTAACTTGCTTCCTCTTTTTGGTAATTTTTTGAATTCTTCTTTTTTTACTGCCAACTCTAAATCTATTATTGTCTTTTCTTCTTTTAACATCTTTTTTGTTTTATTTTTGATATGTTCCTTTTTTACTGCCAACTCTAAATCAACAATTGTCTTTTCTTCTTTTAACATCTTGTTGGATTTCTGTTCTGATGTTCTTACTTTTGACTTGTTTGGCATCATTGCATAATAATCTGTTTTTAGATTTAAAATTTTACTACTCTTTCCACTTTCGGGAATACCTCTCATGTATGTAGATAATTGAGTAATGGATCGCATTTTGCTATACAAAAGCATAAAATCCATAATTTGCAGTTTCTCTTTATAGTATGACTCAATTCATTGAGAAAAAGTATGTTCAAAAAAATTCTATAGAAAAGCGAGACTACCAAGTAAACCTTGCAAATCAAGCAATTAAAGAAAACTGTATTGTAGTTTTGCCAACTGGTCTTGGAAAAACTGCTGTTGCACTACAGGTAATTGCAGAATATCTCTCAAAAGGAACAGGAGGGGTATTGTTTTTGGCTCCAACCCGAGTTCTGGTAAACCAACACTATGAATTCCTAAAAAATAATCTCACTTTGGATGATATTTCATTAATCACTGGTGAGGATCCTATTCAAAAGCGAACCAAACTTTGGAATAATAGTATAATTTGTGCGACTCCTGAAATAACGAAAAATGACTTTGATAGGCAAATTGTATCTCCTGATCAATTCAATTTAGTAATTTTTGATGAAGTGCACAGAACTGTTGGTGATTATGCTTATTCAGGAATAGCACAACGATTTGAGAATTCACCTGTTAGGATTATTGGAATGACTGCAACTCTCCCAAGTGAAAAAGAAAAAGCAACTGAGATTTTAACAAGGCTTAAAATTTCGAGTGTGGCAGAAAGAACAGAAGATAGTCCTGATGTAAAACCATACATCCAAGAAACTCATACTGAATGGGTTAACGTAGAACTTCCACCAGAATTAAAATCAATTCAAACATTATTGAAATTAGCATTAGATGAAAGATATGATGTTCTAAGAAAAAATGGTATTAGGCTGGCAGAACAACAATCTCTTTCTGCATTACTTAGGATTAGACAATTTGTACTAAATCAAAATAGACGTTCTGCAAAACCTCTCTTTACTGCAATTAGAATTCACTATGCGTTAAACATACTTGAAGCACATGGAATCACTCCTTTTCTAAAATTTTGTGAGCGTGCACAAGCAAAAAAAGGTGCAGGAGTCAAAGAACTCTTTGAAGTTGATCCGAATTTTACAAGAGCTGTACATCTTGCTAAAGAAGCTCAATCTAGAGGAATCGAACATTCCAAAATTCCTAAACTAAAAGAAATTATCGAGTCTGTTTCTGGAAAAGCTTTGATTTTTACTAGTTATCGTGATTCTGTTGATTTGATTTTTAATAAATTAACTGAGATGGGTATTTCTACAGGAATTTTAATTGGCAAGGCAGGTGAAACAGGACTAAAACAAAAAAAGCAAATTGAGACTGTCCAAAAATTCAGAGATGGCATTTTTCAAGTGTTAGTTGCAACACGTGTAGGTGAAGAAGGATTAGATATTGCTGAAGTCAATCAAGTAATCTTCTATGACAATGTACCAAGCTCTATTCGATTTATCCAAAGAAGAGGCAGAACTGGGCGTAAAGATACTGGTAAACTTGTAGTGCTTATTGCCAAAAATACAATTGATGAAAAATACTATTGGATAGGAAAAAGGAAGATGACTGCTGCCAAATCTATGGGTGAAAAGATGACCAAAGTTTTAGAAGATAATCAAGAAATCGAATCTCAAAAGACAGGATTGGATGCTTTTATCTAATTTGTTCTCCTTTATTGATAATAATCTTCTAAAATATTATTGGCAATCATAGTTTGTTGACCTCAATAACTGATAAATCAAAAGAGATGAAAGATTTACTTCAAAAAGAGAAAAACCTTCACAAGGAAATTCATGATGACTATGATAAACTAAGTCAAAAAATTGATGATGATTTTGAAAAGGTAAGACAATCAAAATCTCTGAAATAAATTATGCAAATCTTTTGATAATGTGATATCCAAATTCTGTTTTTACAGGTTCTGAAATTTCTCCAATTTGTAGTTTGAATGCAGTCTCTTCAAATGGCTTTACCATCATGCCCTTTGTAAAATAGCCCAAATTTCCATCTTTTTTGGCACTACCTGAATCGATTGATAATTCTTTAGCTAATTTCCCAAATTTTTCACCATTTTTGATTCTCTCCATAATTGCAAGTGACTCACTTTGTTTTTGAACGAGAATATGGGAACATTTTATTTTATTACTCATTTCTATTTTTGAATTATATCATATCTTTATTTGTTTTTGAGCCTGTGTCATTTAATGATCAAAATTTCATAGGTGGTTTTATAACAGGTGATGTGATAACAATTTTTCAACATGGAAGAGCTAGCAGTAAAAAAAGATTTTACAAATATTTACACACAAAAATTTCCAAATGCATATCTCAGAGAAATGAAGAGATTGGACTATCGCATTCCTGAAAAAACAAAACCCTTGTACCTTTCTATTGCAAAACAACTTTACAATAAACTACAAAAAAAAATCAACATTCTAGATATTGGTAGTTCTTATGGAATCAATTCTGCCCTAATGAAATATGATTTAGTTCTATCTGATTTAGATGATTTCTTTTTGAAACAGGAACCTTCAATTAAACAATCAAAACAATTTTTTGATAATCTTTCATCTGATGAGACACTTGATTTTTATCAAATAGATATATCTGAACCTGCACTCAAATTCTCTGAAAATACAGGACTCTGCAAAAAAGGAATATGTGTCAATTTAGAGTCTGGAAATCTACCAATCAAAGAGATACCACGTTCTGATATGATAATTGCAACTGGCTGCATTGGTTATATTGGATACAAAGCATTTTCCAATCTTTTTGAATTAATTAAAAAACAACAATCTGAATCTACTCTAGACGTGTCAACAGAAGGTCCTATCTTTGCATTCTCTGTTTTGAGGATTTTTGATATGGAAAAAATTGAGAAAACTTTTGATCATTATGGTTACTCTCTTGTAAAAAGTGACTTGCAGCCAATCAGACAGAGAAAATTCTCAGATTTAGAAGAAAAACACAAGACAATCTCTCTCTTACATGGTAAGGGAATTGATACAAAATGGTTTGAAGATGATGGTCATTTTTATGCTGATTTTTACATTGCAAGTCCCAAAATACTTGAAACTAATCTGATATCAATGTCTAAAAAACTAAAGCGTGAAGAATATTTTTAATTTTATTTAAAATCCAAAGTCAATAAGCGCATTTTATCTTATTAGACATATTTTTTATCTCATTTTTACTCTTAATTATTTTTTGATCTCATTTCATTCTAGTTTAAAAAAGTAGTAATGCTTGAATAAGATTAACCTGTAAATTTTAGGATAAAATCAAAATTAGATACAATTTTGATAAATGTTCTAGTTTGTTCAAATGAGCAAACTTGTTTTTATCAATTCTAAGTTATTTCATATTGTATGAAATTGCTTCATATTGAAGATACTCCTGAAATAAGTCAAGTTTTTGCAGATATTTTGGCAACAAAAAATTATGATTTTGATAGTGTCTCTGATGGTAGAGCAGGATTAGAATTAGCAGTTTACAAAGACTATGATCTGATTCTACTTGACATGTGTATGCCCCAATACAGCGGAACTGATTTTTTGTTAGATCTAAAACATAGGAGACCTTCAGAATTATCTAAAGTTGTAATTGTGAGTGCATTGGAAATGACTCCTTTACAGGAACAACAATTATTGAATATGGGAATACGAAGTATTCTGAAAAAACCAATATCTGTTCAAAGTCTACTTTCTAAAATTAAACAAGAAATAACTTTCTAGTTTAATCCCCAACTGATTTTGTTGTCTGGAATAATCTTCAAAAATGGTGCCTCATTTTCCTTCCAAGGCTCTCTTCTTACCCAATCAAATTTTTCATAAAAGATATCATAAAACTTCTTAAATTCTGGACCATTCTCAACAATCTCTGTTTTACCTTGAATGCATATTGCTTTATGATCTCCAGATTTGTAAATGTCAATTACAATACTTGTATGCTTATTTGATTTTATATTGGTAAATGTCCTTGTATCATAATCTGTTGCAACTAGAATTACATTGTTCCAAAACACAAATGATACTGGTTTTACATGTGGAATGTCATCATGAGATGTAGCTATTCTTGCTTCTTCTAGTGACTCTAGAAATTCTAATTCCTTTGGGCTAAATTCCATCAATTGAAAATTCGTTCTCTTATCTCTGGTATGTGTTTGTATACGATATCTCTGACTTTAATCTGGTCTTCTGCAGTTGGCATTTCTTTTTGTGCACTAAGAATTGCACCACTCATACCGAGTGCCATTCCCATAACTACTCCATAAACAAACTCTTGTGGATTTTTTACTTTCAGTGTCTCTTCATTCTCCTTAATTTCATCAAGATAAGATGGAATTGTTGCTACTGCCCCATTGATGGTTTGAACTATTAACATCTCTAATTGGTCTTCACTCATGCATCTTTTTCTGAGAGAATTCTTAATAAATTTGTGCCTAAGATTTTTAATCAAGGTTTTCTGAGCAGATGCATGTTCTCATTTTTTACTACTAAAGAGGCAAATGATGCTTTACCTGATGTAATAAAAAAATTTGAGTATGCTTTATCAAGAAAGAATGAAGTCACAAAACTAGAGCAGCAATTACAAATGAGTCTCTCTACTACAAACTCTTTTGAAGAATATGTAAATTTAAAACAGAAAATAAATTCTGCAATTACCAAATTCTATGAATCCCTTGAAATCCTAGAAAATACTGGAGTGGTAGTCAAAAGCATTGAGCAGGGCTTGCTTGACTTTCCTTCAAAGAGATTTGATGAGGAAGTTTGGCTGTGCTGGAAATATGGTGAAACTGAAATAAAATTTTGGCATGAAAAAGATTCTGGTTTTATGGGCAGAAAACCTGTAGAAGTTAGCGATGAATCACTAGTGTGATTGACTAATGTTGTTATGAACTACTCTAAAATCTTCCCAGCCATTTGCTAGATGCTCACAAAATTTATCTCTGCATTTTGTTGCAAATCCACAACTACATATACTCATTTAAAATCACCCTCACTTGAATCTGTTTTTTCCCAAATATTGTTAAACAATAATGCTTTTGAGTAAATTATGGTTTCAGAGTTTGTCCATATTGCTCTCATCTCTTTACTGTTTCCTTCATTTTTAATAAAGAATAATACTTCGTTATCGTCTTTTATCAAAAAGCATAGATTTTCTTTTACAGAAGAACAGAGCTCCTTTACTCTTGATTTATCAAGATCATCAAAGATGTATTTTGATTTTTTTGAAACTGGTGTTAAAATCTTGTAATCAATTTGATGTTCTTCTAATGCATCAAGGAAGTTTGCATGATAAAATTTCATGAAATCTTTTTCAGAACCTAAAATTCTACATTCTGTTTTAGCATTTAAAATCATATCA
Organism: Candidatus Nitrosopumilus sp.; assembly: GCA_046754145.1. Classification (GTDB taxonomy): domain Archaea; phylum Thermoproteota; class Nitrososphaeria; order Nitrososphaerales; family Nitrosopumilaceae; genus Nitrosopumilus. Next base: position 18,237 of record JBHHVF010000018.1, read on the forward strand.
AAAATTTTGCTGTTTACTTGGTTTCCGCCTTGTAATACCTTGAATTTTTCCTCCTCATCTTCTTCCATCTTTGATTCGGCACCAGGAATCTTTCCCCAGATTTTCTCTAATTCAGGACCTGATTTTTTGAGTTTGTTTAATCGCTCTGTTTCTGTGTTAATTAGAACGTAAACTGCTTGTTTAATTGATAATGCTGAGAATTTTATAGGATGTTGAAATGATGCCTCTACAATTCCTTTGTTTTGTAGGGCTGTAAGCAAATGATATGTTTCACTTCTTGGAACGTTGACCGCCTTGGCTATTTCAGAGGCAGTCTTGGCACCAATCTTCCCTAGATAGAAAAATACCTTGATCTGATTAGGGGTTAATCCAAAGGTTGTAAGATACTCTTTTACCTGCTCATAATCGTCTCTATCGACAGGATACATGCCTAATTGGAGTATGTTTGATGCTATTTCCATTAATGGAAATAGTAAGTTTTTTGCATAAAAGCCTGATCGTGTAGATGTATACAAATTACTACAAATGCATACAATGAATTAATTTTTGTCGCCTGTTATGATGTTAATACCATGGTACTTTTTGAGAATTCAAATTTGAATAATTTGAAAGATTGCACTATTTGTTAAAAGATGTTTTTTTAATTGTATTTTTACTATCATGCCGTTTTCTTGGATTTCCATTTTAATATTTTGAAATACTGTTTCATATTTTTTTATTTTTTTATTATCTTTTGATAATTCAAATCCGTTTGAAATTAAAATTCCATCTGAAATCATTGAATTGATTTTTCTGTATCCTGATGTCTGTGGAATTTTTGATTCTTTTAAAATATCTGCAACAATCAATGTTTTGTTCAAAACCGTGCCTAAAATCTTCTTTTTATCCTCATCTCCTAATGTTTCTAGAAATATTTTTGATAGCCCTTGATCTTGAATTGTAACCCATTCTTCTTTCTTTTCTGTTTTTTCTAATTCGATTACATTAAGCAATGATTTTGTTTCAATTTCGTCTGCGTTTGCTCCAAAAAATTCTCTTAGGACGCTATCTAACTTGTGAAAATCTTTGACTGCTTGTACCATGTTCATTCCATGTCTTTCAATTAATCTCTGTTCAATTTTTTCTAGTTTTTCTGTACCGAGTTTTTTTTCAATTTGTTTTCTTAATGATGGTACAAGTAGATTGTCTATTCCGTTATCCAATAGAAATTCTTGTGTGTATCTGATAATAAGATAGGTGGATTATCTTTTCAAATTGACATTCTTTTTTATACTGTCCATCAAATTTTTGATGTTATTTCCAAAATTGAAATTATCCGAAATTTTTATTCAAATTTAGCTTAATTTAGGCACAAAAACTCTCTGTCTCTACAAATGATTACTTTGTAAGTAGATGTACAAAGTTGTACGTGTTAGAGTCTAACATACTACTCTATTTTATCCAAAATTCATCTATTTTGATCAGCAAATGTATAAAATAACTGTGGATTTTGGAGGGTCAAGTAATTGACATTACAGGAAAATCGTATTCTAAAGAAAACAGATAATGTTTCAATTAGAATTGATTCTAAATTAAGTTCCAAACTTCATGAAAAATGTGAAGAGCAAAAAATTAGTCTTAACACATTGATAAATCACATTCTTGAAAAACAAGTTAACTGGAATGATTTAACATACGAAATGGGATGGGTAACTGTGTTCCGTTCAACTTTTCGTGAGTTATTAGATTCAAAATCAAAGGATGAAGTAAAAAAGATTGCCTCATCAGCAAGCAATACTGATTTGAAAAATTCATTAAACTACTTTTATGGTCAAATTAGTCTTGACTCTATCTTAGATTTATTCAAAAAACGATTCCAAAGCATGAATGTCCAGTTTAGAACTATGACTTCTAATGATAAAAACAAAATCATTATTCAACATGATCTTGGGAAAAACTGGCCATATCTTATCGTTACACAGATGAATACTGTCCTAAATGACGTTGGATATCGAATCATCAATGATGAATATAACCAAAGTGGTTTTTCATTTGAGATAGTTCCTGTGGAGGAAGAAAATTGAGTAATACAAATCATATAGACAAAGAAGAGGGATCTATAAAATCTGATTTTGGTCTAAATAATAAGGTGCTTTTACTCATAATTGGATTAGCTTTAGCCTTTGAGTTTTATGTATTGACTACAGACTTTGACACTTCTATTTTCAATGTGGCTGATTCCTTCTTTTTCATTGGACCTATTGCTACAAGTGGACTTGGATTTGTAATTGCATTCAAAAATGGAAGAGATTCAATGTATTTCAAACCTTTTTTGGTCTTGTCAGCCGGTATTTTGTTTTTTATGTTAGGTGATGTTGTCTACCTATACTATGATATGGTTCTAGATGAGGATCCATATCCTTCAATAGGTGATCTGTTTTACTTTGCATTCTATCCATGTGTAATTGGATTCATAATTGTTACACTGAAATTTTTTGCATTCCCATTATCAAAACCAAAGGTAGTGCTAATCTCAGCAATTACTGCTGGATTGATTCTTGCATATACTGGATTATCCTATGATGTCTATGAGGGTGATATTCTAAATTTTGATTATACATATGGCTTGATCTTCATTATTGCTTCATCATTAACAGTTGGGCTATCTACTCTTGGAATACTCAGTTTTAAGCGCAGTCTTCAGGGATTGGTGTGGTTATTAATTCTGGCTAGCTTGGTAGTTGATTCTATAGGTTTCATTTGGTATCATTATTTGGAACTCTTTGAGGGATATGAAGCATTACACACTGTTGATACATTCATTCTTAGTACCTGGACCATCATGTTTTATGGTCTTTATAGGCATTATCGATACTCTGTATGAATATTATTTCAAAAAATAACACACACTTTCTCATATATCTAAATCTGGCATAATTAGTACCGTGGAAATCTATAATCAGTTAGTGTATCAGGCTAGTATTGATACAATAACATCGATCTTGGGTAAAAAAGTACTTGCTAAACTAGAAGATGATCTAGAGAAAATCTGGAGAACTAGTTTGAAGTATTCTATTATGGATTTTGACCAATTTCATGAGGCTCTT
>JBHHVF010000019.1:0-21321 GCA_046754145.1 Candidatus Nitrosopumilus sp.
ATTTATTGCCATTATCAGTAAATCTGTTTTCAAAAAATAATAATTTGTTTCTTAAAAAACATTTTAAGATTACAAAGAAACAACTTGATTCAACTTATTCAAAAAACTCTCTTGAGGATATTTTAGTAGAAAAAGCAGCAATTTTACTCTGAGATACTACGTTTAGTCTTTTCAACGCTTAACACATCTGATTTTTTTAATATAGAAACTCCTGTTTTATTACCTAAGATCTCAATTAAGACAACTTTGTCAGGAAATTCAAGTGATACTTTGTTTTTTATTTTATTTGCTATTTTTGAAATAATTTCTTGACTAGGTAAGTCTGAGTTTCTTTTCTCTATTGATATTCTGTATGTTTCTCCATCAGAAATTTTTTTAGACATATCTGAAACCGTTTTTTCTATCTCTTCAATTTTTGTTTCAATGATTTTTTGAATTGGTATAATTCTCAGACAATATCTGACACTCCAAGGTTCATCAAGAAGCATTTCTTTAATTTTTCTTACAACCTCTATTGGGTCAAGATTTGTTTCAGCAGTTAGAATCCCTGACATTTCTGTGATTGAAATTTTAGTATCAGTATCTCCAAATTTTTCTAAAATATCTCTTAACTCTTCTTCAGTTTCATGTTCAAGATGTCTAGCACAAGTAATAATCAAATTCATAATCCCAAAATCTCCTTATGGCTCAAAGAACCTTCTCGAATAATTTTGATCTCTTGATTTTCTATTTCAATTATGGTTGATTCTGCTTTACTACTAATTATGCCTCCATCCACAAAAACATCATATTTTTGAATATTATTGGAACATTCATCAGGATTTGTAAATGATGGATGTCCAGAAATATTTGCACTAGTACCTACTAAAAAATTACATTTCTTCAATAATTCTAATGTACATTTATGATTAGGAACTCTTATGGCAATTTTCCCAGTTACATTTAATGATTTTTTTAAACTTTCATCAGTTAGTTTTAGAATTATTGTTAATGGTCCTGGCCAAAACTTTTCTACAATTTTTTTAGCAAATTCATCAAAAAAAGCAATTCTTTCTGCAATCTCCTTTGAATACACTAAAACTGGAAGTGGTTTTGAAACATCTCTGGATTTAATATCATAAATTTTCCTTACTGCGTCTTTGTTGTATGGATTACATCCTATTCCATATACTGTATCTGTTGGAAAGACAGCGATTCCACCTTGATTAATAATTTGAGATGCTTTTTCAATTCCTTCTTTATCACAATTTACTTTCAATAACTATTCTATTCTTTTTTGTTTAATTACCATTTACTTTTGAATAAGTTTTAAACACTGGTAAATCTCTACTTGTAAAGTATGTCTGACTCTTCTTCTGATCGTGAGGATACAGACTTTGAAGATGATTTTGATGATGATTTAGATGAATATGATGAAGAAGACTAGATACTTAATCCAAAGTTATCTGCAAAATTTGTAAATGTGTAATATGCTTGAAGAAATTCTCTACCTGATTGACTAATTCTATATTTGTTTGATCCTTGAGAATCTACTCGTTCTAAGAGCCCTTGTGATACTAGAGTTTTCAAAATTCTTGAAATTCTGGAATGAGAAATGTTTGCTTTTCTAATTAGATAAGTAACTGATGCTCCATCATCATCTTGTAGATCATCTCTAGTTGTTGCTAGAATATCACCAATAATTTTCATATGAGTTCTATATTCTGCCATTTCTCTATTGGATAATTCGTCTAATTTCTATGAGAGGGCAATGATATTTTCCAATATACTAAAAAGATAAAAGAAATTGACAAATTTTTAATTGGATCAAATTTTGAGCCTACATTGAAATTATTCTAATCCTTCATCGAATTTTATCTTAGTTAATGGTACTTTGCTTACTGGAATGAATAATGCTATTAATCCACCAATTTTGATTACCATTGATATTGAATATAAGATTGATTCTGGAAATACAAATGAATACCATCCTAAAAATTCTCCAAACGCTAAGAGTGCTAATCCAACAGCAACTGAAATTGCACCTTTGTTTTTATTTTCAAAATATGATAACATTGTTTCAATGGCACCATATGCCAACAAAATAAACGAAACTGATCTAAAAATATGCTCTATTTGAACAGATGAAATTAAAAATAATGGAAAAATTCCAACTGATCTAAAGTATCTTGATTTTGGAAAAAATGATTTGATACTATGTGAAAATGCAATGAAAAAGTATCCTACTGTTTGAATTGCAATTCCTAAAGTTTGAACCCATCTCTCTATGTTGCCTGATTTTATAACAAAGTCTTCTGCCATGTATCCTATCCATATAACAAAAAATCCGAAACTTATTGAAAAAAAAGCAATTGTTAATCTAAATAATGTTGGACTGCCTGTGTTTCGAAATCCAATAATTGACATTATACCTATAGCAAGTCCTACTAAAAATCCTATCAAGTTAAGTATGTTTTCTAATAAAAATTCCAATGATGTTTAGAAACTTGTTAAACTAATTATTTTAACATGATGAATGATTTTACTATGTTGTTAATCCCATTCATCCAATGAACCTGATGCTTGACCTTCTGTACTACTTGTATAATCTCCGAGAATATCTGAATATTTAGATTCATTATGTGCTACAAATTTTACATATTCCCCATAACTCATTTCTAAATCACAAGAACCACACTTTACTAAAGAAAAATCCATTGCCAATTCTGCATCTTCCTTGCATTTTGGGCATTTTATCTTCATGAAGAATTTTGTCTTTGATAATTATTATTCCTTTTACTCAATAAAAGATAAAAGGAGTTCATTATTGTTAATTTCTATGAGTCGTACGTGTACCAAATGCAAGAATTCTATTTCTGATGACGAAAAACTTGGCATTGTTGCTGAAAAATACCCTACTTGCAACAAATGTTGGGCTGAGTGGAAAGAATATCAAGTGATGGTAATGAATGAAATGAAACTTGACATGTCTATGCTTGATCATAGAAAATTATTGAAAAAACATGAAAAAATCTTCGTAGGTGTATTGTCCCCTGAAGGAGAAGTAATTGATTATTCCAATGAGGATAATAGAAAGCCTGATGAGCCTCCTCCAGGTGTTAAAACTTCAAGTGATGTTTAGCATTATCTGGCACAACTAACATTACTCTTCTTTTTTGTTCCTCATCTAATTCATTGATGATTTTTTTAATTGTACTAGAAAGAATCTCTTTTTCATTTTCTTCTAATGTTAAAAATATCTCCAAAATTCCATCTAAATTGAAGGTGATTAATTTTTGTGGATTTTGTGATACTTCAGTGATATATGCTGAAAATAATCCTTCTCTTTGCTCTTCTGAGAGTGTTGTTAAAATTTTAAGCCATGTTTTGAAAAGTTTTGAAAAGTTAGGAAATGGAATCGTTGGTCCTGCTTCTAATGCGTTGTTTATGACTTCTTTTTTTTCAGGTTCAGACATTGAAAAAAATTCCATCATTCTTTTTTTTAAGATTGGATTTCTTAGAAAATCTGGAAGACTTGCTAAATTGACTATGATGTTTCCAGCAAAATTTTCTCCTACCATCGATCTAACCAAATCCTAGTTGGATATAAAATCATGTAAAAACACTTTAGCTTAAATAAACGAAATAGAATCTCAACAGCATGACATCCACTGTAGTTGTTGGCGGATTTTTTGGAGATGAAGGTAAAGGAAAGATCATCTCATATTTGGCAATTAAAGATAATCCCAAAATTATAGTACGTGGCGGTGCTGGTCCAAATGCTGGTCATACAATTAGAGACGGTGATAAAGTATACAAAGTTCGAATGCTTCCAAGTGGATTTCTTAATAAAGATGCTAAAGTAATGATTGGCCCAGGAGTCGTTATCAATCCTGATGTTCTAAAAAAAGAAATTCAAGATTTTAACGCATCAGGACGTTCATTTATTGATAAACACTGTGGCGTTATTGAAGAAACTCATCTAGAACGAGATTCTAAAGGTGAATTAAAAGAAAAAATTGGAAGTACAGGCTCTGGTACTGGTCCTGCTAACGCAGATAGAGCTATGAGAGTTTTAAAATTAGCAAAAGATTTTGATTCATTATCTTCCTTAATTACTGATGTTCCACACGAGATAAATTCTGCACTTTCTGCCAATGAAAATGTACTCGTAGAGGGCACGCAAGGAACTTTTCTTTCCTTATGGCACGGAACATACCCATTTGTAACATCAAAAGATGTTACTGCATCTGGAATATGTGCTGATGTTGGCCTTGGTCCTACCAAAGTTGACGAAGTGATTATTGTTTTCAAATCATATGTTACGCGTGTTGGAACTGGCCCTCTTGAAAAAGAACTCTCCCTTGAAGAGGCTGAAAAAAAAGGATGGTCAGAGTTTGGTACTGTAACTGGACGTCAACGACGTGCTGCTGATTTTGATTTTGATTTAGCTAGGCGTGCAATTATGCTTAATGGTGCAACGCAAATCTCTATTACAAAATTAGATGTTCTCTTTTCTGACTGTGCAGGTGAAACGTCATTTGATAAACTATCTAATGATGCAAAATCATTCATAAAAAATATTGAAGATGAATTAAACACGCCTGTAACAATCATTGGAACTGGTCCAGCTATTAATGATGTCATTGATCGTAGAAGCTAGGCTCCCAACTTTTGGATAAGTTTAATTTGATACAATACAGAAAATCTCTGTGGACAAACAAAATTCTTCTACTGATAAATTACCTCGTTACATTCAAGTAAATTCTACTTTAGAATTCTCTAGGCTTGTTTGTGCACTTGAGCGTGCACCTCGTGTATCTTTTTTGCATGATCATGATGGACAAAAAATTTTATCAGTACAAATGGATATTCTTAAAGAAAAACCAATTGTGTATTATACTCCATTAGAACATCAAGGTCATTATCTTTGCTATGGACTAAAAGGAGGTAAAGAAGAATCTGAAATTGTTAATACTACTACTGATAATAGTAAACTCTATTCTCCTATAGTTCGAATTAAATCTCTTCCAAAAACTTTGAAACCAGGTAATGGAACTCTTGATAGATATCAACCAATTGAATTAGAAGATATGTCTAGTCTTGCAAAACTTACTTGGGGCTTTGAAGAAATTCCTTTTCCATTGTTTCTGTTTCCACGTAATGATAAATGGCTTATTGGAGTTTTCATGAACTTCAATGATGAAGGGACATCTTACTTTTGTCATGTAGTTTTAGATAGCGATCCACAAAAACCCTTCATGAAATTTACACCAAATAATGGCTCTGAACCTATTTTTGTAGAAAATCCCTCTGAACATGGTTATTCATATATCAAAATAATAAAATTAAAAGACACACATCCATTAGTTGATTATGGTCACCTTCAGAACTAGACTTTCAAAATCCTCAAAAACTCATGGAAATGTAATTCTTGCCAATGACTATGATCCTTCAGTAAAAAATTTAGAAAAAAAAACTATTGAAAATATCAAAAAATTACATCCTTTTCTATGCGGAATTAAACTAAATTTCCATTTACTTCTTCCTTTGAGTGGGAAAGAAATTATCAAAATTAACAAAACAGCTCACAGGTATGGACTGCAAACAATTGCAGACATTAAACTCAATGACATTGGAAACACTAATCGTGTAACAACTGAGAATCTTTGGAATTTAGGATTTGATGCAGTTATTGCAAATCCTATCATGGGTCTTGATAGTCTGAAAAATTTGGTAAAATCTGCTCATAAAAATGAGAAAGGTGTTATCACTTTATGTCATATGAGTGCACCCGAGGCTAAACTATCATATGATATGGAAATAAAAATGCGAAAAAAACAGCAATTATATCAATTATTTTTGGATTGGGCTCTAACTGCAAAAGTCGATGGTATTGTAGTAGGAGCTACTTTCCCAAAAATTATACAATATTGTTCTAAAAAAGCAGGAAAAAAATTGAGTATATTTTCCCCAGGTGTTGGCACTCAAGGTGGAAGTGCAAATGAAGTAATTTCAGCTGGAACTAATTATCTAATTGTTGGTAGAACTATTCTAAATTCAAAAAATCCTGTTAGTGTGGCAAAGAAATTGCAGCTAGAGAGTATTGGTAAGTAATGTTTGTGCTCTTGTTAACACAGTTTTTGCATTATCAAATGTAGTTTTTTCCATAGATGTATTATAATCCATCCACGTGTAATTAAGATGCTCATGTGAAATTTTGACTTCTTTAGTTTTTGTTTCAGCCAAAAAAAATACTACCTTTTTGTGAACTAACTCTCCTTGATATTGAAAATCATATTTAATCCACTCTTCAAAGTTTTCTAAAAATGTAATGTCTGTAATTCCAGTTTCTTCTTTTGTTTCTCTAATTGCAGTTTCATGAGTTGATTCACCTTCTTCCATTTTTCCTTTTACAAAATCCCAATGTCCAGAAGGATAATGTAAAAGTAAAAATAAAATTTTTGAATCTTCTTTTCTAAACAATACAATTCCAGCAGAAGTTTCTTCTATCATTTCCCTAATCTTCTTTTTCTTTCTTGAAAAGTCCTGATTGCTCTCATCAAATCAATTTTTCTAAATTCTGGCCAAAAAATATCCATAAAAACTAATTCACTATAGGCACTTTGCCACATAAGAAATCCGCTTAATCTTTTCTCTCCGGATGTTCTCAAAATCAAATCTGGTGATGATTGTGGTAAGTGTGACGTGTAAAGATTTGACTCGATCTCTTTTTTGTTAATGTCATCAACATTTAAAGATCCTTCTTTGATTTTTTCTCCTATTTTCTTTACTGCATCTACTAGCTCATATTGTCCTCCATATGCTAATGCAATATTTAGAAAATGATTATCATAATTTTTTGTGGCATCATCTAATCGTTTTAAAACTTCTTTAATAGAATCTGGTAATAATTCAATTCTTCCAATACCCTTCACTCTCATTTTACATCTGTGGATTCTAGGATCATTGTATAATTTTTCTAGTCTCATACGAATTAATTCGTAAATGTGTTCTAATTCATCATCATTTCTGTTCAAATTTTCTGCCGAAAGTGCATATAGTGTAACAATTTTGATATCAAATTCTTCACACCAATCAAGAAGATTTTCTACTGCATCAGCACCTTTCCAATGCCCTTCTTTTGGTAATGTTAAATGCCTTTTAGCCCATCTTCTATTCCCATCTAAAATTAAAGCAACATGATTTGGAATGTCCCCATTTTGAATTTCACTTTCTAGCCTCTTTCCGTAGATCTTGTAGAGTCCTGATAATTGAAAAATCCCATCTATTATTTTGCTAATATCTTGTCACCTTGATGATTGACACATAGTTGAAGATATCAGTGTTTTTCAGAAATTTGTTTTTTTGATGAATTTTGGGTTGAATTTAGTCAGAAACCATCTCTTGATCTTTCTGTTTTCTATATTTCTTAAAGAGAATTGTAGCAGAAACTAAAGTTGCGGCTAATCCTCCTAACAGTGGTGGGATCAAAGTAAATGAACTTTCATCATGAATCATTATGTTGGTAAACTGTGCTAAAGTTGGATAAAGTGCTGCCAAAACAATAATTCTTAGAATGTCACTAATTTGTCTTGGAACTCCTCCAATCCAATTACTTAGTAATGTTCCAGCAAATATTGCGCCCATTCCAATCCATAAAATTGGTAATGCACCTGCAACAAATTGACCAATTATTACCTTGTCTGTAATCTTTGCAACAAATTCTACATCAGCTTCAAGTAACACAGAATCAACTGCACTAACTCCAGCGGGCACTGATGAAAGAATTAGTAATACTCCTGCAACCATTGTAAACATTCTGATAAAACCCATCGGAGTTGGTTTTGACCAACTTGACCATGCTCTATCTATATCAAATGCTCTGATCAAAAATGCTCCACCCAAAATACTTACTAGAACAGCAAATATCTCTCCAGTAATTTCAAATACAGTTGCAATTCCACCAATTAACAAAAGAATTCCTGGAACTCCTAAAAAGAACTTTGAATATCTTGAATCATAAGCAATCATTTTTAGATATTTTCCAAAAACTGCATAAGAATACTCTACACTTCTACTCACTTTCATTACAACACGTTGTACAGAAACGACTGGTAAAACATTCTGAATTACTGGAATAACACTTTCATCATCTTCTCCATCAGAAACTATAACTGCACCATTTGCAGAAAACTTTTCTAAAACTTTTCTTACTTCGGCGAGAATTTTTTCATCAGCCTGAACTCCTCTATCTTTAACCCCTGCAACAGTTACTACTTCAACTTGGTAACCTTTACTGATTAAATCTTCATATGTTTTGATTGCTGAAAAAATCGAATTTGAATCTGCATCTTCAGGATCTTCTAAAGCTAATCTTTGAGCTGCTTCAATACAAGCATCTCTGCCTACTACTGGTGTGACAATACCGGTTTTTTCTCCTACATCATTATCTCTATCAACACAAATTACAAGTAATTTGTTGGCTGTAGACGCATTAACATCTTTTTCCACCTTGCCAGACTGTTGAGACATTCTAATTATTACTACAGAATTGCTTTTTAACGATTTCCAACGATTGTGATTAGTAAAATGTGGTTTTGAGGCTAAGGTCTTGATTCATCAGAAACTCTGACATATTCCAGAGATTCTGCTTTTAATGACTCTATTTCTTGCACAGTTTCCACCATTTCTACTTCTGTACTTCCTTTTTCAATCATATCAGCTAAAACTTTGGTTTCAACAATGTAGGAATTGAATTTTTTCATTGCATCCATGTAGTTAATGTAACTATCTTGCCATTCTTCTGGTGGTTTTGATGTCACAAATTCACTTATTTGAGCAGTTACTTGTGATGATGTTACTTCAGTTATAGCAATGTAGTCTTCTGGAGAAATTTCACCGGTTCGTAAATTTTGGTACTCAATATCCATTGATTCTTGTAAAACTTCATGGATATTTTTTACTCCATCAAGATAGTCTGCATAATCTGATACCACAAATGTTGTTTCATTATCTTGTGGAACTATCCATAATAGAAAACTTGTACCAGTAATTGCTGCTAATATTATGGCAGTGACTGCTATTCCCTTTTTTGATGCCATTTTGTAATTTAACAATTAGGGAGTTTATAACTGATAATCTATTGAAAAACTATCATCTGTTTAACAAATGTTAGAAAAAGAACTCTTATTTTATAATTCTAATCATAATTTTTTAAAAAATGCTTACATTCATTGAAATTTTTAACAATTATTGCTTTTTGACACCTGAAAAAATTTACGCGTGTGTAGTCTATAGCTAAATAATCTTCACAGCCTCTTCCTAAATACCACCAAGTTTGACAAATTTTAGAATGGTTACAGCATATTGCGTAAAATGCAGAGAAAAAAGGGACATAAAAGATCCCCAAGAAACTAAACTAAAAAACGGACGTCCTGCCGTAAAAGGTACATGTCCAACATGTGGAACTAATGTTTTCCGTATAGGAAAGATGGAATAATCTATAAAAAAATCCACACGATTTCTCTTTTTCAAAACCAATATAGAGTCTAGTGTGTACTCTTTTTTGTGACCAAAGCAGAATATGAAAATCTACTCAAACGTATTCATGATAAACTGGGTGATACCAAAAAAGAGTCTTCAACCCGATTCGAACTCCCAGTTGTGGATGTAATGTGGGAAGGTCAAAAGACTTTCTTGCGTAATTTTTCAGAATTTCCAAAGGTTCTACGGAGAGATCCAGACAAAGTTCTACAGTATCTCTCAAAAGAATTTGCAGTTCCTGCTGAAAGACTAGGTGACAAAGCAATGTTTATTGGAAGACGAGCTCCTGATGACTTTACTAGATTATTCCAAATTTATGTAAAAGATTATCTTGAATGTCCTACATGTAAAAGCCCTGATACAAAAATCACTAAAGAAAGCCGTATTTCATTTTTAATTTGTGAAGCTTGTGGTGCAAAATCTACTCTAAAAGGTAAATACGCATAATGCAATTTTCAGTAAGAATTACTGATTATCAGAAAAATATGATGCTCAATATTTGTGATGTTGAGTTATTAGGAAAAAAAATTATTCAAGATGAATTAAACATGCATATCAGTGAAAGCTATTATGGTGAAAAATTGGTTGACAAAGAAGAAGCAAAAACATTATTGAAAAATTCTTCAATTATTAACATGGTTGGAAAAGAAACTATTTCTCTATCTATCGAACTTGGAATCGGTTCTGAATCTGGTGTTAAAACAATTTCTGATGTCCCGTTTCTAATTGTTTTCAAAATGTAACATGTTGCCTAATCTTGTTTTTACCTCACAATATTTTTCATTCAAAAAGAAATCCCTTTTATCTAGTAGTGGTGAAATCATTTAATGACTGATATACTTAGTAAGAAATTAGAATCTAAAATAGATAACAAACTAATTTCAAAATCTAAACGTAAACGTTTGGAAGATGGTTTCAAAAAAGGAAAAGTTGTCAATGAAGTTTTAGACAAACCTACTGTAATGACTCTTTACAAAATGATCACAGATCATATCATTGCATATGTTAATGGATCTGTAAGTGCTGGAAAAGAATCAGTTCTTTTTTGGGGTGTTGATGATAATGATGTTAGTGTTGCTTTGAAAATTTATCTGGTGAGCACTTCAAATTTCAAAAAGCGTGAACCCTATATTACTGGCGATCCAAGATTTTCAAACCTAAAAAAAGGCACAAAAAATCTAGTTTATCTGTGGGCAAAAAAAGAATTTCGGAATTTATCACAATGTCATGATGCTGGAATTCCTGTTCCGCAACCACTACATGTCACAAATAATGTGCTTGCAATGAAATTTGTGGGTGAAAATGGTGCACCCTGCAAATCATTGTTAGACTCACAGGTAGACGAAAATGACTATAATCAAGCAATTTCAATTATTAAAGATCTTTATCATAAAGCCAAATTAGTTCATGGTGATTTTTCAGAATACAATATTTTCAAAACAGAAAATGGTTTAGTAGTTTTTGATTTAGGTTCTGCAGTTGATCTCAGACATCCTAACTCTCAAGAATTTCTTAAAAGAGATATTAATAACATTACAAAATTCTTCAATAAACGAGGAATTTCTGTTGAAGATTCAGATACATTATTTGAGGAGATTATAAAATGAGCTTTGAAAAACTAATCCGTATTCCAAATGATAGAATAGCTGTTTTGATTGGAAAATCAGGTAATGTAAAATCAAAAATTGAGAAATTATGTTATGTCACTTTGGATATTGATGGTGATACAGGAGAAGTTTTAATAAAATCTGAAGGTGATGTTGAAAAAATTCAACCATTCAAAGCAATGGAAATTGTTACAGCAATTGGTAGAGGTTTTTCGCCTGAAAACGCTATGACTTTGTTAAAAGGTGAAAATGCATTGCATGTAATAGATCTCAGAGAATTTACTGGAAAGTCTAACGCAAATGTTGAAAGGATAAAAGGGAGAATTATTGGAGAAGGTGGTAGAGCAAGACAAAACATGGAAAATCTTACTGGTACTCATATCTCAGTTTATGGAAAAACTGTTTCAATTATTGGTGATTCAAGTAAATTACGATTAGCAGTTGATGCGATATCATCTATTTCAAGTGGAAGCAATCATGGTCCAGTTTACACCAAATTAGAAGCTGCAAATCGAAAAGAAAAACAAGAAAAAATGAAATTGTGGGAAGATTAAGATGCCTCCTATTCAAGAAAAATTTAATCAAATATCTCCTAGTGAATTCTTTTACAGTAATCGTGATTTAGCTGGTTTTAGTAATCCTACACGTTCTCTTTATACTGCTGTCCGAGAATTTGTTGAAAATGCATTAGATGCATGTGATCAAAAAGGAATTCTTCCAGATGTTCATTTAACAATCAAGGCAGTTGAGCCTGAAAAACCAGATCCCAAGCCCTATATTTTGACAGTTAAGGATAACGGTCCTGGAGTAGATGCAGATCATGTGCCTCTTGCATTTGGAACTGTACTTTATGGTTCAAAATTTGGACTCAAACAAGCTAGAGGAATGTTTGGACTTGGTGCAACCATGGCAATTTTGTATGGACAAATTACAACTAACAAACCTGTTACAGTGAAAAGTTCTACTGATGGAGTGACCCAAGATCAGTTTGATGTATTATTAGATATTCAAAAAAATAAACCTGTGATTGTAAAACATACTACAAAAGAAGTTTCAAAAAAAGGTCTTTCTGTAAGTATTTGTTTAGAAGGAGATTACTCAAAAGCAGGTAACAAAATCAGAGATTATGTATATGAAACTTCTTTGATTACTCCTTATGCATCAATAACTTTTGATGATCCTAAAGGACAAAAATTTAGTCATCCAAGATTTGTAAAAGACATCCCTCCACCTCCAACAATAATTAAACCACACCCTCACGGTATTGATGTTGAAAGAATACGAAGAATGATAGTTGAATCACAATTTGAAATTCCAAATATTGATGATGCAATGATTGAAAAAGTTAGAAAAGATTTAGGATTGTCCAAGAAAAATCTTAGTTTTACTGCAATCATGGAAAAAGCAAGGAAAAAAGGGAAAGCTCTTCCACGTCAAACTCGAGTAGTGATTTCTTTGATGTCTTTTCTAAAAATGGATTTTGAAAAACTAAATAAAATTAAAATTGAAGATCTCGATGTACCTAACAAAAAATTATTCTATTGGGATTTTGGTGATTCACAATCAAAATCAGTTGATATGGATCCTGAAAGTCCACATTACAATCAATTAACTCATACTGTTCAGGGCGAACCACTCACTACATTTTTGACTAAAAGATTCCAACGTATAGGTCCAACTACTGCAGTCAAATTTGCAGAATTTGCAAAAATCAAGCCTGAAAAACGAATGGGTACTTTGACAAACCAAGAATTAGTCAACCTAAGTGATTCCCTTCAAAAATTCGATGATTTTATGGCACCTGATTCAAGTTGTCTTGCACCATTAGGTGAAGCACCTCTAGAAAAAGGAATCAAGAAATTCTTTAATCCTGATTTTACTGCTGTAGTTCAACGTCCCGCCTCTGCCTATTCTGGATTTCCTTTCATAATTGAGATGGGTATTGCATATGGTGGTGAAATCAAATCTGGTGGACCTCATATCTATAGATATGCCAACAGAATTCCATTACTCTATGATGAAGGCAGTGATGTAGTTCTTAAAGTTGTTAATGATACTGATTGGGGCAGATACAAGGTAAAAGGTGATCCCCCATTCATTATTGTATCTCATATTTGCTCTACTAGAATTCCGTACAAAACGGCAGGAAAAGAAAATGTTGCTGACAGGCCAGAAATTGAACGAGAGTTAAGATTGGCATTGCAATTCCTATCAAGAAAATTAGCAGGATATATGTCAAAAAGAGGTCAAGCTGAAATGGCAAAAAAGAGATCAAATCTTTATGCAAAATATATTCCAATGATTGCAGAATTTTGTACAGAATTAGCTGGCAAGAAAAAAGAACCTAATTACAAGAAAATGTTAGAAGAAGAAACTGCAATTGAATCTAAAACACCAATAGAGGAGGAAAAACCAATTGAAAACCAGTAAATCAAAAGAACTAAGTAAAAAAGCTAAAGAAAAACAAAAGAATATTCTTGAGATGCTTAAAAGTCACGGTGCAAAAATCTATGATGATTTAGATAATGGACAATTTCCAAAATTCTCCATACCAAGTAGATCTGTAAGCAACATTGTTTATGATAAAAAGCTTAGACAATACATTTTAGGCAATAATTCTGCTTTGAGAAGTTCAAAAAATTCTGCTCAGTTAAGATCTTTTACACAATTAATGTGGCTTGCATTTTTTGCAAATAGATTAACCCAAGAAAAAAAATCATCCACCCTAAGAGATGTCTATTACTCATCTCAAGCATTTGCTGTAGAATTTGAAGATCAATCTGAATCTGATAACATTATTGTAGATTTAGAGGCTGTAACATCTAAACCTCGAGAAGACTTTCACATATTTCCTGAAGAGAGAAGCTCTATCTTTGGTGATTTGAATATAGAGTATACAATTCCTGGTTATGAAGGAAAAACGATGAATCTATCTAACCACCCTGATGGATACTCTATAGGTCCTAGTTTGACTACTGCAGAATTAGTTGATACTAGTGCCGAAATTGTGATTGCTATTGAAAAAGGTGGTCTTTTTACAAGATTTGTTGAAGAACAAATTGATAAAAAATTCAAGTCTATAATTATTAACACTGGTGGACAAGCTCCCCGTTCAACTAGAACTTTGTTGAAACGACTTCATGATGAAATGGGACTGCCTGTAATTGTTCTTACTGACGGTGATGTGTATGGAGAACATATTGCGATGGTTATCAAATCTGGTTCAGCTAATGCTGCTCATCTAAGAGAACTTACAGTTCCTGATGCAAAATGGGTTGGAGTTTGGGCTACTGATATTGAAAAATATAAACTACCAACAATCCCTATGACTGAATCTGATATTAAGAGATGTTATGATCTTCAAAAGGATCCAAGATATGAATCTGGAATTTGGAAAAAAGAACTAGATGTCTTTTTGAAAATTAAAAGAAAGGCAGAATTAGAGGCTTTCGCAAAATATGGTCTCACTAATATTACTGACAAATATCTGCCACAAAAATTAGAACTAGCAAAAAGTCTATAGTTATTTTATTCTGAGTGTTAAAACACCATTTCTGTATTTGAAATCAAATATCTGCATGTTACTTGCCCCTTCTATTGGAACTTCTTTTGAAAATCCTGCAGTTCCACGTATGTATAACATTCCATCTAATAATCTGACTGCGATTTTATCTTCTGGACCTGGCACTTCAGCTACAAAAACAAATTCGCCTTCACCTTTGATTAGATCATAGACCCAGTTCTTTGTTTCTTGTTCTCTTACTTGAGAATATGCTGGTTTTTGATCCTTTGTCATCTTTTTTAGAACTCTAACCCAGTAAAACATTGTTATTGCAGCTGCACCAATTAAGATAAAACTTACAAAGCCTGAGTCTGCTCTTTGTGTCATCATGTAGATTATGCCTAAAAATAAAATTACAATAATTGGTATTACAAAATTTAATGATTGTTCATTTGAATATGTTCCTTTATAACTTGCCAAACAGTAGAAATCTGAGTTTACCAAATATAAAGTATCTTTGGTTTTTATTACCATTTTTCAAAATTTGGCTATTGTCTGATGATAAAATATCTCCAAAACTTACAATGCGAGAAATTGTGTTGAGAGGAACACTTGTTGCTATAATTATTACAATTCCATCACTTGTTGCATTTGTTCTAACTTGGGTTTTTCTTGATGATTTACTTTATGGATTTATTTTTGGCGCAATGGTTTATTTTATTTCTATGATTATATCCCTGAAAATTTCTAAAAAATTTCTGATCAAAAAGTAGCTGTATAGATCATTTTTATTTCATTATAATTTATTTCAAAAATGATGAATTCTTCTAGCATTGAAAATGATCTAATTTCTGAAATCAAATTAGAACCCATTCAAGCTAAAGTGTATTTGTTGGTTACATGTTATGGAAAAATGTCTTTAACAACAATTGCAGAAAAATTGAAGATTCCTTTGAATGATGCCCAAAAGGCAGCTGAAAAACTAATGGATTATGGTGCTTTCATAGATTTTTCTGAAACTGAGTTTGAGGCAATGCATCCTAGATTTACGGCAGTTAACATGTATAGAAAACTGTGTGAACGAGAAAATATTGAATTTAAACGAAACAAAATTGTTGATAATATTGGTTCAATTTTAGAAAAACCCTATGATGATGCAAGAACTAAATAATACTGTGAATTGGTGAACAACATTGAGTATTGACACTGAAACTTGTAAACATCAGCCTGTTTACTTTGGAGTAGTAAATATCAACATAGATGAGAGAACAATTGGCTCAGTTGATGTTTGGAGATGTGGTGTTTGTAAGAAACGATTCTGTGAAGAAAAACAACTTGGAATAGAAGAGTTAGCTGATTTAGTAGGAATGCCAAAAATTGATCCTGATGCAAAATGGGCAGTTACAGTATGTAAATTACAACAAGGAAAATACAAATGGAAATTAGTTAAAATGAAAGAAAATACTGAAATCAAACACGAATGCTTAGATGAACAAATAATACCACTAGCAGTTAAGGATTTTAAAGTTGAGGATGATAAGCATTGGAGCTTTTTAATTGATGATAATGTTAACAAGGCTGTTGAAATTTAATTTTTAAAATGGATCTTAAAGTTCACATTAATAATATTCATGGAAGCCAGATGGCTGCAAAGATTACTGGGAAATTTATTTTAGATGGTAATGAATTTCGTTTTACTGCAATTGCATTTGGTAGGATTGGTGGACAAAATGTTGGTGCCAAGCTTTCTAACAATACTGAGAAAGAATTAGAAAAATTAGGGTATGATGTTGACGAAGTTATAATGTCACTTCAGAAGCACTTACTTCAAGGGGATTTAACTCTTCCAGAAGGACTCAAAAAAGAATCATTTGTAGATGATTAATACTCTGCTTCTTCTAATGCCTTAGCACAAGAGCAACTTCTAGTTTCAGGAATTTTATCAATCAATTCTGTCAATACTGCCTTTATTCTTTCTACATTCTTTGAAAGTGTAGCTATGACTTCTTTTGCAGTTACAGGCTTTTCAGCCCAAACATCATAATCTGTAACTGTTGAGATTGATGCATAACACATCTGTGCCTCTCTTGCTAGCTGACATTCTGGAACAAGTGTCATTCCAATGATATCTGCCCCTGTTGTTATGTAGAACTTTGATTCTGCTTTAGTTGAAAAACGTGGGCCTTCAATACAGATATAGGTGCAATCTTTATGCATTTTCAAATCCTGTTTATCTGTTACTTGAAGAATTGATGATTGTAATTCTGGACAAAAAGGATCAGCTACTGAAATATGAATAACTCTGCCATTTTCTGAAAATGATCCATCTCTTGATTTTGTATAGTCTATAAATTGTGATGGTAATGCAAAGTGTCCCGGCTCTAGTTCTTCTTTTAGACTTCCAACTGCTGAAGGTGCAATTATTCTTGTAACTCCTAATTCTTTGAATGCCCAAATATTTGCTTTAAAATTAATCATATGTGGTGGAATAGTATGTTTTTTTCCGTGTCTTGGAAGAAAAGCAATTTTTCTTCCATTGAAAGTTCCTACTGTTATAGTATCTGATGGTTTACCATAAGGGGTATCAATATCAATTTCTTGTGCATTTTCAAGTAAACCTGAATCATAAATTCCTGTCCCTCCAAAAATCCCAATCTCTACATCTTTTTCCATTAGTATCTCACCAATGATTTACAATCATACTTGCTAATTCCTTTCATTCCATTTAGTTCTGTTAGCTCTATGAGAAATGCAAAACCTACAATTTTTCCTCCTACTTTCTCAATTAATTTTGCAGATGCTTTTGCAGTTCCTCCAGTTGCAAGCAAATCATCACAAATGAGTATTCTCTGCCCTTCACTGATGATGTCTTTTTGAATCTCTATTGCATCCTTGCCATACTCAATTGTATATGATAATTTTGTAGTCTTTCCAGGCAATTTTCCTGCTTTTCTAATCATTATCATCCCCTTGTTGTATCTTGAGGCTAAAATAGACGCTAAAATGAATCCTCTTGATTCAATTCCAGCAAACAAATCAATATCTTTTGGATGAAAATGTTTTGAAAATTCATCAGCAATTAAGGATAAGGCTGCTGGATCTTTTAAAACTGGACTAAAGTCTCTAAACAAAATTCCTTTTTTAGGAAAATTTGGATATTCTGCAATTTTTTCTCTAAGATTCATGACTATTGAGGTTTTTTGGTAAAATAAAATTGTTTGAAATTCTTATTCTAATTCATAAATGAGTTCTGCAGTATCAAATGCATCTGATGCTTTTATTGTATAAGTTCCTGGTTCAGTATCTTTAGGAATTATCCAAGGCTGATTGATTTCTCCTTGTGCTGATGCTGGGAATGACAACTCTCCGATAATTTCACCATCTTCAGATGTTATCTCAATTGATACGGTTTGTTGAGCACCTGTTACTCTGATTGTGATTGTTTTTCCAAATCCAGGAATTTCAGCTCCATCTTCAATTGATATTATCATTCCTTCCTCTAATGTTGCTAAAACCTCAATTTCTGTAGTTTCAAAGTTTGAACCACTTTTTACATTAATTGTCCATGTTCCCGTTTTTCCATCATTTGGAATTCTAAAAGAACTTTCAGAAATTTTTCCCTCCTTATCTGAGAAAGTTTCTTTTACTTTAACCTCATTTCCATCAGGATCAATTAATGTGACAGTTAGTAATGCATTGGGACCAGTATCCCCTAAAATCAAAATAGAATCACTAGGCAGATATTCTAATTTTGTGGTGCTGATCTCAATTTCACCAGAACCTGTTTGCAGGCCTACAGCAAAGATCTCTGTGTTTTGAGTACTTCCCTTGCTAATCACGGCTGAATATACCCCAGAACCATATCCTTCTAGATCAAGAGAGTATGTTCCTCTACCATCTGGTTGTAATGTTATAGATATTGCATCTCCTTTTGGTTTGTCAGAAGGATCAATAACTAGTAAACTAACAATTTCTGATCCTTTTCCTACAAGTGAAATTATTGCAGTATCTCCTGCTTTGTAATTCAACTTGTCAAATTCTAAGTTGACTGGAATTGTTGGTAATTCTCCAATTCCTGCAAAAATAAACTCTTTCTCCTTTTCTTGTGTTGCAATTAAGGTGTATGTTCCTTCCGCAGTACTTTGTTCTGTTGGAAACTCAAATTCTACATAACCTGAACTATCAGTTTGAATAATATCTGCAAAAATCTCTTTACCTAAAGGATCTTCTAACACCATTTCAATTGATTTGTTTGGTGCAGCTGTTCCATTAAATTTCATGATTTCACCTGGTTCGATCTTTAAACTAATTGGGGCTATGATTATTACTTTGTCTGATTCAAGTGTCCAATGTTTTACTATCTCTTCTCTTCCATCAGTAATGGTTGCACTATATTTTCCAAATGGAGCATCTAATGCTACGATGATTGGTTCATCTAATGCCCAATCTCCTTTGGCATCTATTTCTGCTGTTCTTGAATTGATAATTTCTCCATCTGGACTAGTAATTTTTGCAGTGATTGCACTATTTGGATTTCCAGTTCCAAAAATCTCTAAAAAGTCTCCTCTGTTAATAACATCTGGAAGTCCTTTAATTGTAAGTTTGATATTTTCTGATGTTGGAATTAGAGTACCTAGATCACCTATTCTAATACTGATACTTTTTTCTTCTCCATCTTTATCTTTTATTTTCAAATCTACTCTTTCAGCTTTTTGCTCTTCAGGAATTTTCATTGTAGTCATAAAGTGACCGTTTTCATCTGTTTCAAAACTACCAATTTTTTTTGAATCAATGTAAAAATCAAATTCTTGTGATGCTCCAAACTGATCCCCTGTAACCCTAATTGATGAACCTATGTTTGGTTTTTCTGGCACTATTCTAAATATTGATTCTGTAGATATGCCTGCACCTGTATTTGCTGGACTTGTATTTTCTGTACTTTCTTGTTTAGGTGGAGTATTTTGAACTACTTTTGGTAATTCACCTGGTAACACTTTACCTGTATCCATCTGTTCATCTGCTTTATCTACTGCTTTCCAATTAATTCCAGGTTTTTCATTGTCAGTTTTGACTCCAAACTTTACAGATTCACCTGGTTTGATTGTTTCGGATGATGTAAAAATTATAACTCCTTGTGGAGTTTTTTCACCGACCCATCCTTCTTCTGTTTTAAAAGATTTGAAACTAGAATCACTTCCAAGCCAAATTCTAAAAGTGTTAACTTCTTCATCTGAATCATTTGTTACTTCAATAATTGTTGTCTCCTCAAAGGAAAAACTTTTCACATCTACTTCTTCTGCATATGCATTTGATGGAATTATAACAAGTGCTATTGAAAATAATAATACTATTGAAAGGAAAATTCCTCTCGTCGAGGATTCATTCATGTAATTCAAACTAGTCATCTCTCACTTAAACCTTAAAGAGTTTTTACTGTTTCCTTATTTTTTACTTCAGTATTTTTCATGAGAAACCTTCTTAAATCTTAATTCTTAGCCTTTTGAAATTTGTCCAAGTCTGGCTTTGTAACTACATTTTGATATTGTCTGATTCTCTCTGCAATTAATCTATACAATGATCTGAATTGGTCTTTTGTTTTATCTGATAGGAAACTGGTCTCTTCTAGTGTAATTTTTTCACAAATGTATCTGGTAATTTCTTCATTGTCAAATTCTCCCCAATCATCTTCTTTATGTTCTTGCCATATCTTTCTTAATCTGTCTAAGATCCCTTTACTTCCTTTCAAAGTAACATCTTGAGGTGTAAGATTTGAAAATCCTTCATGTCTCAATTTTATTTCATAAGTCTGATTTACTACATGTAAATAATCTTCAAGAACAATATAATCCTCAATTGATTCTAACTTTTTTCCTTCTCTCTCAAAAAATATAGTCTGAATTGGCGAGAACTCATTTGAGACTAACTGGGCAGAAATTTGCTTGGATTCTTCGGTATTATCTAGTAAAACAAATGTCTTGTACCCATGATTTCTGTAAAATATTGCTAAAGGTAAAACTGAATTTTTGTTATATGCTGCAACAACATTGAGAGGATTCATTGAGATATTTGGATCCTGTAAGAACTTGTCAAAAGCATTTAGATACATTGAATCAGACATTGTCTCTACAATAATTATTGGTCTAGAGTTTGTTCCTATCTCTCTATCTACAATAGATTCAACTTGACCTCTAGATAATCCATACAAAATTGGTGTTAGTGTTTTATCATCAGCATTCCAATAATCATAAAAGATTCTACTGAGATGTTTTCTTTTATCTAACTCTACAACAAGTAGATTTCCTGGAGTATAATCAAAGATCATAAATGGTGAATGTGTTGCATACAATACTTGGTTTGAACCAGCTAAATTTTTCAATAAATCTGAAATCCCCATTTGTTGTGTGGGGTGAAGATTTCTTGCAGGTTCATCTAAAAGTAATATTGCTTCTTTTAATTCTGATCTTTGTGTTTCAGCTGCAAAGTTTACAATAAAAGAAAATGTCCATTTGAAACCTTCTGCTCTTCTGTTTAACAATCCTGTGTTTGTGATAGTTCCATCTTTGTGAACATCTGAAATTACAACACTCATAATGTTTCCAGGATTATATCTCAAGTCTACATGGATAGGATCCCCTTTCCATGCTGGATTTAATCTACTAGTCAATCTGTTACTTGCTGCATTAAGCA
>JBHHVF010000020.1:0-21276 GCA_046754145.1 Candidatus Nitrosopumilus sp.
ACTATGATGATAGAAACTATGATGATAGAAACTATGATGATAGAAACTATGATGAGCGATTCCAAGAATACAAAGAACCACATGAATTTGATCCTGAATGGCAAACAATAGAGCCATTAGCAAATAAAATCATGGATGCCATACCAATGGAGAAAATCGAGCGACTTTGGATGGCAGGAGAAATTGATGTGTTACTTGACTTGATAATATCAGAAACTGACCTAACACATGATGAGGCAAAACGTGTATTGACATTTTTTGAAAAATATGAAGGGGATAAAAAACACGATTACATAGATGATCATTCAAAATATGATGGCTCCACTCAAAGAGAGTCATCGCAACATGACTATGTAGAAGCATATGATGCACCATATTATGACAACTCTAATGAGAAAATACTAGAGCAGAGAATTGCAGAACTAGAAGAAGAAAATCAACAACTCAAAATAGAAATTTCTGAATTTGAAGAGAGATTATCTGAACTCAATGAGGTAATAATGGAGCAAGTTCGATACATCTACGAGTGGGTAACAATTCAATAGAATTCCAGAGCAATCATGATAAGAAAAGATTGGGCCAAATTGCCCAACCTCTGGACGTAGTATTACTAATGACTCGTTGTAGGAATACTGAATTCATCTCAGGATTTTAGCATAAAAGGAATTAGTAGGATTCATCAGTGGGATCTAAATACTTTAAACTCTTTTTGAATTGGTAAATAAAATAAATACTTCTTTAACTGATTTGTACTATGACAAAAAGTATTAGCTGCTCTGATGCAGGATCTGACTGCGGATGGTCTGCAACTGCACAAACAGAAGAAGAATTGATGGGAAAAGTAGCAGAACATGCAAAAGCAGAGCACAAAGACATGGAGATAACTCCTGAAGTAGTGGAAAAAATAAAATCAATCATTAAAGAGATTTGATTTAGATTCTAAACTAGAATCATTAGTATTTGCAAAGCCAAAATTTAAACTAAATGACAATGCCCATAAAGTTTTTCAGAAAAATAACGAAATAGGAAACGAGGACTACTGGAAAACATGATCGAATTCTAGATGTTTCCATCTTTTTTCGTGTTTTCCTTTTTTTCTATCTGTCTGCCTCCTCAAAGTTCTCTCTTTGAATTTCGGCAGGTATGATAGTTCCTCGTCATTATCAATACGCAAAAATGGAATTTAAGTATTTTTGATATAATCTTAACATTCATTCATGATTTTGTATTAAATTTATATAAATGTAAGCAATATGCTTGATCTACTTTATCATTTTATTTATCATAATGAAGGCAATATGGGAATATCATTTGTTTTAGTTAATTGTGACATGGGTTTTGAGATAGAAACTATAGCAAAACTCAAAGAGTTATGCGATGAAGTGCAAGGAACATATGGAATTTTTGATTTTATTTGCAAGATAATCTATGAATCTACAGATTCATTTGAAAAGACATTGCAAAAAATAAGACAGATTGAAAAAATAACTCACACAAATACAATACATACCATTCCTGAACAATCAAGGTAATCTGTGCAGGATTATTTCCCAGATATTTGTAGATTTGAACTAATTTTTTTCTAATTTCTATTTGAAATGTATATCTTGATTCGTTTGATTCATAAATTTTGTTGCATCCTCTGCCACGAAGTAAATCAATACTTTGGTGTGTCTATTATTTTTTGGAATCACGAAATTAACTAGACAAACTTACGTATTTTAAAAACTATTCAATCAAAATTGCAGGTTTAAACGGTCTTGCATGTCTTGCTTTTCCTTTAGGATCATAGATATCTTCATCTGATTCAGAATACACTTGTATCTCTACTCCAAACTCTTTCTTACCAATACTAGATAGTTCTGCAGACAAGAACTCTTTTTCATCAAATGAATCAGATTCTAGCTTCATTTTTTTGATAACTTCTGACTCTGAATGCAAATCTTTGATAACTTTTTGTACAAAGTCTGGCATCTTTTTGGCATCAATAGTTTCAGGATCTGCAATGAGATCCTTCATTACAACTCCCATGTTGTTTTGACCACCTACCATTATGCTCAATATTTTACGATATACTTTAGATTTCATGGAATCTGAATTTACATAGATTACAATTTTTTGTGGAGTGATCTTAGTTACTTTGAGAATATTTGCAATATCATCAATGGTTGATTTCAATAATTCTTCAGACTGTATTGCAGTAGCATCAACATCTTCTTTAGAATATTCTGGCCATGCTGATTTTGATACCAAATCAGAATTTCCTAACTTCTCCCACATCTCTTCGGCTATATGTGGTGCAAATGGTGAAAGCATTGCAACTCGTGCAGAATTTATCTTGTGCAAAATGGCAGAGATATCTTCTCTTCCTTTGGCTTGTGCTCTTTTAGAATACCAATTCAAATCAGATTCAAATGAAAACAAAACATCATGGAGTGCCTCACGCAATCTCATCTTTTCGACTGCTTCTGTAACTTCTGCTATCAAACTCTGCATTTTGGATAAAATCCATCTGTCTTCAGCCTCCAAATTGCCAATTTCTCCCTGTTTTGCAACAGAACACTCCTCAAGTAATGATTCTAGCTTGTTTTGAATGCCTGAAACTGATTCCATGTTAAAATCAGCATCTTGTAATAATTCAGCTGATGAAATTATTGCTAATCTAATTGGGTCTGCACCATGATCTTTGATTGCTTGTCGTAATGGAATGATATTTCCCATACTCTTTGACATTTTAGCTCCATCCATCATTACACTACCATTGACAACAATTTCTTGTGGCCATAATTTTTTATCAAATATTGCAACATGATTCAAGACAAAAAATGACAAGTGGTTTTGTACCAAATCTCGTCCTGAATGTCTAGAGTCAACTGGATAAAAGTAAGTAAACTCTTTTTTCATTGTGTTTATGACCTCCTCACTAAGCTTGGATGTACTTGCAGCTAATCCTACATCTCCTTTATCAAGTAAAATATAATCAAAGAACTCTTTGGTGAGATTCTCTGGAGTAACGGTTCCATCATTTACAAAACGAGAAATTGTATAGTATGCCATGTAAATCACAGAATCTGATAAACTCTCTACAATCCAATCTTTATCCCATGGGAGTTTAGTACCCAATCCTTGTTGTCTTGCACAAGCTCTCTCATGTAACCAATCAATTACCTCTAGGAATTCTGTTTTGATATTGTTTGGTAAAATATTCATCTCATCAAAACAATTGCGAGCTAGTTCTTTCCATTTCTCATCTCCATAATTGAGAAACCATTGATTGTTCAATACTTTGACAACACATTCAGCTCCACAACGACATCGAACCGGTGCATTCTCAAGTACTGGGAATTTTTCTAGGAAGTTATTCTCTTGTAACCATGCTCTGATTTTGTCTCGTCCAAACTGCACTTTTTCATTGTTAAATTGTGCACACTTCTCATTGAGTTTTCCATCTGTAAACTCTTTGAGGTATAATTCCTTTGTTGCCTCTTCTAGCTTTTCATCTGATTGGTCTGATACTCCCATTTTCTCACAAATCTCTTTAGCTGGGATTTCACCATATCCTTCTGTAACTATAATTGGAATAGGCTTGATTAGCTGATATTCTGAGCCTAGAGGTTGTTCTTTCTTAAAATCAACTAGTGCCTGATAGTCTTTTGGTGCATGAGCTGGTACTGACATTACCAAACCAGTACCTGTTCCAGGCTCTACAAAGTCAGCTGGCAATATTGGAATTTCTCGGCCATCATGGTTTGTAGCTGATTTTCCAATTAGTTCGGTACCTGGAATCTTGTCGATAATTTTTACCTCTTTTTCAAAGAACTCTATTTTGTGTGCACACTCTTCAGAAATTATCCAGTTTTCATTATCTACTGCAACTTTTTTGTACACAGTGTTTGGATTAACCCAAAGATTTGTAATTCCAAAGATTGTTTCAGGTCGAAGTGTTGTAATTGGAAAAATATAATCACCAAACTTGAATTTAATTAAGAAATTTTTATCATCAATCTTTGGTTCAACGTCCCCCATTGTATCGTGTTGTGATACTGGGTTTTGATCAACTGGACACCATCCTACTGGGTGTGAACCTTGAATGATTCTACCATTATCCTTTAGGGTAGTAATCTGCCATTCAATGAATTTCTGATAACCTGGAACTATAGTAGTAAACTCTCTTCTCCAATCAATGGAGTAACCCATCTCTATCATACCTGATTTTATCTCTTCATGGAAATAATCTGCAATCTTTATTGGTTCAACAAATGTTTTGATTGCATCTTCAGGAACATGATAGATATTTCTTAATCCATCAAGAATTTCTTCTTCTCCAGCTTGAATTCTCTTTGCCATACCAAGAACAGGAGTTCCAGTGTAATGGAATCCCATTGGGAATAGTACGTTGTATCCTTTCATTCGATAAAATCTTGCATGAACATCAGCTAGTGTGTATGTTCTACCGTGCCCAATGTGTTGAGGAGAGTTTGGATAAGGATAAGCTACTGTAATGAATTTTTTTGGTTTCTCATTTGGATTTGTTTCAAAGTCTTTGGATTCATTCCATTTGTTTCTCCACTTGCTTTCAATTTCGCTCCAGTTAATTGTCATTGTCTCATCCTAAAATCATCGATTTTGCTTTGGTTATTGCCTCGTCTTTTTTAGATGTGTCTTTTCCTCCACCTTGAGCAAATTTGGCATCACCACCACCAGAACCACCTAGAATTCCGGCAATTTCCTTGGCAATCGTGCCTGCATTTACGCCTGAATCATCCCCTGCAAATATCATCACACGAATTGTAGGTCCAGCTTCGAAAATTCCACAAAATGCAGCTTTTGGATCTTTTGATACTAGTTTCTTTCCAAAGTTTTGATGGAAATAATCATCATAATTCTCACTTGCAGTAAAACAGAGTTTCTCTTTTACTGTAATTTCATCTGGTTCCACAGATTCTCCAGCTAGGATTTTCTCTAACAAAATAGGAATCTTTTCTCTGGCTTTTGCTTTATTTTCCTCTCTTTGTTTTTCTATAACTTCTTTTTGAGCTGATTCTTCGGCTTGCTGTGATTGTTTTACCTTTTGTTGTTTCACATATGCTTGTGCAGTTGGTCCTGAAACAAATTCAATTCGAACCACTCCATCTTGAATTCTTTTAGTTCTTGTAATTTTGATTAACTCAATCTCTTTTGTCTTTTTGACATGAGTTCCACCACAAGCCTCAACATCTTGATCTTCAATGGAGACAATTCTAACTGACTTTACTGGAACTACACCACCCTGATAAATTCTAAATCCATATGTCTGCTCTGCAGTTCCTCTATCAAAATAGTCAATGTTTACTGCAAGATCTTGATTCACCATGGAATTAGCTGCATCTTCGATTTGCTTTACCTGCTCATCACTTAGTGAGGAGTGATGTGTAATGTCTAGTCTAGCATGATCATCTTCTTTGAATGCAGAGTGCTGCCAAATCCATGAACCTAAAATTTTACGAGATGATGCATTTAGAATGTGTGTACTGGTATGATTCTTTGTAATGTTAGAACGACGTGTCTCATCAACTTTACATGATACTGTCTCTCCCTCTTTTGGAATAGAACCATCTAGCTTGTGCAAAATTACGCCACCTTCTTTATTCACATCAACTACTTTTGAGCCTGCAATGGTTCCATAATCTGGTTCTTGTCCTCCACCTCTGGCATAAAATGAAGTTCTATCTAACACAACTAAATCATCAATTACTCTGAGAACTTTGGCATCAAAATTCATTGGATCATCTTTGTAAAACAACATCTCTGTCTCTGGCAAGTCTTCAATTGCTAGTTGCTCTGTAGTCTTTTTCTTATCTGACTGATGCAGATCAGATAGTTTTTCATAAAATGATGAGGGAATCTCTGAAATTGCATCTATCTCTTTGAGATATTCAGGTGTAATTCCATCTGATTCGTATAATGTAATTAGTTCATCAACTGATGGTGTTCCTTTTTCGCGAATTTTATCAGCTTTCTTCTTCATGTGAACTTTGGATTCAACATATCTCTGAGATTCTAGTTTCAAAATGGTCTTGACGTCTTGTCTTTTTTCATCAAGCTCTGGATAGGTATCTTTGAGATAGTCAATATGCATGTCAATTAATTCATCAATGTCTAGCTTGAGATTCATTCTATCCATAGTTCCATTAATTCTTCGCAACATCATTCTGAGATTGTATCCTCCACCAACATTACTTGGTAGAGCACCATCAGTAATTGCAAATATCAAAGTTCGAAGATGATCAGCAATTAGATACATTCCTTCAAGTGGAGTAATGATTCTGTTAATTTGATCCTCAGATAGTCCAGCTGAACTAACTGCGTGTTTTCTTACATCTATCAAGTCATCATAAATTTCTAGATTCTTTGCAATTGCTGTAAAGTAATTTCTTAGCATATCTCCATCTGAATCAATTCCTATCTTTTGCATGAGATGGTTCGTAATTGGACCAAAACAGCAATCATATGCAGTTGGAGTCCCATTTGTAATCCAAGCAAACCTCTCTAATCCTGCTCCCATATCGATTACTTTCTGGTCAAGCGTAGTGTGCTTGCCTAACTCACCTTGAAATTCAGTAAATACTGCATTTCCAAGCTCCAGTCCTTTAACAAAATACTCTAGTGATGAACCAAATGAACCGCCACCTGCCCATACATCTTCAACAAATACAACTTCTTCTTTTTTGATTCCAAATTGATCAGTTAGTAATCTAAAGTCTAAATCCACACATTCATCCTTCCAATAGCCATTGTTATCTGGAACACTGTGTTGTCCAATCATACAAAAACTAGAAAAGTGTCTGCCAGTAACTCCAACATTTTCCAAATCCTTGAATCTCAAACAAGTCTGTGGAACTACAAGTGGATTTGCAGGAAACTCAAAGACTACCTTTGAGCCCATTACTCTTTGAAAGTCAACTACTGATGCAATTGTAAAATACAAATCATCACGCCAACGACACACAACAGGATATCTAGATACGGATGTGTGATTATTTTTTACAAAAAACTCTTCGACTTGTTTCCATGCTTGTGTATAATCAAATCTCTTAGCAGTTGGTGGATCTCCAATGAATGAATAAGTATCATCTGCATCCTCTGGACACATATCTCGTCCAGAATCCAAAGTCCAAAAGAATCTGCCACATTTGGAACAAGCCTTTCTTACAAAGCCTTGCTCTTCAAATAATTTGACTTTGTAATATCTGTCAGGATCTGATGAAAATTCCTTCAGAATCTCTTTTTTATCCACTGATGAGGCTGCTCAAATCCAATATTAAGAATTGTCGATTAATAACAAATTAAATACAATACATAATCCATTCTACTCATGTTTGGAAAAAAACCTGTCCTAAAAGAAGGAGTTCATGTTTTCTCTACCAAAAAGAATGGTGATTATAATGACTTTATTTTTGGAGTAGTAACTGGTGTAGATGACAGAAAAGTTGGAATTAATGGTGTAATTGTTAACCCTGTTGGGCTCAAAAATAAGATAAAACAAGGAAAAACAGGAGAACGCTCTCAAGAGATACTTGAACATCCAACTCCGGATAATGTTGTTCTAGCTTTAGTTTATCGAGTTGAACATGAAAATTTTGCAGATGTAATTGATCTTGATAAGGACAAATGCGATCTTATTCCTCCAAAAGTATATGCAATGTTAGATGGTTGGATTCGAGAATCTCTATCAGAATTTCTTAACAACGTGTTGTCATTACCTCCTGGATCAGAAAGAGATGAAGCAAAACGAGTTTTAAAACACAGAATGGAGACTCTGGTTGATAAAAATCTGAAAAGAACACTATATTCTGTCTGTCGCAGTCTTAAAGTCTTGAACTAAATTTTCAAATTTTAGGCATGATTTCTCCATAGTTTTATATTATGCCCTAAGAAAATCTCGATACAATGGAATACGTTTACGCTGCTTTACTTCTTCACAAGCTAGAAAAAGAAGTTAACGAGGCAAACCTCACATCAGTTGTTAAAGCATCCGGTGCTGAAGTTAACGAAGCCCAAGTTAAATCTCTAGTTGCAGCATTAGCCGATGTTAATATCGATGATGCAGTTAAAGCCGCACCTGTAGCAGTTGCAGCAGCAGCCGCACCAGCAGAGGGCGGAGATGCAGCAGCCGGTGGTGAAGCAAAGAAAGAGGAAAAACCAAAAGAAGAAGGAAAAACCGAAGAAGCAGCCATGGAAGGATTATCTTCATTATTTGGCTAGAAAACTTTACTTTTTTCCAATTTACTTTTGATCTTTATTTTTATCAAATCTTAATTAGCAATAGCTCGGTGTTTGCATTGAAATGGTAGATTTTTCTTTTGAAATTGATGGGTTCATTAGCATTTTAGATTATTTGGGAACTATTGCATTTGCAGTTACTGGTGCTACTAAAGCAATTGCACATCAAGCAGACATCTTTGGAATTATTGTTTTGGCAACAGTAGTTGGAGTAGCAGGTGGAATTACTCGTGATGTTATATTTGGAAGATTTCCAATTGCATTCTCTGATCCAGTCTACATCAGTCTAACTGTATCTGCTGGAGTTGTAATGTTCTTTTTGTATACCAAACTCAAAAAACAGATGACTACTTGGTTAGTCTTTGATGCAGTTGGATTGGGAGTATTTTCTATAATTGGTGCATCAATTGCATACTCTGTTGTTGGATTAGATTTTCTTCCAATGCTATTTGCTGGAGTACTAACTGCAATTGGTGGTGGGATACTACGAGATGTATTTGTCAGAGAGATTCCAATTGTTTTTGTTAAAGAAGTATATGCAGTAGCAAGTGTAATTGGAATTGTAGTCTTTTATGCAATTTTATCTTCTGGTGTAGATATTCAAATTGCATCAATTGTTGGAATTGTAATTGCTACTGGAACAAGATTAGTTGCGATGAGAAATAATTGGAATCTTCCTAAAGTAAGAGAAACTTAGAATTCCTATGCCAGCACAATGGAAATTTATACAATAAAACTACAAAGTGAATTGTTTGACTGAAAAGACATTACCTTCTGAGAATTCCGATTACAGTCTTCCTGGTAGAATTGAGGAGAGCAACTCAGAGTATGGTCTTACACCTGACCCAAGACCAAAAAGTCAGTCCCTAATGATTGGAGTGATAGCTTTTGCCATAGTTTCAGTTGGATTTTTTTCATACTATTTTATCAACCAAAGTCAGATTGATTCAGAGATTTTAGATAATACCTTACCATTAACTGCTGAGCAAAAGTTGGTTAGTCAGTATGGTGTTGGTGAATTTGGCAGTGATCATGCACATGCAGCAATAGCAGTATTTGTGGATGGGATGCAGCTAAATTTTGGTCTGCCAGATTTTCAGCTTCAAAGCAAGTACATTCACTTTGAGAATCATAATCCGTATTTGATTCACAAACATGCAACTAATGTCCCACTAGAGATGCTCTTTGCATCATTTGACTTTGAGATTACTACTGAATGTATAAAGTTAAGATATATCTCAAGTGAGAAACTCTGTTCTGATTCAGAAAAGAATATCGCATTTTTGATAAATGGAAAATATTATTCAGATATTACTTCTTACGAGATAAAACACAACGATAGGATTTTAATTTCATTTGGTGATTCTGAATTAGTATCAGAGCAGTTGCAATACTTAGAATCACTTGAGATTCATGATATTCCAAAACAAAACAAACTAGTTCCTGGAAAGGATATTACTATCTAAATTATTCACGGTTATTGTAATAAAGATTAGAAAACCGCACAGTGAAATATCTGAGGGGACATGACACTGTACGATTTTGTCATATTATGGTAAAACAAATTTCTAAAACGGATCATGAAAATTGTAATACCATTTGGTGAGATCAATTTGTCAAAAGGAAAATCTGCGATCTAAAATTATCAAATAGTGTTATGCTGGTGTGTAATCTTTTGCCTGTCCGGCAACTGCTTTTGCTTGAGCATCTGCTTTTTGCAAGATTTGTTCTTTTGTCTCATCAGTCATAAATCCTGATTCAATAGATACAGAACGTGCAGATGCTGCTGCCTTGCTGAGTATTTGTGAAATGTTCTCTGGAGTAACATATGCTGCCTCAATTGATAATGAAACTGCTTCTTGGTGTGCTTGTGCAAACTCATTTCTAATCTTCTCAACATCAATTATCATCTCTTCTTCTGCATACTTGAGTCCATCTTCTAGTGCTGTGTAAAGTGTAATTCCTGCCTCTACTGGTTTGATATCTAATTTACCAAGAATTGCTGCTAATTTTTCATTGATGGCTTCTCCTTTTAGTACTGGAGTAGAATCTTTTGCAATCCAAATTGTTCCTTGATCAATTTTAGTTGGAATTCCTGCTTCTTTGAATTCTGTAAGCATTGGTCCTGGTGCAATTCCTGTATTTTTTGCAGGTACTACAATATCGATACTTGCAACATCTCCGCCTCTTGCCATCATCATAATTTTATTTTTGGCTAGAATGACATTTAGCTTGAATGGTGACATGTTGGTAAACATGAACATAATTTGTCCCTTGAGTTCTCCAACCATGTCTTTGATTCCAGGAACATCTAGTTTCTCTAGTGCTTTTGCTGCAACTTTGTCTTTGATGCTTACAAATTCTACATCACCTTTGAGAGTTTTTCTTAATGGTAAGATCTGAGTAGAACGTACCTTGTTCATTTTAATAATTGCCATAACTTTGTATTTTTTTGGTAACTCTTGTAATTGCTCATACATTTGGGTTTTTCTTTTAGGATAAGATGTTCTATTTTCATGCATATTTCTTCTTAACCTCTTGTACTTGTTTTACTGGTTTACCCATTGTAGTTTTTATCATAACTCTTTTGATGTTTCTTTCACCACTTGGCAATTTCTTTTCAACTGCACTAAGAACTGCATGTGCATTAATTGCCAAATCTGCATCTTCCATGGATTCATCTCCAATTTTACATGAAAGGGATAGTGATGCTCTTGTTCTAACTTTAATTGATGATCTAAATCTTGACAAAAATGATTCAATTGGTGCATCAAATGGAACTGGTGTTGGCATTTTTCCTCTAGGACCTAAAAGCTGACCCAAAGTTTTTCCGACAACTGGCATGACTTTTGTATCTGCCAAAAAGAAATCATATTTGTTAATGAATTTTCGCGACTCTCTTTTGTTTGTTGCAAATTTATCTAATTCAGGTGTTCCAATAACTGCATCAGCATTTGCCTGTTTTGCTTTTTGACTCATTTCTCCTGTAGCCATAACACAAACCGTTGCTGGAGAACTAGTCTTTGGAAGCTGAATTACCTCATTGAGGGCAAATCCTTTCTTTACATCAATATCTTTGAAGTTTATGATTAACTCTAAGGATTGTTTGAATTTCCTCTGTTTTGTTGTCTTGGCTTCTTTTATCATATCCACCAGTTGAGCCTCTGTAATCATTACGAACATTTTCGAGAAAGCCTACTTAAAATCGTTTAGAGATTGAGATTTCTGATTATCATTTATTTTGAAAAATTACACTTTTTGTGCAAAATAGTTGTAATTCCAAAGGAAATTTTTCTCAAAACCTACATATATTAAATCTCATCCAGAATTTCCAAATACATTGCACAAATTCGATGATCTTGATATGAAACTGCTTTACGAGTTAACCAAAGATGGATCTATCTCTGTTCCTATTTTATCAAAAAAACTTGGGATTAACGCTTCAGTACTGTACAGTAGAATCAAGAGATTGATGAAGAAAAAACTGATCAAAAAATTTACCGTAGAGATAGATGATTCTCTATTAGGCATAGGTGTAAAGGCCTCTGTTGGAATCAATCGAGATCCTAAATTCAAGGATGCAATTCATAAAAAATTCATGGAAACCCCAGAGGTTGTCTCAATCTCAGAAATTACTGGTAGATTTGATATAATGATTCAAGTTTATGCCAAGAATCTTGAAACACTTCATTCTGTGGTAATTGAAAAAATTGGAAAAATAGAAGGTATTCAAAATACTGAAACCTTTGTAGAATTACAAAAAACCAATAAAGATCCTGTTTATCTAACTCAATAATTATTGGAATTTCTCATCCCATTTGCCTTCATTGACTTCGGCAGTAATTTCTTTTGGAGTCTTTCCTTCTACTTTTACTCCTAATGCTACACATGTGCCAATGATGGTTTTTGCAACTGATTTTAATGAAGAAGCATAAGATTTCTCAAGTTTTGTATTTGCTACTTTGACAATTGAATCCATTGTAACGTCTCCTGCCCATTCAGTACCTGATGCTCCTGAACCTTTTTGGATTCCAGCTTCTTTCATGATTAGTGCTGCAGCTGAAGGAATGCCTATTTCAATTTCATATTTTTTTGTATCACTATCAACAGCAACAGTTACTGGAACTTTCATTCCCTCAAAGTCTTTTGTTTTATCATTGATTGAATTGATAACCTCCATAATGTTAACTCCTAGAGGACCTAGTGCTGGGCCTAATGGTGGACCTGCAGATGCTGCTCCTCCAGTCACAAGTGATGATATTTTTTGTTCTCCCATGTCTTATTGCCTCAATATGAAAATTTAATCCTTCCTAAGCCTCACTTGATAGTTTCAGATAGTTTGCGTCTACTGTTACTGGTAATTGGTATGATGCATCTAACAAAACCACTGTTGCTTCTTCTTTGTCAACATCTATTCTGGTAATTGTTGCTTTCATTCCTTTGAATGGACCTCCTGTGATTTCCACTACGTTATCTACTGCTAATTGTGAAACTGTTGATTTCTTGACAAGATATCCTTCAATATCTTTGAATTCTAATTCTCCTCTTAATTGACCACGAATGTGTCTAATTCCTTCAACTGCCATGTATGCATCACTTGGATTGATTGCTTCAATGACAACATAGCCTTTTAGATTGTCAACTAGTAAAACTGATTGAATGTTAATTTTATTGGCATTAGCTTTTGCCTCTAATAATCTCATTACGACTTTTTCTTGACCCCCTGTGGTCCTAATCGCAAATAAATGTGAATTTGTTTCCACTGATGGTTCTACTGTTTTTGGTGTTTCAGTTTCTGATGATTCTACTTTTTCTGATGATTCTATTTCTTCTGACAATTTTACCTACCAAACGTAATGACCGAAAAGACAAACTGTATAGTAAAGCCAATTGCGCCAACTCCACCAATTCCCAATAATACCAATCTAAGATGTTGTTGATACTCATCTTTGTCTGGTTTTTTGGCCATTTTCATAGTATTGGCCATGTTTTTCAAAGTCTGCTTCGGGTTCATTGCCTGAAATTAATAAGGTGTCCTTATATTCCTTATCTCATGGATCTGCTAGTTGCGTATCAAGATGACCCAGCTGGTAGCAATATGGCAAAATTTCTTTGCAAAGAAATGATTCAAGAAGGCGATATTTTTCGCGGAAAATTTTATGACTTGATAATAATTCCTACACCTGCAATATCTGCAGATTGGTTAGAAGAAAAATACGATTATGACGGATTTGTATTTTTATCAAAACACGCAGCAGAATCAGGAGTATTGGCTTTAACTTGTCATTGCACTGGCAATTTCTCTGAAGCAAAATTTGGAGGAAATAACAGACAAGTTGCAGTACCTCACCCACATCTTCAAAAAGCATATCTTCAAACTCTGAAGAAAAATCAATCTCAATTCTCAGAATTTCAAATCACAATTGAGGCAACACACCATGGACCTACTGCATTGAGCAAACCCTCTATCTTCATTGAAATAGGTACCACTGAAAAACAATGGAATGATGTGTCTTTATGCAATTCAGTAGCATCTTTGGTTCATCAAGTAATGTCACAACCAATTAAAGAAAACCCAGTTGCAATTTGTTTTG
Source organism: Candidatus Nitrosopumilus sp. (assembly GCA_046754145.1). GTDB lineage: Archaea > Thermoproteota > Nitrososphaeria > Nitrososphaerales > Nitrosopumilaceae > Nitrosopumilus. Next base: position 13,857 of record JBHHVF010000020.1, read on the forward strand.
GTGGAACTCACTATCCTTCAAAATTTACTGATGAATTACTTGACGGAAAATATGCACTTGGAACAGTAATTCCAAAGCATGCATTAGAGAATCTTGATGAAGAATTATTCTCCCACATTCTTGCACAAAACAGTACGGCAAAAACTGCGCTTTTAGATTGGGGTGGACTAGGTCCTAACAAACAAAAAGTACTTGATTTTCTTAAATCAACTAAACTTGAGGTAATCAAACTTTGAATCTTGAACAAAAGATTTACAAAAAATTACTCGAAGTTCCAAAAGGTCAAATCACAACTTATGGTGAATTAGCAAAAGCTGTTGGATTAAAAAACGGACAAAGAGTTGTTGGAAAAGTCATGAACAAAAATCCTTACCCTGTGATTGTTCCATGTCATAGAGTTGTAATGTCTACTGGAAAAATTGGTGGTTATGCATATGGAGAAGATATCAAAACAAAATTGCTAAATGATGAAGGTATTCAAACTAAAAATGGCAAAATTCTAGATCTAGGAAATAAGATCTACAGATTCTAATTCTTTCTTTTTACTTTGATTTCTTCCATCAAAGTTCTAAGGTGTGCTTTGTTTCTTACAGTATTTCCGCCGACTTTTTTGTAAAGTGACCAAAATTCTGGATTGGTTAAATCTTTTCTGTCTTTTGCAATCTTTAACAATCGTCTCAATGAACGAACCTTAGCGACGTATACTTCTTTTTTACCTACTCGTGCTCCTTTTCTACCTTGTTTTGAACCTTGAGTTGTACCTCTTTTGTTTTTCTGAGCTTTCTTTGTTTGTGCTCTGCCTCTGGATGTTCCTGTAAATGATTTAATTTTGATTGTATTTGCTGTTATGAGACTTCGAATATTTTCTCTTGTAATTGCATCTGCTACATCATCTAGATGATCAGCATCAAACTTTATCCTATGAATACCAACACCAGTAACTCTGGATGCTAGTCTTTTCTTAGCTCTAAGATTTACTACCACTTGCACTCACCCTTGCATTAAAAATTTTGAATTTATTTTCAATTGCTTTTACAACAATTTCTTTTCTCTTTCTAGTACCAACACCATGTCCAAATCTAACTCCATCTTTTTTTGGATCTAATTTTTCTAAATCGCTTAAATTGTAAACTAAATTATCTGTAAATCCTGAAGGATGTAGTCCTTTTGCTTCTTTTGGTCCTCCATATCCAACTTTAACTAGACCTGGACGACCCCTGCTTTTTTGTTTTCTTTGATGATGATCAATACCTTTTGGCTTTCTCCAATTAGTTTGAAGTCTAACATAACGCCAACTCTCTGGTCTAACAAATTCAGGATTGTGTTCTTTTACTTCTTGTCTCTTTGCAAGCTTATCTTTGTTGATCGTCATCAAAGTGACTCTTGAATTTTGAAATAAATACGTTCCTAGCCCAAGAAAAAGTTTCAGATAGGAAAGAGATAATAAGGAAATTCAAGGCGGATCGAAATATCTCATGACCAAGCCTGAGATTAACAAAATAATTTTTGGAGGCATAATCCTCTGACCCAAGTTGTAGGTACAGCTGTAACTGACAAATTCTCGTCCCAATTAACAGCATTTGGAATAAACCCTTCCAAAGTCCACAGAAATCTCAGCGTGGAGGAAATGGTACACCTTGCCGTTGATCGAAATGAAGGTGTAATAAATTCAACAGGCTCCCTTTCTGTCAATACTGGAAAATATACTGGTAGATCCCCTGATGACCGTTTTATTGTATATGATGATAAAACCCATGATGCAATTGATTGGGGAAAAATCAATCATCAATTCCCAAGTGGTAAATTTGAAAAACTTTTTGAAAAAATGAAAAACTTTGTTGATAACAAAGAACTCTTTGTTTTTGATGGTTTTGTAGGGTCTGATCCTGAAAACCGTTTACCAATTAGAGTGATAAATGATCATGTTTGGCAAAATCAATTTTCAAGAAACTTGTTTATTCGACCTACAAATGAAGAGTTAGAAAATCATGAACCCGAATTTACTATTTTATGTATTAATGACTTTGAGGCAGTACCAGATATAGATGGAACCAGAACTGATGTCTTCATTTTAATTGATTTAACAAGAAAAATTGTTTTGATTGGAGGTACACAATATGCTGGAGAGATGAAAAAATCTATGTTCAGTGTTATGAATTTCCTTTTACCAGAACGTGGTGTTTTTCCAATGCACTGTTCTGCAAACATTGGAGAAAAAGGAGATACTGTACTGTTCTTTGGATTATCTGGTACAGGTAAAACTACGCTTTCTGCAGATCCTAATAGAAAACTAATTGGTGATGATGAACATGGATGGTCTGATAATGGTACGTTTAATTTTGAAGGTGGATGTTATGCAAAATGTATCAACCTTAGTCAAGAGGCAGAGCCTGACATCTGGAATGCAATCAAACCAGGTGCAGTTTTAGAAAATGTGGTTCTTAATGATGATGTGCCAGATTATGATGATAACAGTTTAACAGAAAACACTCGTGTTGCATATCCTTTGGATTTCATTCCAGGTGCAGTAATTCCCAGTGTTGGTGGAAATCCTAGAGTGATAGTATTTTTGACTGCTGACGCATTAGGAGTTTTACCTCCAGTTTCTAGACTAACAAAAGAAGGAGCAATGTTTCACTTTATGTCTGGTTATACCAGTAAATTGGCTGGAACTGAAAGAGGAATCAAAGAACCAAAATCTGTATTTTCTGAGTGTTTTGGGGCTCCATTCATGCCTAGACCTGCATCAGTTTATGCAAAACTACTTGGAGATAAAATCAATCAACACAATACTGTAGTCTATCTTGTAAACACTGGTTGGTCTGGTGGTCCATATGGAGTTGGGAAAAGAATTAAGATCAAATATAGCCGTGCTATGATTACTGCTGCTCTCTCAGGTGCACTTGATATTGTAAAATACAACCATAATGACTTGTTTAATCTTGATGTTCCAGCTGAAGTAGAAGGTGTTCCTTCTGAAATTTTAGATCCAAAAAATACTTGGATTGATAAAGATTCGTATGATCTTTCTGCAAAAAAACTAGCTCAAATGTTTGTTGAAAACTTTAAGAAATTTGAAAATGTTTCACCTGAAATAATTAATGCAGGCCCTAAATCTGCTAAATAGATTATTTTCTTTTAATTAAACCAATTATAGCTACTACAATTATAATTACTGCAATTATTCCAAGCTGCTTTTCTGGAATATCTATTACGTTTAATTTATCAGGGTTATCTGAAAGTGAATTGATCTCAATTGTATTAAATGCACTAGATGTATTTCCATTGACTCTAATTTTGGCATCAATCCAATATTCTGCGTTTTCATAGATATCAACTGATGCCTTTTTGTCAGGTGTTGTAGTAATGGTTTTTATTTTTCCGTCTTTACTATTAATTACTGAAATTTTTGCAAAACTCCATTCCTCTGGATGATATATTTCAAAAAACAATTTTTCATTTTGTTGATTTACAGAAATTAAACCTGGTGTGTAATGTACTAAAAATGGAACTGTGTATTTGGTATCTTCATGATTGATAATTATTTTCCCTTCATGTTCCCCAAAATTTTCTCCAATCATATTCATTTTGATTTGTAAAGTATTTCCTTCAAGAATATGTGCAAATTTTATGAATTCTGGTCCTTCAAATCTAACATCCAAATTATCTAATGTTCCATCAATCAATTTTAATTCAAGTTGTTTCTCTGCAATTAGTTCATTTGATGATATGTTGACGACAAAATTTGGTGGCATTATGATTAATTTTGCATCATATGCATTTCCTATGTCTAGTCTGCCTGCGCCTGATTCATGTAATGAAAATTCTTGTCCATACGCATCTGAAACAGGCTCAACTGTTGTTAGTAATAGCGATTTAATCTCATGATGGTGGAGTTCTGGGTTTTTTTGAAGCAATAATGCTGCTGCCCCACTAACATGTGGTGCAGCATAACTTGTTCCGCTTGTAAAGTTGTACAATGCATTATTCTGTGTCGTATTGATATATGCTCCAGGTGCAACAATTTCCGGTTTAATATAAAATGGTGAAACCGGTCCTCTTGAACTAAAATGGGCTACAAAATCTGGATTATAAAATAAATTCATAGTTGCTTTGTTTCCATTTTGAATTGATTCTTTGATTTCAATTCCTTCTTCTCTATCAATTGATACAACTGGAATTTGTGGGCTGTATCCTGGCTCTATGAATTCATGAATCAATTCTCCCAAAAAAATTCCTGGTTGATTGTTATAAACAATCAAAGCTTTGGCACCTGCATTAGCTGCATTGGTTTCTTTAATTGAAAAATATAGTAACTCTCCTTCAACATCACTTCCTCTTTCAACAATCAAAATTGAATCTTTTACATCAAGTTCTTTCAACTCTTCAATTTTTCCATAACCTCCAAAAACTATTTTCCCTGTTAATGATTCATCCATTTTTGATGAACCAACCATTGGAATTACCGTATATGGTTTTTCATCTACTTCTAATGTTGCAACCAAACTTGAAGTAAGATTGTTATATGTTGCACCTACAGTAATGGAACCAAAATTTCTACCTGGACTTCCAATTGTTTTTAATCCTGGTCCATCATTTCCTGCTGCAGTTACAACAAAAATTTCTTTTTCTAATGCATGATTCACTGCACGTTCAATCTTAGCATTTGTTTTGTTTACACCTAAACTAATATTGATAATATCTGCGTCATCCTCAATTGCTTTCTCAATGGCTCTGATAATTAATTCAGATGATACTCCTTCACCATCTTCTGAAACTTTGTAAGCAAGAATTTTTGCTTTAGGTGCAATTCCAATTACTTGTCCGTCCGCTGCAATTACCCCCGTAACCTGAGTACCGTGACCATTTGTATCCATAGGTGGTTGACCTTCTTGAATGAAATTGTATCCACCAATCACTTTCCCATCAGGACCCCATCCAAATAGATCTGGATGATTAAAGTCCACACCAGTATCAATTACTGCTATTTTGATTCCAGTCCCATCAATACCGTCCATTCTTGGAATATCTGTTCCAACGTATGGAACACTTCTCTCTAAATATGTCCGAATCTCATTTTCAGATTGAATAGATTGAGACAAAACAAAACCTGCTGAAAATATCACCATCAAAGAAAAAACTATTAAAAATTTCACAATTTTTCTAACTAATTTAACAAGTAAAAATGAATTGTTTAGTAAAGCAATAAATTGAATAAATTTTCTAAAGTATTCATGGGAAAATACACACTTCCTGAAATGCCCTATGCTTATGATGCATTAGAACCTCATATTGACGCAAGAACAATGGAGATTCATCACACGAAACATCATCAAACATACACTGACAAATTAAATGCGGCTCTTGAAACATGTCCAGCTGAAATTCAAGAAAAAGATATCATTGATATCTTATCTGATATTAATTCAGTACCAGAAGACAAAAGAGGTGCAATTAATTTCAATGGTGGTGGCTATGATAACCACAGGCTATTTTGGAACAACATGAAAGCAAATGGAGGTGGAGAACCTGGAGGATCAGTTGCTGATGCAATTAACGATTCTTTTGGAAGCTTCGCTGACTTTAAAGAGAAATTTTCATCCACTACAGCAGTAATCCAAGGCAGTGGTTGGGGATGGTTGGTATACAATCCTTCTTCAAGTAAGGTTGAATACAAATCAATGCCAAATCAAACTAGCCCAAGAACTGAAGGATTAGTACCATTATTGGGTTGTGATGTTTGGGAACACGCATACTATCTCAACTACCAAAACAAAAGACCAGTCTACATCGAGGCATGGTGGAATGTAGTTAACTGGGATGAAGTCGAAGATAGATTCTCAAAAGCAAAATAAAGTTCTCATCTTTATTTTTTCATTCATTATTTTTTGATATGTTCTATGAATGAATTTATAACCATCTGAGAAAGGTTTCTTGTAAATGAGTGAAGAACAGGCACAGCAATTAATGCAGCAAATGCAAATGCTTGAAACATATTTTTCTGATCTGTCCCAAAGGGAAGGAACATTTCTTAATGTTTTAAGAGAGGCAACTGCAGCAATTGAATCCATTAAATCTCTTAGTCAAAAACCTGAGTCAGAAACTCTTGTTCCAATTGGGATGGGAACATATGTTCCAACAAAAATTTTACCCAATAACAAAATCGTTTTGAATATTGGTGCCGGAGTTGCTGTAGAAAAAGATTTCCCATCAGCTATAAACTATCTTGAAGCACGGATTAAAGAAATTGAAATTGCTTTACAAGATACCTCTGCAAAAAAACAAGATGCAGCAGCACGATTGGAGCAGGGAAAAGGACAAATTAATCAATTAATGCAAGCTGAATCACAACCAAAATCGGGATAAAAACATGTTTGATAATCTTCGTAATGCATTTTCTAATGCAGCGAAAAGTCTTGGCGAAAAGGAACTAAATGAAAAAGATGTTGAAGATATTCTTTTTGAATTAGAAATCTCTCTTTTAGAATCAGATGTAGCTAGTGAAGTAATTGATGAAATCAAATCTGACTTGAAAGAAAAACTAATTGGTTCAAAAATTGATAAACATCAAATTGAAAAATTTGTTAAAGATAGTTTGATTTCAAATATCTCTGCATTATTTGATAATGCAGGAAAAATTGATCTCTTTGAAAAAATTAATGAAAAAAAGGAACAAGGACAACCTTTTTTGATTTTATTTGTTGGAATTAATGGAACTGGAAAAACTACTTCTCTAGCTAAAGTTGCATATTTGTTACAACAAGCAAAATATTCTGTCGTTATTGCAGCAGCTGATACTTTCAGAGCTGGTGCAATTGAACAATTACGAGAACATACTAATCGTCTTAATCTAAAACTTGTTGCGCAGAATTATAATTCAGATCCTGCAGCAGTTGCTAGAGATGCCGTATTGTACGCAAAGTCTCACAAAACAGATTGTGTACTAATTGATACTGCAGGAAGAATGCAAACAAGCACAAACTTGATGGAACAAATTGGTAAAATCAACAAAGTTGTAAATCCAGACATGACAATTTTTGTGGGTGATTCTTTAGCTGGAAACGATACTGTTAATCAAGCACGTGAATTCTTTAATCAAGTAAAATTTGATGCTTCTATTTTGACTAAAAGCGATGCAGATGCAAAAGGCGGTGCTGCATTATCCATTGTGAAAGTTACTTCTACCCCAGTCATCTATGTTGGAGTTGGACAAGAGTATTCTGATCTAAAACCGTTTGATAAAGAAACTTTTCTGGAAACTGTTTTTGGTTCATTAGATGATACTGATATACAAAAAATAGATGAACCAACACCAGAACCAACACCAGAACCAACACCAGAACCAACACCAGAACCAACACCAGAACCAGAACCAACACCAGAACCAGAACCAACACCAGAACCAGAACCAACACCAGAA
>JBHHVF010000021.1:0-19654 GCA_046754145.1 Candidatus Nitrosopumilus sp.
AAAAGAATGATCTACCATACAATAGCCTTCTTGACAAAGGTTATCCAAGTATTGGTTGTGAGCCTTGTACAAGGCCAATAAAGCCTGGAGAAGACCTTAGAGCAGGAAGATGGTGGTGGGAACAAGACGGCAACAAAGAATGTGGAATTCATATAGACCGTAAATAGAGGATTCTACATGTCAGAGAACGATTCAATCAAACCACACGGTGGAATATTAGTTAACAGACATACCAAAGTTGATCCTATTGGATTATTCTCAATTACAATTACTGAGGATCTTGCAAATGATGTTGAAAATATAGCTGATGGAATTTTTAGTCCTCTAGAGGGATTCTTAGGACAACAAGACTTTGAAAGCGTTGTTTCACGAGGTAGATTAGCAAATGATTTAGCTTGGACCATTCCAATTATACTTGATGTTGATGAATCTACTGCTTCTAAAATGAAAGAATCAGGAGATGTACTGTTACAAAACCCTCAAGGAACTGGTGTTGCAGTATTACATGTTGAGGAAACATATTCTTTTGATAAAGAAAAGACCTCACAAGGAGTCTATGGAACAACTGATGCATCTCATCCAGGTGTTGCAAAGACAATGTCAATGAAAGATTATCTTGTAGGTGGAAAGATTGACTACATTCAAAGACCAGAAGATACTGAAATAAGAAAAAACAGACTAACTCCTAAACAAACAAGAGAAGCATTTGCACAAGCAGGATGGAAGACAATCTGTGCATTTCAAACCAGAAACCCTCCACATGTTGCACACGAAATGTTACAAAAAACATCAATTACAACACGTGATGGAGTATTTGTCAATCCAATTATTGGAAAGAAAAAGTCTGGTGACTTTGTTGATGAAGTTATTGTAAAATGCTATGAAACCATGATAAAGTTATACTATCCAGAAAACAGATGTCAACTTGGAACTCTACATACTGAGATGAAGTATGCTGGTCCAAAAGAGGCAATTCATCATGCAATCATGAGACAAAACTATGGATGCACACATATCATTATTGGAAGAGATCACGCAGGTGTTGGAAAGTTTTATGATCCATTTGCTGCACAAAAAATCTTTAAAGATTATCCAGAGTTAGAAATTTCTCCAGTATTTTTCCCACCATTCTTCTATTGTAAGAAATGTCTTACATACACAACTCCAAAGGCATGTCCACATGATAATGATGCAAAGGAACAGATTAGTGGAACTGCACTTAGGGAAATGATTCAAAATGGTCAATCCCCTTCTGAATTTATCCTAAGACCAGAAGTAGCAAAAGTAATTTTAGAGCATCCAAAACCTTTTGTTGATTAGATATTTATTCAATCAAATTTGTTCTAGCTTGTGAAGTATCTATTTGTAATAGTTTTACTTATGGGATTTTTCATTACTCCAGCATTTGCTCAAGAAATGAAAAATCCATCAGTAATTATTGATACAATAGAAATACCTGCAGAGGAATTTAACAGAGTTTTGCGAGATGCACCAATAGTTATGCTTGATGATGTTCATGCACTTAGCTGGCAAGTAACAATTGATAACAATCTATTTTATGCAAATCCAAACGGAAATGCTGTATTTAGAATCTATGATCAAGAAACACATGATGAATTTATTGAAGTTGGAATGGGCTCACAACCTGACAACAAGTATTGGGTTGCAGTGCAAACTCCAAAAGAAGGATACATTATTGTTCATAGTGATTTAGATAGAGGTTGGCCTACAGACGCAAAATCCATCATATCTTACACTGATAGAGCAGGACTGACTGTTAACAACGGAGCGAGAATTGTAGTTACCAATGTAGATATCGGTATATTTGTAATTGATTCTTACTCTGTTCATGGAATGGAAGGCTCTACTGATCCCCCTGCAGTAAATTCTGGAAGTATGATTGTAGAGTTTCTATCAGGTGATCCTGCAAAGAATGCATTTGCTATGTTTCCGTTTTACATAGCAATAGGTGTTTTTGCTGTATTGGGAATTCTTTTTCTAAGCAAAAAACGAACATAATTTAATTTTTTTATTGAATAACAGAAATTGGATTCTCTGATTCTGTATCTAAAGAAATTTTTTGTCCATTTTGAATTGATGAAAATCCTTCATCAGAAATAATGATTAATGGAATGTTAGCTAGTGCACAACCTGTAGCAACAGTAAGATCAGCTTTATGACAAATCATTGCAAGTGGAGCAGAATTATTTGATTTGATTGAATAGATAGTATATGCACCTACGCTACTTCCAACTCCAGATGGAAATACTAAAACTGAATTTTTAATTGATTTTTCAAACAATTCATGATTCTTATCACTAATTATTCCTGTTTTTTTATCTACTGTCCCCAAAAAATTAATTGGTGCTTCTGATTTTAGTACAATTCCTTCAACTTTGCCTTGAACTAAAACTTTCCTCATTTTGCTTCCTCATCAATTATTTGTGATAATGGTTTTAGATTTACATCCACACCATTAGAATTTTTTAGATAAAATGCACCTTTGATACTATTTGTAGTAACAGCATCAACTTCATCTTTGTTGATTAATGGTGTTAGACATGTACAACAATCTGAAAGTATTTCACATCCTGCACGCTCTAACTCATTTGTATGTCCTAATTTTCTAGCCTGTTCTTTAACAGTTCTGGGACAAAATATCATGCATCTCTTCTTAAAGGATCGTCCTTTGAGCTTAATAGTAAGATCTGAAATCTCTTCTAATCCTAATTGAGGACTGCCAAGAGTAATCAAATCTCCTTTTTCTGCAGTGTTTAATTCATCGTGAACATTTTGCATCTCTTTTTTATCAAAATCTACTTTTTCACATCCTGCATCTCCTTCTCCAAAAAGAAATTTTGCACAAGTTCCCGAAGTCCCCATGCCTCCACACATGGCCTTGCATTGACGCCTATCCATCTCTCCTAAACCTGATATGTTTACAGAAGTGTCTCCTACTTTTCCTGCAAAAAAGCCTAGCATTCCATAAGTTAGCTCATCTGGATTATCCACTTTCATTCTAATTGTCATATTGGGTGAGTCTTCTTTTCGTAAGGAAGAGTATGGACTTTTTCCAGTAATTGCACTTGCCAGTGCACTAAAGGAGCTTTCTTTGTTTGTTTTTAAATTATCATAAGAATTTGCATGAATTGCAGCATTACTTTCTGCAAATGCAACTTGAGTATCTTCTTTTGGTATGTCAAATATTTCATAAGGAATACATGAAAATGATGGAGTAACGCCCATTGTTTCATATGAATTTTTAATTGAAAGTTGTTTTGAAATAAAATTTTCATCTAAATTATAATTTGAAACATTATCTATGTCAAATCCCATTGGATTCAAAGTCGTTTTTACCTTAACTCTTGCATCTTTACTAATACCTGCAAGTAATTCTTCTCCTGCATCACCGATTGTATTATAATTAACACCTGATAGATGAGCCCATTCTATTGGAACAAGTCTTTCTGCATCTGTTGCCTCACCTGTTGCAACTAAAATTCTATATGCCATCTGCATAATTTCACCTTGTTCACCTTTTAATGCGGATTCTTCTTCTTTAGTTAATTCCACAATACATGTTATTTATTACAGATATAATACTTGTACGTAAAATACATGAATATGGAAAAAATTCTACACGGAATGACATCTACCATGAACTCTGTCAAACCACCCAGAATGACTGCTCTGCAAGAACTTCATGAAGCAGAGACAGGAAATTTTAGTATTTTAATTGGAACCATTTTATCAGCAAGAACAAAGGATGAAACTACTGCAAAAGCAATCAAGAGATTATTCTCAAAATACAAGACTCCAAAAAAACTAGCTCATGCAAAAGTAAAAGATGTTGAGAAAATAATTAAGCCTGTCGGATTTTTCCATGTAAAATCCAAAAGAATTATTGAAGTTGCTAAAATCATTGATTCTCAGTTTAAGGGAATAGTGCCTAATGACTTGGAAACTCTAGTGAAACTGCCTGGTGTAGGTAGGAAAACTGCTAATTGTGTATTGGTATATGCTTTTGAAAAACCCGCAATTCCTGTTGATATTCATGTTCACAGAATTTCAAATAGATTAGGTCTGGTTGAAACCAAAACTCCTGAAGAAACTGAACAAGAATTGATGAAAAAGATTCCAAAAAAATACTGGATTGATATTAATGATACATTTGTGATGTATGGCCAAAACATCTGCAAACCAATATCTCCTATGTGTGGTGTTTGTAAAATTAAAAGAAATTGCAAATACTACAAGCTGAAAAATCTTTAAGAAATTAAAAATAAAAAGACAAGATTACTTAAAAAAATTTAATCTTATCCTACTGTGATTGTCCACTTTACAGATAGACTGTCTCCGTCACTGACGGCAATTCCGGTTTCACTATTGAGTAGTTGTCTTGAGAACATATTCCAATCTCCTAATGATCCTGCAGTATCAGCACCACCACCACATGTGTGGTTTGTAGCACCGCCGTTGTAATCAGCATTGAATATTCCTGAATCAATTACACTTGTTGCATTTGCAGTAACAAATGTAAATGGTTCACCTGCTCCAGATGTTTCTAGTGTAACTATGGTATTTGTACCTGCTGTGTTAAAACTTGCAGTTACATTTCTTCTTGCCATGTCACCACCACCAGCAGTTCCTACACCTGCTCCGTTATCTGCACAGTTTGCAGTGTTATTATCAGCTGCATCTGCTAATGTTGCGTTGCCTGGACCAAGATGTGTACCTCCACCAGAAATTGTACCGTTACCGATTCCAATGTAAGTGAAAGCACTTGAGCCTGATATACATTCACCAACTTGACCAGCTGTATTAGTAAACAGACCTTGTGATGCACAATCTTTTCCTGCTTCAACTACTACGTTGTCATTTTGCATGTATGCTTTGATATTTCCTGTCTCATCAAGAAGTTTGTATTCAACGTGACCTAAGATGCCTACGTCTTCTTGAGATTGCGGTACAGCTGAAACCATTAAAGATGTAGCGGAATTTCCACTAAAGCCTAATGCTCCTACTGCTACTGCAAAGATACCTGCAAATAACACAATAGTTGTGATTCTTTTCATTGTATTCACTGTAATTTACTGTATTATAGGTAGGTTGGCAAAAAACCGTCAACTTAATGATCCATTTTGGCACTTTTAGGGCCCTTTTAGAGAAATTGATTCATCAAATGAAACACTAAGATCTTTGCCTTTACTCTCTTCTGATTCTTCTATCATAACTTCTGATATCGAACCTGTATCTTCAATTGAAAAATCCATAGTGATTGCTGCTGATACTAAAGCAATTCCAATAATTACTACTATTATTGCCCCAATTACTATAGTTTTATTCACACAATCTTTTTCTTTTTCATCTCTATAAATCTGACTAAGTCTAAACTGCTTTTTTTATATGTGATCAAAATATAATAAAACTACATGCAACTAAAACTACTCTTCCTTTGTTTTGCTTTTTTAACAATTTTTATTTCATTTGAAAATGCTTCTGCAACACCTGAACCAATTTTAATTACTATATCACCAAGCATGGAGCATGTTATCTTTGATGGAAAATGGACAAATTGGTCAGAATGGAAACAATCAAGTCATAATCCATATATTTTTGATGATGGAGAAGTAACAATACATCTAAGAACAGCACATCTTGGTGATTACATCTATGTTTTTGTTGATCCTGTTGATGATTTAACACTTGATGAAAAAATGGATGAAGCAACTGTTTGTTTAGATGGAAAAAACAATAAAAATGAAATACATGATACTGATGATTTTTGTTTTTCTGTTTCACTAGGAAGCAATGAAGGCTCTGTTTTTCAGGGAAGTACTATAGACGAATCTACAATCTCTATACAAAAAATTCCTAATCCTGACAATTTTATTGCAATCAGTGCTGTTTCTGATGAAAATGATCGTTATGTTAAAACTCCACATCCAAGTTATGAATTTAAAATTCCAATTGAACTATTAGAACGTTCAGATAATTATGGATTTTATCTTTCAGTTTATGATGCTAGTTTAGATAAATTTTATTCTTGGCCTGAAAATTCTACAAGAAATAATTCTTCTGATATTCCGCCTCCTTCGGAATGGGGAGATATTGTATCTCCTGACAAGTCGCTTCCTGAATTGAACATACCAATTTTGATATTTACAGTCCTAATTTTTACAATTATTCTAATACAATCTAAAGCAAGAATTCACATTTTTCGCTGGTAGCAGATTAGACTTGAATAAAATTTATCTAAAATTCTTGTAAACAAAAGATCACCTAGGCATGAAATTTATTATAAATTAATATTCATTTGTTTCTGGGTAGGGATGAAGTAAGGCATGGCTCAGAATAATCCTCAAGTCTCGATTATTGTTCCTACATATAATGAATCTCAAAATATTGTCGGTATTTTAAAATCAATTCATGAAAGCATTCCAAAAGGGCTCTATACTGAAACAATTGTAGTTGATGATAATTCTCCTGATGGAACTGGCAAAATTGTAGAAGATTATATCTATGGCATTAAAAGAATTGCAGAAAATACTATTGATGTGATTCACAGAAAAGCGAAGAATGGACTTTCTTCTGCAATTCTAAATGGAATTCAAAAAGCAAAAGGAGATACAATAATTGTAATGGATTCAGATTTTTCACATCCACCACAAATTATACCAAAAATGATTGAAACCATTAAACAGTATCAGTGTGATCTTGTTGTAGCTTCACGATACATAACTGGTGGAAATATCCAAGGTTGGACAACAAAAAGAAAATTAATGAGTAAAATTGCAACTATAATTGCAAAAAAAGGACTAGGTGTTAAAACAAAAGATCCAATGTCAGGATTCTTTGCATTTAAAAAAAATATTATTAAAGAATTAAATTTTGATGCACTAGGTTATAAATTCCTTTTAGAACTTCTTGTAAAAACAAAAGGGATTAACATAAAAGAAATTCCATATACTTTTGAAAATAGGAAATTTGGTTCAAGTAAATTAGACAGTTCAACTATTATTGATTATTTTAAATCTGTATGGAAACTATACAAAAATGAAAAAATAAAAACAACAAAAGAGAAACGCAATTCAGTTCGTTTTTTTTCAAAAGCTGCAAGATTCTTTACAGTTGGAGCTTCTGGATTAGTAGTAAATTATATCATATCCACACTTTTTACATCTGGACCAACTGATTTTTGGTATATTCATGCAAACATCTTTGGAATAATCGCATCAATTTCTACTAATTTTGTTTTAAACAAAGTCTGGACATTTGAAGATAGAGACTTTTCAAGAAAGAAAACACTATCTCAATTTGGAAAATTCAGTCTATTTAGCTCCCTAGGTGCATTAGTACAACTTGGAATGGTATTCTTGCTAGTAGATTATTATGATGTAACATATCCAATGGCTTTAATTTTAGCTATTGCAACTGCAGCATTTAGTAATTTTATCTTAAACAAAAAACTAACTTTCAAAGAAAAACTCTGGAATTAGGTTTTTTTAAATTAATACAACGAGATACGTGGAAAACACATGATTCTAGGACGACCATATAACACGAAGTGTTTTCCATACCAACATTCTACGACGCAGAATAAAGGCTTCTCGTTATACCATATACGTCAAAATCATATTTAACAATGATCCAGATTTTCACTAATAATAAAATAATCATTTTTCAGAAAACAAAGAATGATCGAGCCTATACTCAAATTAAATTATTCCCAAAAATGGGAATTTTTTTTTCTGTATTTAATTAAAATTACTAAACTAGGAATAAATACAGAAAAATCATTATTCTAAAGTGATTGCAAAAAAGTATAATGTTTGTTTTATCACTAGTGGTACTGTTAGTATTAATTCCTGGAATTACACTAAGTGAAATCTTTGCAGAAAAGTTAGTTGTTGCTTCTGGTAAAGGTGACGTACAAGCACGATTTTCTATTATTGATGAAATCACTGGAGAAGAAAAACAGTTTCTCGGTGACGATACTGGAGAAATTTTGGATGGGATAGTCTTTTCTCCAGATGGTAGATTGTTTGCTTCAAGTAATGCTGATGAAGAAAATGGAATCATGGAGATAGCATTAATCATTAATAGTGGAATGCCCACTACAGGAATAGCATCACCTGCAATTCCTAATGTTTCTTGTTCCGATATGTCATATGCTCCTGATGGAACACTTTACTGTAGTGTTGTAACTGGTTCTTCTATAGAGTTACATGAAATTGATTTCGGTTTGTCTGATAGTCTACTGATAGGAGATACTGGGATAACAAATTCTGATGCAAATGGATTAGCAGTTAGTTCAGATGGAACAATTTATCTTGGAAATCAAGAAGGATTGTATACATTAGATCCATTAAACGGTTTAGCTTCACTTGTTGGGCTATGGAATATTCCTGCTACATTGTTTGATTCCTGTGATGTACGTGCTATGGATTTTGATTCTTTAGGAATACTTTATGCTACATTTGATTGTGATGCTGCAAACAAACTTCCTTACTTGGCAATAATTGATACTGTAACTCCAGAAATCATATCTTTGTCTCCAATAACAAATAATCCTCTTTATCCTCTTCCAGGAGAGTTTGGTGGTAGTATGAGGACAGATGCTATGGCATTTTACCCTCATGACTTCGATTTTCTAGCTGGAACAACATACGGTACTGTAGAATTAGGATTTAACGAGTCATTATTAGTTACAGCAAATCCAAATGGAGTGACAGTTACTGCAGAAAATTCAAAAGTTAAGGTTTGTGATAATACGACACTAACAATTACTTCAGGTGATCAAGTAAATGTACATTGTAATGATACTACTACAATTGAGGTGTTAGGCACAGTTGAAACAGAATTTGAATCTGATAACGGCTCTATTGCAACTTCAGATTTAGTTAGTGGGGATAATGTAACTTTTGATTTTAAAGAATTTACAATTACAAATAATGGGGTAAATACTATTACAGTATTATCTGGTGAAAAATCATTTACAATTCCTCCAGGAGAAACTCTATCACTTGATTCAGTAATAGGAGATCATTATTTGGGATATCCTGCAAAAGTCAAAACTAAACACCATGACGATAATGATGACGATAATGATGACGATAATGACAGATATTCAAAATACGAAAAATATCTAAAATACTTTAAAGAACATCACCCTGATAAATACAAAAAATATGAAAAATATCTAAAGTATTTTGAAGATCACAACTCTGACAAATACAAAAAATATGAAAAATACTTCAAATACGCTACATATTATTATGAAAAATACAACCAAGATGACGATGACGACGATAATGATCGACATTCAAGTCATGATAAACTTCAAGTTACTTTAACAGATGAGTTTGAAGAGAATATAAAATATGATGTTGAAAAACTCAAAAAACTTTTCAATCCTGTAGATAAAAATGGAGAGGGAATAATTGATGAAGACTCTCATTTGGTAGGATATGAAATTAAAAAAGCAAAAACCAAACACCATGACGATGACGATAACGATGACGATAACGATGACGATAATGACAGATATTCAAAATACGAAAAATATCTAAAATACTTTAAAGAACATCACCCTGATAAATACAAAAAATATGAAAAATATCTAAAGTATTTTGAAGATCACAACTCTGACAAATACAAAAAATATGAAAAATACTTCAAATATGTTGAATCTTACTATGAAGAATACAACCAAGACGATGATAAACATCCAAAATATGAAACACATAAGAATATTCTAGTCACAAACCAGTTTGGAGACATCACTGTAGACGTTAAAAAACCAAAGATGTTGCTAGTTCCTTCTTCAAAGGCTCATGATACAGAGCCTACTCCATTAGATCCTATTGAAATTAATCACTTCAAATGTTATGATGCCAAAGTCTCTAAACATACACCAAAATTTGAGAAAAGAACTGTTGAATTAAAAGATCAGTTCATTAAGGAAGAGCCTATAACAATGGAGGTTAAAAAACCAAAAATGTTATGCTTACCAGTTGAAGTCACAACATCTTCTGCTGTATATGGAATAGAAAATGAGGAAAATTCCATTATGTGTTATGAACTTAAAAAATTCAAAGGAAACCCAAAATTTGAAAAGCAAAATGTATTTACCAATAATCAATTTGGACCTGAGGAGTTAGAGACTAAAACACCAAACCGTTTATGTGTCCCATCAACTGATGGTACAGATACTGAGCCTCCAACAGAGCCGCCAGTGTTACCCTCAGCAACACTTGAAATTATAAAGACTACTAACCTGATAGATGATGATTTTTCCATTACCATAACAAATAATGAGTCTTTGACCTATTCTCTAACATTCCTATCTACTACAAATGGAGTTAGCCCTACTCGAACTCTTGATCTAATACCAGGGAATAGCTATACCATATCAGAGGATAATGCTACTCTGCCACCTAATTTTGATTTAGTTGATATTGTTTGTACAGACGCTCTTGGTCCTATTGATACTACCTTTACACCTGCAATAGATGATGTCATTTCATGTACAGTTGTCAATAAATTTACAGAAACTATAGTACCTCCAACACTTGAAATTATAAAAAATACTGTTGGACAACCAGATCCTACGGTAACATTTTTCTTTACTCTAACAAGCAATGACTCTACAGAAAGTCCTCGAGAAATTATAATTGAAACTGATACACCACCAAATGGAATCGGTGTAGAATCTGCTTTTGAGATAATTATTGGAAATACCTATACCATATCAGAGAATACACCTCTACCAGAGAATTATTCTTTAGATAGTTTTGGCTGTACAATTAATGGTGGGACTAACGGTGTTACAGTTAATCCAATTGGTAGTGTTACATTTACACCTGGTAATGGTGATGAAGTAGTATGTACATATGTCAATAAATTCACACCACCTGGAGGAACTGCAACACTTACTATAATCAAGAATACAAACATAGATGATGAATTTTTCTTTGATGTAATACCTACTGATCAATTTATAGAATCTTATGCACCAACAATACTTACTGGAGGATTAACTGGTTCTACTGAGATAACAACTCTGTCAGCAAATAGGGAATATACAGTCACAGAGAATTCTGGATTACTTCCAGCTCACTTTTCTTTAGTTAGTTCTGGGTGTACAATTATGGGTGTACCTACTGAAGGTACTACATTCACACCTTTAGCTGGTCAAGAGATTGTATGTACATTTGTAAATGAATCAACTAAACCACCAACACTTCAAATTATGAAGACTACTACCTTAGATGCTAACTTTTCCTTTACTATAACAGATAACACTTCTGCAGTAGATTCTCTGTCAAAATCAATATCTACTGAAGGACTTAGTGGCTTTACTGCTCCATTTGATCTAATAATTGATCATAATTATATTGTAACAGAAGAACCATTATCTGGTTTCAATTTAGATAATTCTGATTGTACAATTAATGGTGGTCAACCAATTGGTAGTACTACATTCACACCTACAGCTGGTCAAGAGATTATATGTACATTTAACAATACATTTGTAAACAGCGGACCTCCAACACTTGAAATTATAAAAACTACTAACGGTGTAGATGGTTCATTTAACTTTTCTGTATTGAATACAAGTGGCGAATTCGGTTCATTTGATCTTACAATAAATACTGCAGTATCTAACTCTTCTGGTTCAAATGATCTAGAACCTGGAGGTAACTATCTTATTACAGAGAACACTATGCCAGGAGGTTTTGCTTTAACAGGTTCTAGTTGTACAATTAATGGTGGAACTAACGGTGTTACAGTTAATCCAAATGATAGTGTTAGCTTTACAGCTAATAGTGGTGATATCATTGTATGTACATTTGATAATACATTCACACCCGTACCTTAATTATAAAAACTAGACAATATATTATTAGGATTTAGTTTTATTGAACTTTTTATTTTTCTGACTTGAATTTTTCTAATTAATGTTGTTTTAAAAATTAAAATAAAAAGAATGAACGTTCGTCTTTACCAATCTACTCAAAGGTAGAAGTAGAGGATTGTGACGAAAGTCCAGTTGAAGATGGGACAGATGGGAATTTATCTCCTATCTGTTGCTCAGCTACTGCAGATGCTTCTTGAAGAATCTTTTCTGTTTCTTCACTTGAAACATCAGACTCCATACTAAATGAGTCTCCTGCAAGTGAATCCATCATGAGTCCATTAAGTGTCTGAGTCATTGTATTCAATTCTGAGTCAGCTTCTGGCATGAATCTTCCTAGTGATGACTTCAATCCCTTCATTGTAGACATCGCTGGTCCAATTGCTACCATAGCATCACCAAGATCATGAATTGTTGTCAGTCTTAGTTGGACTTGTTCTAATGACATTCTTGCATTGCCGAGCATCTTTGTAACCTTACGAATTTCAGCTAATTCGTTAGACAAAACTCTACTTGTGCTAGTATCATGTTGTTGCATTGCAGTCACGACTCTCTGAAAGAGTTGCGCATCTCTTTCGTGCAGTTTTGTAAGCATAGAGTCCATTTTTGAGATTTGGACTTGTAGCTTGTTTACTGCAGTTTGAATTCGTGGTTTTAATGCACCTTGAGGCTTTACTGCATCACGTAGTTTGCCAGTTACGCTTTGGGTCTCCTGTCGAGCCCAAGTACTATCGAAGTTTGGCATGACTGCTAGTTTAGAAATTTAGTCTTAATGGACGGTGTATACTTAGATCGACTTTGGATTAAATTTAGCTAACAAACTATTATGCATGATTTATGCCTAGAATTTATGGCTAAAATTGCAGTCTTTGATTCTGGTCTAGGCTCACTATCAATCATCAAGGCTATGCAAAGAGTATTCAAAGCGGATATTATCTATTTTGCAGACCAGCAAAATTTTCCTTATGGAAAGAAATCTCAGTCAGAACTAGGCTCAATTATAAAAAAATCAATTAAAACTCTCCAAGCACAATTTTCTCCAGATATTATAGTTGTAGCCTCAAACACACCTAGCCTCATGTTGAATCTATCTACTAGTAAAATAATTGATGTAAAACCACCGCTTAACGAAGCTTGCAGAGTTTCTAAATCAAAAAGAATTGGAATACTTGGAACGAAATCTGCAATAAAGAGTAAAGGATTATCAAATTACATTAAAGAAAAGAAAATTACAAAATCTTTTAAAATTTTTAAAATTAACGGTTCTGATCTTGTTGAACTCGTAGAAACAGGAAAATTTCTTACAAACAAACAACATTGTAAACAAATTATTAATACAGTTCTAAACAATTTAATTTCTAAAAACTCTATTGACACAGTAACTCTTTCAAGTACACATCTTCCATTTCTACAACCATTATTAAAACAAGAATTTCCAAATATTCAATTTATTGATCCAGGATCTTTAGTTGCACAAAAAGTTCTTAAAATAATAAAAAATAATCAATCAAAAAGAAATTCATTAAAAATTTTTACTTCAGGTGATCCTAAAAAATTAGAAAAAACTCTTGTTAAACTTAAAATTAAAAACAAAGTTTCTTTTTTAACTATTTGACTTTTGCTTTTCTATAACCATGACTAAATTTTTTATCATATAGTTTTGAATATTCATATGTTTCAGGATCTATAACATCACTAATAATTACAATTGCTGTTTTTTTAATCTTTTCATCCTTGATTTGTTTTGCAATATTTTCTAATGTTCCTTTGATAATTTTTTGATCATCCCAACTTGCTCTATATACTACAGCTACTGGTGTAGTTTTTTTGTAACCACCTGCAATAGATTCTTTAACTAAATTAGAAACAAGATGAACACTAAGATAAAAAATTAAAGTTGCTTTATGTTTTGCAAGCTCAGAAATTTTTTCTCGTTTTGGAACTTTGGTTCTTGATTCAGCTCTTGTTACAATAATTGTTTGAGTAACTCCTGGAAGTGTTAATTGTGTTCCAAGTGCTGCAGCTGAGGCTAAAAATGCAGTAACTCCTGGAACAACCGTAGATTCAATTCCTTTTTTTTCTAAATTATCAATTTGTTCTTTTATTGCTCCATAAATTGATGGATCACCATCATGTAATCTTACAACAACTTTGTCTTTTTTTGCATTTTTATAAAGCAATTCAAAAATTTCTTCTCTAACAAGCTTTGCAGCATCATACAGTTTTCCTTTTTTACATAGTTTTAGAATTGGTTTTGGAATTAACGAACCAGAATAAACTACTACGTCAGCTTTCTGAATTAGTTTTTTAGCTTTGATCGTAATTAATTCAGGATCGCCTGGACCACATCCAACAAAAAAAACTTTAGACACGTTTTACCACCAAAACTGAAAAATATTTTGTAGTTATTGATGAATCATTTACTTCACCTAAAGTCATTTTTCTAATAATTTCATTTTCTGTTCCAAGATCTTGTCCAATTGCAAATATAGAATCATCAGGAAATCCAGATTCTTTTAGAACCTCAATGACCTGATCAAAATATCTTCCATCTTTAAGAAATATCATAGATTCCGAATGTTTTGCAATTTCTTTTACACTGGATAAGTCATAGCAAGATGGAATAATAGCAACTTTTTCTGCACCTTCAGCAACACTGACTCCAACCTTTGATGCAAATGTAAATATCGAAACAATTCCGGGAATTACACTAATGTTCATATCTGGGTAATTTTCCTCCAAATCTTTGTGCATGTAGATCCATGTACTGTAAAGATATGGATCACCAACAGTAAGATACACCACATTTTTCCCCGTCAAAACAGTTTCAGCCATTATCTTTGCATTTCTCTTCCATGTTTGTTCAAGAACATCTTTGTCTTTAGTCATTGGAAAAATTAATTTTATAATTTCTTGATTTTTAGATTTATCAATTAATGATGATACTACAGATAGTGCAATACTGGGTCTATCTTCTTTTGAGGCTGGGCACATGATAATGTCTGCATTTTGAATTGCTTTTACTGCCTTTACGGTAAGTAAATCAGGATCTCCCGGACCTACTCCTATTCCAATCAAACCTGCCATACAATTTCTGATTATAATCCCAATTAAAAGCTAGATTAGGATTTAGTTGCAGAAATAATTGTTACAGGATTTCTAGCAAGCATCATTGTTCCAGTACTTGTCTTTTTACTCTTTGAGATTGTAACCTGAGTAATATCCACAGAACTAAATTGTAATTTATTCAGTATTTGTAAAATTGCATAAAGAGTTTCTATCAATATAGTCCCAATTACAATTCTTCCTCCAGATTTCAATTTATCTTGACATATCTCAACAATTTCAGCAGTATCACCGCCTGTACCACCAACAAATATTGCATCAGCTAACTCTAATTCATTAATTTTTTCTTTTGCATTTCCATAAATTAATGAAACATTTGAAAGTTCAAATTTTTCAACATTCTTTTTTGTTAATTCAATTGCATTTTCATCATAATCTATTGCTAAAACTTTTCCAGACGATTCAACTTGAATAGCTGCTTCCACTGTTATTGAACCACTTCCACATCCTATATCATAAACTAATTGTCCTGGACGTAATCGTGCTTTACTAATTTGAATTACTCTTACCTCTTCTTTTGTAATTGGAACTTTTTCTGTACGTTCAAAAAGTTCATCAGGAATTCCAGGAGTTTTAAAATTCCACATACTTTATCTTCCTTTTGTTTTAATTACTAAATTATAAATTAATTCCACTTGAAATACTTCCTGAATTAACTAATGTATATGTTACAATCCAAGTGAACAAATACAAGAAGATGTAGCTACCAATAGCTTGTGTAACAATTTTTTTTCTATCTGATGATGGTAATTGCATTTTCATTCCTTTAGCAACTATAATTGTTCCAAAAAATATTACAATCATAAATCCAATTGAAGCCCATCGTCTATCTTCCCCTTCAATATCTTCAAAAATGAAAGTAGCTGCAGTACCTGCAATTACAGCTAATACAACTCGCATCCAAAATAATTTATTTAATTTTTTATCTTTCTCACTTCGTTCAGCTTCACTTACTGATGGCTCACCTGAAGGAACCTCAGGAGTGGTTGTTTTATTTTCAACCTCAGGAATATCACTTGTTTCTTCTTTAACTGATTCTTTTTTAGAATCACCTGTTCCTTCTGTTGGTTGTGATTTTTTCTTTTTAAATTTCGCCAATGTAAATTTCTAGCGTGTCTCAACTAAACCATGTTTAATATCTTTGGTATCAAATGCGCGCATATTTGATAGCAAGAGTATAATTTCAGACTATGAATTGATGTTTGTGGCTCTAGCTGGAATAGAATTAAAATATCTAGTAAATCAGATCACTGAACAAGTTCAAGATTACTATGTAAGTAATATCTATGGAATTAACAAAGATAGCATTCTTTTCAAACTTCATCATACTGAAAAACCTGATCTGTTCATGATGATTTCAACATCTGGTGTTTGGTTGACTACAGTCAAGATAGATCAAATTGAACCAAACAGATTGCTTAAGAGATTACGAAATGACATGCTTAGACTGAAATTAAAAAAGATAGAACAAATTGGTTCAGAAAGAATTGCTTATTTTACATTTGAAGGATTTGGGAAGGAATTTGTTATTGTAGGGGAATTTTTTGGAGAGGGAAATATCCTCATATGTAACAAAGATATGAAAATTCTTGCACTACAGCATTCAATTGATGTCAGACATCGAAAACTAGGTGTAGGACTTGAATATACAACCCCTCCACAAAACGGTCTTGATATCTTTAATATTTCTGAATCTGATTTTGAACAATTAAAAACATCAGATCTTACATCTGCAAAATGGTTAGGAAGAACTGTAGGTTTACCAAAAAAATATGTTGAAGGAATTTTCAAAATTGCTGAACTTGATCCAAAAGAGATAGGAAAGAATCTAAGTAATGAACAAGTTAAAAAAATCTATGAAACTACAAAAGAAATTGTTACAAATGTAACTACTGGAAAACATGACTCTGTTATCGTTTATGGTGATAAAATTGAGATCTTACCAATCAAATTAGTGGAAGATGATGATACATGTACTCCAGTTCCTAGCTTCATGGAAGGGCTTGATAGAATATTTACAGAAAACATTGTTGAGAAAGGTAAATCAATTCAATCTAGTAGCTCTGACAAAAAGATTCAACAACTACAAAGTCAGTTAAGTGAACAAGAAAAAGCAATTCAAACTGTTAAAGAAAAATCTGATTACATTACCAAAGTAGCAAATTCCCTTTTTGAAATGGTTTCTCAAGGAATTATCTCTATAGAAGATCCTAATGCACAAAAACTTCTTGCCACTCACAATGCTAAGCTTACTACAGAAAAAGGAATCTCATTATTAGTAATTCAAGATGAAAAAATTAAGATAAAACTAACTTCATCATTACAATCAATTGCATCAATACTCTTCAATGAAGCTAAACGTCAGTCTGGTGCAGTAAAGTCTATTGAGGAAATTAAAACTAAAACAGAAAAAAAACTTGAAAAATTACAAAACCAAACAGAAACTGAAAGAAATTTAAGTATAGTTTCAGAAATACGAAAGAAAAATTGGTATGAACGTTATAGATGGTTCTTTACATCAGATGAATTTCTTGTTATTGGAGGACGTGATGCTGCATCAAACTCTGCAGTTGTACGAAAACATCTTGCAAAAAATGATAAAATCTTTCATGCAGATATTTTTGGTTCACCATTTTTTATTATAAAAGATAGTGACAATGCTCCAGCACTAAGTATGAGTGAAGTTGCACATGCAACTGTTTGTTTTAGTAGAGCTTGGAGAGAAGGATTGTACGGAGTAAGTGCATATTGGGTAAATCCTGAACAAGTAAAAAAATCAGCACCAAGTGGGGAATTTTTACCAAAAGGATCATTTACAATTGAAGGACAAAGAAATTTTATCAAAGCGGAAACTCTTAGACTAGCTGTAGGAATTATTCCACAAGATGAAAACTATGTTTTAACGTGTGGCCCTGTTGAACCAATCAAAAAAAAATCTATCTGTTATTCAATTATTGAACCAGATGGATCAGAAATGGTTGATGCTGCAAAAAAAATTAGAACTGAATTTTCTAAGTTAGAAGAAGAGATTACAAAAAATATAAGCATTGATGATTTTGTTCGTGTTCTTCCAGCTGGAAAAAGTCAAATCAAAGAAGTTAGTTATGGTGATACACACAAAATTCTTCATAGTGTTAAATAAATTTACATTTAATAAATTAGAAATTTTATTTGTATTGACACATAATAATCATTCATTAATTATGTTTTTGATATGTGATATTATTTCTTTATACAGTGCAGAAAATTTTGAAACGAATTAGCAAAATAAGATCATAAACAATGCTTATGTTTTTTTTAAACATATTCTTTAAAAAATTTAAATTTATTTTTGAAAGAAGAATGTTCATTTTTTAAAATATTAGATCTAAATTTTTGATTTGCTCTTCATTTTTTATCAAAAATTAAAGATCCAAAATGGATCAATGAATTAAACTAACTTCCATCATGGAATCACCTTGGAGGTTACATTTCCAGCCTGTTTATTGTTTTTCTTGACTAATTTTTTTTTGGTGTAGAAGAAGATGAGGTGGATACCTTAGACTATCCAATGGATAGTATGATCATTATATTCAATCCCCTAGACCGTGGTCTACACCAAATTTTTGCAAATCCAATTCTACACCAAGAAATTTTTGCAACTTTTTGTGTTGGGGGAATTTTTAATTGAAATCTGTTTTATCCCTAATTACAATTTTATTTTTAATTACATCAAGTGTTCCATTTGGATTTTCTGATATTTCAGATATTGATTTAACATCAACTGAACTATCCCCAATTGTTTCTTCTGCACCAAAAGAATTTAGAAACATTTCAGTTTCTCTCCAAGAATCAGTTAACCTCACAACAAACTCCCCATTGAAACAAAATCCTATGTCACATTCAACTATCATGTCGACATCTGATTCTTCAGGAAAAACAGTTTATCTTTCAGAAAGTTTACACATTACTTCATCAATATTTGAACAACAAGTTGTTGCATTCAATCCACATGTTACACAACCACAAGCAACTCTTGATCGAGTTTCTCAAATTGATAAAATCAAAGACAGAAAAAAGAATTCAAAAATAGATTTATTATTAGCTGGTGAATTTGTTGATAATTCAAAAACAGATGATAATTTACTGTTACCTGATCATTCACCTGTTCCAACTGTTCCACTTTTAATTTTAGAAAATGTTGAACAACATAGCTTTTATGATGAGTTTTCACCTTTTTCTGAAAATTTGTTAGTTAATTATAATTTAAAAAATATTTTACAATCAATTGATGGGTCTGTTGATCTGTCACTTGATACTATTTTTGATTCTGTTGTTTTAAATTTTAATTCCTCTTTTGATCTTGATATTAATTTTGTTGTTGTTATTTTTGCTCCACTTGTTTTCTTTTTGTTTATTTTTGCAGAAGATGTTAAATTCAAAATTGAAAAAGTTCGTCCAATACTTTCTCTTCTTTTTGTTGTAATTCTTTTATCTGGTGGTGTCATTACACCTTATTCTATTTCATCATCATATTGGCCTGAAGCTTATGCTGATACATCAGCATTTGATGATAATCAAACTGCCTCAACAGGTAACACCTCATCTTCTTCTACACCAGCTGAAGAT
>JBHHVF010000022.1:0-18794 GCA_046754145.1 Candidatus Nitrosopumilus sp.
GGTTCAAATCCCCGTGGGCCCATTTTTAACCCTAAACTGAACTTTTTCAAAATTTTATAAATGATAAATTGCTTACAAAAGTGATCAATTATGGCAAAAATAAGAGTAAGAAGTGGACGAGGCACAAAAATTATTGAAGTTGATAGTGATGCTTCAAAATGGTCTGGTGAAGACTTTAAAAAAATTCAAGCAGCAAGAAAAGAAGCATCTAAAGACAAATATGTTTCAACAGGTCGAGGAACTGGCAAGATAAAATTTGGTGATATTGCATCTACCAAAACTACTGACACAAAAGGCATGTGGGTTAGTTCCGGAAGAGGCACTGGAAGAAGAAAACTCAAAAAGTAAACTTTGTGTGTACTCAAAAAATATGATCAATAACATCGATTATCTCTAAAGTCTTTTCTGAACAATAATGATCTAATTTAAAAAAATAATAGAAAAAAATAAAATTGTTAAGGTTACTTGAAAGATCGTACCTTACGAACAACTTTGTTATGATCTAAGGAAGCAGTGGTAGTTATGTACAAGATATGATTTTTTCCTGCAGGAATAACTATTCTCTTGACCTTGTCATATTCTGCAACTACATACTTGCATGCTCCAAGTGATCTCAATAGTTTCTTTCTTTGTCTCCAGTCATATGCTGCAGCCTTTAATGATGCCAAACTTTGTTTCTTTGACACCAAGATCCTGACTTTCTTTGAACGTTCTGAAAAGACTAGTTTACCTTTTAGATCGCACACAGTTACAACTCTGACAGATGGACTGACCTTCAAAATTTTATGAACTGCTTGTTCAATTTCCATAAATGTAGAAAAACCTTCTAGGTGATAAGATTTTCTAAAATAATTTTAAATATTAATTTATCAGCCCTTTTTGTACCTAATCTGATAGATTTGACTTGTCAGTATCAAAATGTACATACTAGTTTCTATTATTCATAAAATGCAAATTTTTGTTAATGATACGTACCCGGACTACCCTTATCCTAGGGTTATCCATAATCTTTACCATATTTGCTATCTCAAATATTGTACAATGGAATTACTCCCAGGATCTTAAAGCTGTTTCAGAATATCATAATTCCATGGGTATTCCATCTCTTGATATTCTTGATGATATTAACTTGAGTTACAATAAAATGCATTTAGAGTCTCAACAAATTCTTCTTGGTGTTGAAAATTTAATAGAATCTGATAATACCAGGGCAAATTACTATAATGCATTACAGCAATACAATTTTCTTACATATGAAAAGAATAGTAATAATGAATACTTTTCACCTCCAACTATGATTAATATGATGCAAAGTTATGTTGCACAATTTAATACAAACTTTCAATCTTATGAAATGATACTTTCTGAGTTTCATAGTGGTGCAATTACTCAAAGAGAAGCAGCATCCTCACTTTCTTTAACTAAATCAGAATTTGATAGGATATTAAATGAAGCAATTCAAATGGAGATGTTAGAAATAGAGAATACTAATAATACAATTAATGTAATAGAATCTAATTTACAAACATCACTTATAATTTTTAACATATCGATGGTATCTGCAGCACTCATAATGATAATTAATGTCTCTAGATTTATCTCACAACCGTTATCTTCTCTTGTTTCCATGACAAAAAAAATATCAACGGGAAACTTTAAGACTACAAAACTAACTACTAATAATTCTGATGTAAATGAAGTAATGAATGCAATAAACATAATGTCTGAAAACCTAGAACAACACAAAACTGCTCTAATCCAACAAGAAAAACTATCATCAATGGGAACATTGTCTTCAAGATTAGCACATGATATTAGAAACCCCCTTTCTATACTAAAGGGAACATTTGATCTAATGAAGACGCAAAAAGAAGATCAACTATCCCAAGAAGATTTAGAAAAATTTGATAGAATAGAGCGTGCAATACAAAGAATTTCTCATCAAATCTATCATGTTTTAGACTTTATTCAAGGAAAACCACTTTCAGTGTCACGACATTCACTACATGACATTTTAGATTCAACCATGGCTGATATCTCAAAGTCTGAGAAGATTAAGATCGAAAACATAGGCTCTGATGTGGAGATTGACTGTGACTTTGAAGGACTCAAAATTGTTATGATTAATCTCATTATTAATGCAATGCAGGCAATAGGTATAGAAGGAACAATAAAGATCAATGTGGTTGACAAGATAGATCATGTCTTAATCGAGGTTGAAGACAGTGGTCCTGGAATTCCAGAAGACAATCTTGACACAATCTTTGAACCACTTTTTACTACTAAACAAGAAGGAACTGGTTTGGGGTTGGCTAGCTGCAAATCTATTATAGAACAGCATAGCGGAACTATCTCTGTTCAGAATAATCCTACCAGATTTACAATTAATTTGCCAAAGATAATTAAGCAAAAAGAAACGATCTTGCAATTTGAAAAATAACTAAAATATTTTCCCAATTTTGGGAATTTCTTTTTTTATATTGTATTGTAAAATTTAAATTTCTTGTTGCTGATAAAAATTATATGCCTTTTAAAATTAGATACAAATTCAAGGAAGACAAAAAATTCTTTACATGTACCGTAACTCATGAACAATTTAAAAATTTTAAAAAATTACCAATTGTCAAAGAATGTGAGATAATTAAAAGCGATGAAAAAAACGTTGAAGAGTACAAAAATGAAATGCAAGATGCACTAAACTTAGCAGCAAAAAATGATACTACTCATATCCGTCAATTGTCTGAAATAATGTAAATCTATTGAAATATTGTTTAACCTAGGATAATTTACAATTCATTGTATTTTAATTATTTTTCCTTAAACAACCATTATTAGCCTTAAACTTCTTGGCATAGACATGACAGAATTTTCCTCCGAAGAAAAAGTCATTCTCATTCAATATGGAATAAAAAAATATGAAAATGAAGAAACAGTTATTGAAAAATTAAAGACTATTTTATCAGAAAAAGATATTCAAAGAAGTATTGACACTCTCATTGGAACTCAACGCGTTAGACGAATTGGACCTGAAATCCTCCAAAATAATGAAAGTCATACTGAATTACCAGAACTACCTGAAAATCTCAAATCCATAATTGTCAATCTCTAATTTAGAAGCCTCGTAGTCCTTGAGGACGTAAAACTTCTGGATGTTGTTTCATCCATTCTACTTTCTCTAACATCTCTTGTTTATCCTGAGGAAATGTACCTTTGATTGTGTATGCATTTGAACCATGATTTGCTCTAAATACAATTTCATCTTTAGTCTCTATTTGATTAATCAAACCATGAAGTTCTTCTAATGATTCATCATCATCAATTCTAACGAATTCTCCTTCATACTTGTCAAGAAATTCTTGTTTTATTCCATTTTCTAGATAAAGAGTCAGAGCTCCAACATATTGTGGTGAACATACACTAATCACCTGAGCAGTTCCTTTGATATGTTCTTTAGAATATTTTCTACCACCAAGTCCCAAAATTATCATGCATGACATTATGAAACCTGCATCTTTTGCTTTGTTTACTGATTTGATTATTGTTTTTGCAATAGCTCCCTTTGTTACTTTTTTTAGAACAATGTCTGAACCACTTTCAATTCCTAAATAAAACATATCTAGTCCAGCTTCATTCATTTTCTTTAATTCTTCAGAAGTCTTTTTTAGAATATTCATAGGCATTGCATAACATGAAATCCTTTCAATATTTGCAAATTTTTCTTTAATGTATTTTACAATCTTTATCATAAATTCTGAATCAAGATTCAATGCATCTCCATCTGCAAGAAATACTCTTTTGGTGTCCGGCAAATAATTTGCCATCATATCAATTTCTGTTTTTATGTCCTCCCATGATCTTTCAGAATATTCTTTTGATCTGTACATATCACAAAAAGAACATTCGTTAAATGAACAACCTAATGTTACTTGGAAAATTAATGATCTTGCTTCTGAAGGCGGTCTGTATAATGGTGCATCATAATTTAACATCATATCTTCTTTCAAAGAAATTTGTTTGATATGTTTTTTATACTTTCTACTATGATTTAAACTCCAAAATACCTTTTAGTAGTAAACTAGAAGATTTTTTATTACTCATGGCAAATGATCCTGATGCAAAAAGACTACTATGGTTTATTTTTGCAGCTTCGCGAGGAGGATTAAATCGATTAAAAATTATTTCAAAATTAAAGGAAAATCCACTTAATACTAATCAACTAGCCAAAGAGTTGAGTCTAGACTACAAGGCTATTCAACATCACATTAGGGTGCTTGAAAAAAATAACATGCTAACTAAAGTTGGAGAAAAATATGGTGTTACATATTTCATCTCTACCTTTCTTGAAGTAAATATGGAGACATTTGAAGAAATTGAAAGAAAATTGGATAAAAGTAAATAAGAGCTCAAGAGGTGTCTTTGACTAAATGGAACCATCCTCACTAGTCTTGTCTATCGTTTCAATTGTAAATATGGGAATACTTGGAATTCTAATTTGTATTTTTGGAAAGATGTATGGTAAGACACGTGCACAACTTCCCCTAGGAATGATTGTTGTTGCTGTGATGTTGTTTTTACATAATGTTATTGGTGCTATGGCTTATTTTTCAATGGATATGTATTTCTCTAATGACATATTTCCATACATGTTAGGTGTAGGAATTGCAGAACTTGCAGGATTGATAATTTTCCTAAAGATTACTTTGGATTGATCATGGGAATTAGTGTTTATGTTGATGGTTCTGGAGGCTCCGATAGTGGATATGGATACTTTGTAAAAGAAACAGGAGAATCATTTTACGAAAAAAAACCAGATCTTACTAATAATCAAGCTGAGTATTTAGCAATAATATCTGCATTAAACAAATATTCTGATTCAAATGACCCGATTACTATTTACAGCGATTCTAAAAATACTGTAAACCAATTGAATCATGAATTTGCAATAAATAATGAAGAACTTCGTAATCTGGCACGAGAAGCTTGGGGTATTATTGGAAAATTTTCTAATCTTTCAATAGTATGGGTTCCTAGAAAGGAAAATCTAGCAGGTAAAATGCTGGGAAGCTAAAAAGTTAGAGATCAGAAATTTCTATGAATAACTTTATTATACAAAATCCTTTGATCCAATTTACATGACAGATTCTGTCGTTTTATCACCAAAATCAATTGCAGTAATTGGTGCATCTGACAAGCGAGGAAGTGTAGGAGCTACTATTACTTCAAACATTATGAATGGTTTCAAAGGGGTAGTTTATCCAATTAGTCCATCAAGAGACACAGTCTTTTACAAAAAAGCATACAAGAGTGTTTTAGATGTTCCAAAACCGATTGATCTTGCGGTTATTGTTATCAAAAACACATTGGTTGCACCAGTACTAGAAGAATGTGGTAAAAAGAAAATCAAAGGTGCAATTATCATTACTGCTGGTTTCAAAGAAGTAGATGAAGAAGGAGCAAAACGAGAACAACAACTAAAAGATATTGCTAAAAAATACAAGATACAAGTTATTGGACCAAACTGTCTTGGTGTAATGAATCTTGATTCAAAAACTATGATGAATTCTACTTTTCTTAAAGTTACACCAAAGTCAGGCAAAATTGCACTTGTATCTCAAAGTGGTGCAATATGTGCTGCACTAGTTGAAGATGCTAGTGCTCAGGGAATAGGTTTCTCTGCAGTTGTAAGCCTTGGAAACAAAGCTGTAATGAGTGAAGTTGATGTTCTAAAGATACTTGCAAATCATAAACAAACCAAAGTCATTGTTATGTATCTTGAAGACATGGGTAATGGTCAAGAATTCCTTAAAGTTTGTAAAAATATTACTAGAAAACTCAAAAAACCAGTTCTTGTTCTCAAATCTGGACGTAGTCCTGAAGGTGCAAAAGCTGCAATGTCTCACACTGGAGCTTTAATGGGCTCAGATGAAATCTATGATTCTTTGTTAAAACAATCAGGTGCAATTAGAGTTGATACAATGGAAGAACTCTTTGATTATGCAACCGCATTTTCTAAACAACCACTACCAACAGCAGGTGGTTTAGTTATTGTATCAAATGCAGGTGGGCCTGCAATTATTTCCACTGATGCCTGCTCTAAAGCAGGAATTAGAATGGCTAAAATTGAAAGTATCCGTCCAAAGATTGATGAGGTAATTCCACCTTGGGGAAGTTCTAGAAATCCAGTAGACATTGTAGGTGATGCAGATTTTAATCGATTCCACAATGTTTTGGATAGAGTTCTAAAACATCCAAAAGTTGGCTCTGTTATCTCAATGTGTACCCCTTCTGGAACCCTGGATTATGATAAACTAGCTGAAGTCATTGTTACAATGTCAAAGAAATACAAAAAGACGATGCTTGCAAGCTTGATGGGATTAGATGAAGGTATTACCAATAGAGAAATTTTATCCAAAGGAGATGTTCCCTATTACACATATGCTGAAGGAGCAATTAGAACTTTAGCTGCAATGATAAAGTTTGCAATTTGGGTAAATACCAAAGAAGGAAAAATTGCTAAATTCAAAGTAAACAAAGCAAAAGCAAAAAAAATCTTTGATAAAGTCAAAAAAGAAAGGAGACCAAACCTTCTAGAAGAAGAAGGACAAGAAGTTCTCAAAGCATATGGTTTACCACTTCCTGCAAGTGCACTTGCAAAAGACGAAGATGAAGCGATAAAAATTGCAAAGAAGATTGGCTATCCAGTTGTAATGAAGATTGCATCGCCACAAATTATTCATAAATCCGATGCAGGTGGTGTTAAAGTAAACTTGACAACTGATGCAGAAATTAAATCTGCATTTAAGACAATTATCAAAAATGCTAAAAAATACAACAAGAAAGCCGAGATTAAAGGCGTCTTAATTGTAGAGATGGTAAAAGGTGGTAAAGAATTAATCATTGGTTCAAAACTAGAGCCTGGATTTGGTCCAGTAATCATGCTTGGTATGGGTGGAATCTATGTAGAAGTTCTCAAAGATGTTACATTCAAGCTAGCACCCGTAACTGATAGAGAAGCAGATGACATGATAGCATCAATCAAAACACAAAAACTTCTACAAGGTGTAAGAGGTGAAAAACCTTCAGACATTGCAAAACTTTCTGAATGCATTCAGAGATTATCTCAACTAGTTTCTGATTTTAAAGAAATTAAAGAACTAGACATGAACCCTGTACTAGTTATGGAAAAGGGTAAAGGTTGCAGAATTTTAGATGTCCGAATAGGACTCTGATCGCTACTTATTCCTAAACTTAGCTACGCCTATTTACAATATTTATACGACATGAAAATGAATATTGTTACATGGCTAATGTCCTAAAGACAATTAGAACAGGCGATGATTATATTGAAAGTCTTAGAGGACGGGATCTCAAAATTTACCTATTTGGAGAATTAATAGAAAATCCTGTTGATCATCCAATAATTAGACCATCAATTAACGCAGTTGCAGAAACTTATGATCTTGCAGTACGTGAAGAAGCACTAGCTACTGCCAATTCATCAATTACTGGGTTAAACGTTAACAGATTTTTACATATTGCAGAAAGTGCACAAGATTTAGTTTTACAAAATAAAATGCAAAGAACTCTGGGACAAAACACTGGAACATGTTTCCAGAGATGTGTTGGAATGGATGCAATGAATGCTTTACACTCTACAACTTTTGAAATAGATGAAAAACATGGAACAGATTACCATAAAAGATTCTTAGAATTTGTAAAAATGGTTCAAAAAGAAAATCTTGTAATTGGTGGTGCAATGACTGATCCTAAAGGCGATAGAGGCAAGGGACCAGCAGAACAAGAAGACCCTGATTTGTTTACTAGAGTAGTAGATACTGATGATAAAGGAGTCTATGTGTCTGGTGCAAAAGCTCACCAAACTGGATGTATTAATTCTCATTGGATTATTTTGATGCCAACTATTAGACTAACAGAAACTGACAAAGATTGGGCAATAGTAGGTGCAATTCCAGCAGATGAAAAAGGAGTTACTTACATCTATGGTCGACAGTCTTGTGATACTAGAAGCATGGAAGAAGGTGACATTGATGATGGTAATGCAAAATATGGTGGACAAGAGGCATTAATCATTTTAGATAGAGTGTTTATTCCATGGGATAAAGTCTTCATGCATGGTGAATATGAATTTGCATCAATGCTTGTAGAGCGCTTTACTTGTTATCATAGACGTAGTTATGTGTGTAAAACAGGACTTGGTGATGTGCTAATTGGAGCTGCTGCAACAATTGCTGATTATAATGGAGTACAAAAGGTATCTCACATCAAAGACAAAATTATTGAAATGACTCATCTTAATGAAACAATCTTTGCTGCAGGAATTGCATCTTCTCACCAAGGACATAAGATGAAATCTGGTGTATATCTAAATGAGGATATGCTTGCACAAGTTTGCAAACATAACGTTACTAGATTCCCATATGAGATTAGTAGACTTGCACAAGACATTGCAGGTGGGTTGGTAGTAACTCTTCCATCTGAAAAGGACTTTAGACATCCAGAAGCAGGTCCATTACTCAAAAAATACCTTGTAGGAAGAAAAGGTGTTGATGTTGAAAACAGAATGAGAATCTTGAGATTAATTGAAAACATGACTCTTGGAAGAAATGCAGTTGGATATCTTACAGAATCCATGCATGGTGCAGGTTCACCTCAAGCACAAAGAATACAGATGCAAAGGCAGATGCAAGTGGGTTACAAAAAGAACTTGGCAAAAAATCTAGCTGGAATTACAAATGATATTGAAGAGCCATCAGAATCTTCTGACTATTTTAATCGAATATTCAAAACAAAAGATTCTATTTTATAAAAATAAAACAACTACTTGATAAGTACTACTACTCTTGAAACTGACAATTTCTCAGTATTCCTTTTTAGTAAATTTGACGTAATAATACTACCAAGCAAACAGGACGATCTATTGCGTTCATCTTATGCATATGTGAACCTGTTTGCCTGAATTTTAGTAGAATTTAATTTACTCTTTCTTATCTTTCTCAGATGTTTTCTCATCTGTTTTTGTTTCATCTGTCTTTTCGTCCTCTTTGATATCTGATTTTTCTACATGTTCTGAATATTCAGAATCTTTTTCTATTTTATCTATGTCTGATAACTCTTCATTTGGTTCTTGTTTCTCTGATAATCCTTCAATTGTATCTGAATTATCTGAGTCAAATGGATCTGAGAATGTAAGTTCTTTTTCACTTTTTCTCTTTGCCATCTGTTTTACAATCATCACACCTACAACAATTGCAATTATGATGTAGTTTATTGGTGGTTTTAGTAACTGTGTAACGTATCCTACTTGCGGAAGTGTGTATACCACTTTTCCTATGTATTCTTCTTGAGTAATTGGAAAGTCGGTTCCAGGAATTGATGCTGGATTTGCATCCCCTTTTGTTCTAACTGTTTTAGGTTCGTCATCAAGTATTGAAACTACTCTATGTACAATTACTCTATTATGATCTGATGGTCGATCAAATACAATGATGTCTCCTATTTCAATATCTTCAAAAGGTTCATGTCCTTGAACTATCAAGACATCGTATACTTCTAACTCTGGAATCATACTTCCACTTGCAACTACATAAAATGGATTCTGTGTTCCAAA
Source organism: Candidatus Nitrosopumilus sp. (assembly GCA_046754145.1). Classification (GTDB taxonomy): domain Archaea; phylum Thermoproteota; class Nitrososphaeria; order Nitrososphaerales; family Nitrosopumilaceae; genus Nitrosopumilus. Next base: position 9,629 of record JBHHVF010000022.1, read on the forward strand.
TGCAACTTGCAGACCTATCCAAATTGCTAAAACACCTATAGCAACAATAATGATATCTTTGATAATTCCTTTTGAGATAGATCTTTTTGCCAATTATTTATCGCCTATAATGTCATTGATTACATTTGCTAGCTATTAGAGCTTGGTTCCACATTCTTCACAAAATTTGGAACCATCTTTATTTCCAAATCCACAGTTAGAGCATTTTCCTGGTTGAGCCGAAGATTCAGGATTTCCTAGAAGAATTATTTCTCCAACTTTTTTGATGTTACTCCATGGAATACTGCCTTCAGTACCATCATTTTTAGTTAATACTAAAACCATTGACTGTGTAGAATCAATGCCTACCTGTTTTGCTATTCCAATTTTGTTAGCATTTTCATCAAACACTGTTCTTCCTTCAATTGAACTTACTGAAGTTGCTGGACCTGGCTGTGTGACTATTTCTTGTGGAGTTTGTGTTTCAGGTTCTGCAACTTGTTGTGTACTCTCAACTTGAGATTCTAAGGGTTTTGCACTTCCAACTTCTCCTGCTTCATCTTGTTTTTTGAATTCCCTATATTCTGCTAGTGAAGAATTACATGAATTACAGATGTATTGACCTCTTTCTGCAAGAATAAGATTTTCTGCAACTTCCTCATTAGGATTCTCAAATTCTATTTTTGGGGCTCCTTCAAACTCTTTTTCACAAGTATTACAGAAATGTTTAGTAATTTTTTCAGCATCTAGTCTTCCTATTGGTGCTAAAAACAGATCAGGACCGCCCAAATTTCCTTTCATCTGTTGTTCATCATTAACAGTGGCCATAACATAGCCTCCAGAACCTCTTAATTTTTTCAATCTAAGTTCTGAACTCATATCTGGGTTTTACCAAAACGTCATTTAAGTATATATCAAAATTAATTCTCCAACAAAAAATGTGGTGTTAATTCTGGTGAACATTTTTAGGTACGGTCAATAAAACAACAGTACAATGGGAATTACACAAGTTTCAGATGCAAAATCTTGGGAAGTCGATGTGGTAAACTCTGACATTCCTGTATTTGTAGACTTTTGGGCCGAATGGTGTGGTCCATGTAGAATGGTAGGTCCAGTAGTTGAAGAATTGGCAAATGACTATGATGGCAAAGTAAAATTTGTCAAGGTTAATGTTGATGAGGCCAATGAATTGGCATCAAAATACAACGTCTTTAGCATTCCAACTTTAATCATCCTAAACAAAGGTGAAATAGTTAGCCAACAAGTAGGCGCTGCCTCTAAAGAATCATACAAAAGTATGATCGATAGAGCACTAGCATAAATTTAGAATACATTTTTCTTCTTTTTGTTTTCCTAAAAAATAACTGTACATGATTTATTATACCCCAATTTAACCAAGTTTTAGAAAGATATGTCATTTGATAGAGAAAGAGAAATGTTCGACGCAAAATGTGGCGACTGTGGAAATGATTGTCAAATACCATTCAAGCCAAAAGAAGACAGACCTGTTTATTGCAGAGAATGTTTCCAAAAACACAAACCAGCACCAAGAAATGGTGGTGGAAGATTTGGTGGAAGATCTAATTATGGTAGAAATGACAGAGGTTCCAGATTTGGTAGAAGAGATGATAGACCACGAGAAATGTTCGACGCAAAATGTGGCGACTGTGGAAATGATTGTCAAATACCATTCAAGCCAAAAGAAGACAGACCTGTTTATTGCAGAGAATGTTTCCAAAATCACAGACGAACTTAATATAGATTGTTTTGAGTAACTCTCAAAACTTCGAAATTTTATCCACAAAAATTTAAAATTATTCCTAATCTGCTGATTTTTGTAAAAATATTTGACCTAAACACTTATGTCAACAAATTATCAAAAATGATCATGGGATTAAAGGAATCACTAAGCAAGTTCTGTATCATGAAAAGTGTTAGAGAAAAGGCAAAAGAGAAAGAATCAGAAAAAGACAAGGAAGATTAAATTTCAAATTCTTTGTTTTTCTAAATTAGCTTAACCTACTTGATATAAGAAAAAACTTATTCAATAATAGACGTCGTTATGTTGAGCCTGTTGAAGATTCCATTGAATTTATAATTCTAAAGTAATTAATATTCCAAAAATAAAGAAAGAGTATGTCATTTGGTGAAGTAGATACACTAAACATGCTATTTGACAAACTACAAAGTTTGTTTGATGAATCTCAAGGATATTATGAATCATTTCTAGATACTAACAACATGTACAAAAAAGGCCAACTAAGTGACAAAGAATTTTTCCAAAAACTTGGTGACTATACAGTAGCATATTCTGCATTAGAATTTCTAGCAATCAAAGTAATTTTTGAAATGAAAAAATCATTAGGCTCTGGTTCTGGAAACACACAGTCTCCTGGTTTGATGCCAGGAATGGGAAATCCTGGAATGATGGCAGGAGGTATGGGAGCTCCACCAAGATCAGGATCTGCAGAAAACCCAGTTGGTGGACCACCAGGAATTGTTTCTGCACAAGAAGCATTTGCAAACACCGGAACATTACCATCACCAGATCCAGCTTTAATGCCAAGAAGAACTGTTACACAACCTGATGGAAATGGATGTTCTTCATGTGGTGCTGGGCTAAGACCCAATGCAAAGTTCTGCACAAAGTGTGGAGCTAAAGCATAAAATTAGAATTTAAAAATTATTTTCTTATTCTTGTGTTGTACCGCATTCAGGACAGAATTTTGCTGTTGCTGAAAGAGTTGTACCACATTCAGAGCAAAACTTTCCGTCTGTCTTTACTTCATTGTAGGCATTTCCAATATTTGCTGAACTTTTAACTGCTCCTGATGGTTCGTATTTGTCATCATCGATCAAAACAGGTTGAAAATCTTGTTCTGTCAAAAAGGTCATCATTCTTGGAATTCCTTCCCCTTCATTATTTGGATCTGGAACTGAATCTCCCAACCAAAATGCAAATCTCATTAGAGTTAATTCTGGAGTTGAGAATGCTAGAGTATGCTTTGACATGTATTCTTGTGCAGCTTTTTTGCCGTCAAAAACTTCCATGACGTTAGAATTTTTTGTTTATGTATAATAGTTTCTAGAAAGGTGGACCGGGAGGGAATCGAACCCTCGACATCCTCGTTGCGAACGAGGCATTATACCCCTAAACCACCGGCCCTCAAATTACTTCTTAGATTTGTATTTTTATTCATTTTCTCAACGCATAATAGACTGCCAGGTATAAAATTTCTTGATGACGTATGATACTGTGATTACTGATTCTCACGTTATACTTCCACAAGGAATGGTTGACAAAAATATTCTAATTGACGATGGAAAAATTGTTGGATTTACAAATGATACTCCTGCATGTGATAACAAAATCAATGGAAATGGATTGATTTCTGTTCCTGGTCCAATTGATACTCATGTTCACTATGGTGTGTATTCTCCAATCAATGAAGCAGCAAAAACAGAATCTCACGCCGCAGCAATTGGTGGAATAACAACTATGATGAGAATGCTTAGATTAGAAAATCCATTTTCTACATCATTACAAGCTCAGCTTGATGCATCATCTCATAGTCATTATGTTGATTATACAATACATGCTTCTATTTTTACTCCGCAACAAATCAATGAGATGAATTTTTGTATTGAACAAGGGATTACATCTTTTAAAATTTACATGAATCTTGGTGGTGAAATTGGTCATGTATATATGGACATGCCACCTAACTCTTCTCATCTTGTTGCAGCTCAAGTAGACGTTACTGATGAAATAGTTGAACAGACAGTAAAGACTGCAGCTGAATTTGGTTGTCCAGTACTTGTTCATGCAGAAGACTATGAATCGTGTGGATGTGGTATTAAAACTGCAAAAGAAAAAAAACAAGATGGTTTATCTGCTTGGTCTGAAAGTCGTTCTCCTGAATTTGAAGCAAAAGCAATTAAAACTGTCTCAAAGTTTGGAAGAGATTATGATTGTGTTATTTACTTTGTACATATTGGCTCAGAACGAGCACTAGCACAGATAGAAGAAGAAAAAAAACTTGGAACAAAAATCTTTGTAGAGACATGTCCTCACTATTTGACATTATCTTATGAAAAACAAGAAGGATATCTTGCTAAAGTTATGCCTCCAATAAGAACAGAAAACGATACTAAGGCAGTCTGGAATGCTCTTTCTGCAAATCTAATTGATACTGTGGGTACAGATCATGTTGCAAATCAACTTAAACTCAAACTAGACGGAGATGATGTTTGGGGGGCATTGGCAGGATTTCCAGGAATAGGAACTTCAATTCCAATATTACTTAATGATGGTGTTAATCAAAACAAAATATCTCTTGAACAATTTGTTCGATTTACAAGTCAAAATGCTGCTCAAATCTTTGGAATGTATCCACAAAAAGGAACATTGGAAAAGAATTCTGATGCAGATATTACTATGATAGACTTGAAAAAAGAAAAAAAGGTGACCACTGATTTGTTTGGTGGTTTTTCTGATTATATTGTATATGAAGGAAGAAATCTAAAAGGTTGGCCTGTTAAAACAATTGTTAGAGGACAAATAGTTGCTGATGACTTTGAAGTAGTTGGAAAACTTGGTTATGGTAAATTAGTTGAACGTAAAATCAATTTGTTTTCAAAATAACGAATGTGGTTTAAATGATAAAAAATTCTATCTATATTTGGTGAAAACAATTAAAGAAAAATATCAGATCGAATTAAACGATTTAATCAATACTCTGAAAGATTCAGGGTTTCTTACTAATGATTATGTAGAATCTGCATTTAGAAACATTCCTAGACATGAGTTTGTTCCAACATCAGAATTAGATAGAGCATATTACAATGAACCTATTCCAATTATGAAAGATCAAACTATATCTCAACCTGGCGTTGTATCAAGAATGACTGAATGGTTAGACATCAAAGATGGTCAAAAAATTCTGGAGATAGGAACTGGTTCTGGTTGGCAATCTTCAATTTTGTCTTATTTAGTAGGCAAGGGAACTGTTTACACTATTGAAAGGCATCCAGAACTTGCAAAGTTTGCAGAAGAAAATTTGAAGAAACTAGGAATAGATAATGTTCATGTGATTTTAGGTGATGGCAGTCTTGGTTATCCAAACGCATCACCTTTTGATAGAATCATCGTAACTGCAGCATGTACAGAAATTCCTTTACCATTACTTGAACAGCTAGGTGAAAATGGCCTCATAATTGCTCCTGTGGGAGACTCGTTTCAGTCTCTAATTTTACTAAAAAAGACCTCTAAAGGAATTGTTGAAATTAAAAATCAATCAAACTATGTTTTTGTTCCACTTCTCGGAAAATTTGGTAAAAAAGAAAAATTCTAGAGAATATCAAATTTACCACCTGTTTTGGCTCTGTAAATTACATCTGGTTTTCTAAGAAAGATTCCAGATTCTAAAACTCCTGCTGTTTGTTTGATTTTCTGAGTTAATACTTTTGGATTCTTTATTGTTCCAAAATCACAATCTAAAATTATGTTGCCATTTTCTGTAAAGAACGTATAACCTCTATCTAACGAACGAAGTTGAACTCTTCCTCCTAGTTTGTTGATAGAATTTGTTACTGACGTTCTAGCAAATGGATGAACTTCTACCGGAACTGTTCTTGTGAAATTTTTTACAAATTTTGTCTTGTCTGCCATGACTACAACTTTTTTTGCAAGATTAAACAAAACATTTTCTCGTAATAAAGCGCCACCTCCACCTTTGATTACAAGTTTTTCAGAATTAATTTGATCTGCACCATCGAACACAACATCAATATGATCTACTTGATCAGCTTCTACAAGTGATATTCCACCTTCTTCTGCAACTTGTTTGATCTGTAATGAAGTTGGAATTGCAACAATGTGATAATCTTTTACTTCAATTAGTCTTGAAAGTGATTTTACAAGTGCAGTTGCTGCTCTTCCACTTCCTAATCCAATTATAGAATAGTCTTTAACAAATTTTAGTGCATCACTTGATAATGCCTTGATGGCACTATCGTAAGACAATTACTCTACCTCTGCTTGGTCAAGCTTTGATAGTACTTTCATGATGTTGCCTTTGATTTTATCTAAATCATCTGCATCATCATCAAAATCATCATCTAATGTTGTTGCCTTTGGTTTTTGTTCTGGTTCTGGGAGTGCTTTATGTTCTGTAATTTTTGCTACTTCTTTGTTAATGTCAGGTTTAGTTTCTACTGTTGGTTCTACTCTTGGTGCTACTGACTGTATAATCTCAATTTTGTCTTCAACTTTTTGTTTTGGTTGAATAATTTCTTGTACAATCTCTTCTTTTGGTTTGATTACTTCAGGTTGAATTACCTTTGGTTGTGGTATTTGGTTTGAAATCTGTTGTTTTGGTTCTTCAAATAATTGGAATTTTGGATCCTTTCTTGAAATATTTGTCAAAGTAGTTAATTCAAATGATTGTCTTGATTTTGTTGGAGGAATTGCAATTGGTTCCATCTTTGTTTCTTTTGGTTTTTCAAAGTTGAATGTGTCTTTGAATGATTTTTTTACACTTTGTTTTGGTTCTTGCTTTTTGATCTCTGGTTCTTTTATTTTTGGTGTTTCAACTTTTGTACTTGTCATCTTTGATGATAATTCATACAACCTGTCATCTAGTTTTGATAATTTTTGATCCATTAAAGTAATCAAACCATCCCCTACTGGACCTAAATCTGGATGTTTACTTGCTTGCTCTAGTTTTTCAAGTTTAGCTAAAATAATTCCTAATTGGTGTTGATATTTTAGTAATAATTTATCCTTTTGAATTTTAGAAAATTCAGTATCTGCTTGATATAATCTTGAAATTGTTTTAGTAAGAATATCTTTTTCAATTTTTAGAGTATTAATTTGACTTTTAATGTGTGAACTAGCACCAAGACTTAGTAATTGATTTTTGTCTCTTGGCATTTTACGTACAGCAGCAGCTGTAGCTACACCAGCTAATGAACTAAGAATAAGAACAATTTCTTGCATCTATGTATACCATTTAATCCAGGAATATTTTCTGCGTTTAGCCTCTGGGAATCCACAACTTGCACATTGGTGATGACGCTTGTGAAGTGAGTTTTTACCACATCTTCTGCATCTAATGTGTACTTTTTTCTTTGTAAAACCACCCATCGAAGTTGTACCTTTAGTCATCGCAAATCACCTAATTTTGTGGGGGTGGAGGAGATATCATAACTACATTGTCTCCTCTGACTACAATAGTACCAAGGCCTTTTGAATCGCCTTCAGCAGGAATTTCCTCTGAAGAGTCGAGTAGCAGGTTCATGTGTTGGTCAAAACCAAGTAGATTACCTCTAATTGTTTTGTTACCTTTGAGCTTTATCAGTACAACTTGACTGATACTCTCATCCAATACTTTTACTGCCATATCAACGGACATCTATTTCACTTATTGGCTTTGATAATGAGGGATTATATTAAACATTCATTGGTAAAACTATGAGCTGTGCTCAGTAAGGCAAGTTTGACACTTTTTTCCCAGATTTTTAATGATTTCAGCTAAAATTCTCTGTCCGTCTTTTTTTGTAGCTTTTGTAGGATCACCCCAAATTCCGTTTTTGGTAGCTTTAGGAAATGATTGATTAGCGAGTTTCCCAATTCTCTTGATTTCTTGTTTTGTCATTTTATCTGTGATTAATCCTTTTTTTGCTAATTTCATCTTGACATTTTTTGAAATTGCTAACATCAGTGATGTCTCTACAAACCCTGCATGATCAAACTCTCTTTTCATAAAATGCCAGTAAGATAATGGAAAAACTTTGAGCTTGTTTTTTGAGAGTTTTTGGAGTTTAACATCGATATTTTTTATTGATTTTAGATTTCCATGATGTCCATTAATTATGAAGACTGTCTTGATGTTATTTGATAACAATGATGTGCATAAATCAGTAAGAACTGTACGTAATGTTGAATCTCTAATACTCAAATTAAAAAATGGTGCATGCTCAAATGAAACTCCATATGTCAACGTTGGAAGTAGAAGATATCCTTTCTTTTCAGACAGTCTTTTTGCTACTTCAGTTACAATATCTGAATCAGTTGATACTGGTAGATGTGGACCGTGTTGCTCAATTGAACCTATTGGAATAACTGCAACCTGTTTTTTCTTTTTAATTGATTTTCTAAGATTAGGATCAAATTGGGCTTTGATATATGTCATCTGATTCACTTTGATTTAATGTGAACCTTTCTCCAACGAACTTCGAGTTTGTTTTCTAGATGCATCTTCATTGCTTTGAGTAACGTATCTGCTTCAAGTTTTTGTCCTTTTGTCTTAATTTTTTCTAATGTATCATTTGGATCTACCTTGAAAGAATCTTGGAAAATAATTGGTCCTTGATCCAAGTTCTCTGTTACATAGTGAGAAGTAACACCAACAATTTTTGTACCTCTCTCAAAGGCCTGTTCGTATGCCAGTGCACCTGGAAATGCAGGTAATACTGATGGATGAATATTGATAATTCTGTTTGGATATCTCCAAACAAAGTTAGGACTAAGAATTCTCATATATCTTGCAAGTGAGATCAAGTCAATTTCATATTTTTTACATATGTCAATGATTTTTTCTTCTGCCTTTTGTTGAGTCTTCTCTTTTATTGTAACAAATGGAATCTTTGCCTTTTTTGCTAGGGGTGCAAGTGTATTTTCTGTACCAATTATTACTGATATTTTTCCTTTGAGTGTTTTTGCATTGGTAAGAATTGTTTTAAGACAAAGTGGCTCTTTTGTTACAAATATTGCAATATTTTTCTGTGAATTTGTTTCATGATGTGTACTCACATCCATCTTTTCTTTTTTAGCTAAACCTTGTATCTCTGCATCAAATCTTTTTACATCGACTATTTTTGAAAAAGATACCTCTAGATACATACCAAAGAGACCTTTGATTACATTTTGGTTCACTTTCTCAATGTTTCCACCTTTTGAAAATGCAAAATTTGTAAATGCAGCTACAATACCTTCTCTATCTTTTCCAACTACTGTTACTCCTACTACTGTCTTTTTCATGACTTTGTTTGTTGAAGATTTTCTCATTATTAATCATTCACAGAAATCAAGATGGTGCGGGAGGTGGGATTTGAACCCACGAAATCCTAAGATATAGGGTCCTAAGCCCTACGCCTTTGACCAGGCTGGGCGACTCCCGCAACG
>JBHHVF010000023.1:0-17180 GCA_046754145.1 Candidatus Nitrosopumilus sp.
TTCTTTTTAGTGCACCAGATTCTTCAAGACTTCGTCTGAAATATTCTGCTTCACTATATTGCACACCGATGGCTGCAAACACTACAGCAAAGTCATCTTGTGTTCCAATGACACTTGCTTGTCTTGCAATTTGAGCTGCCAAAAGATTGTGAGACATACCAGAGCCTGAAAAGATTGGAAGTTTTTGTCCTCTAACTAGAGTAATCATTCCATCAATTACAGACACGCCGGTTTGAATGAAGTCTTTTGGATATTCACGTTGTTCGGGATTCATTGGTTCACCGTTAATGTCAATAAATTTATCAGCAATTGGATCTGGTAGTCCGTCTTTTGGTCTACCTAGTCCATCAAAGACTCTACCAAGTACTTCTTTTGATACTGGCATTTCCATAACTTTACCAACAAATTTAGCATTAGTTGCAGCAATTGATAATCCAGTTGTTCCTTCAAAAACTTGAACGATTGCTTTACCGTTTCCTACTTCGAGAACTTTACCTAATCTTCTTTCTCCATCATTAGTTTCAACTTCAACAAGTTCGTCAAATGCTGCATTTTCTACATCATCGACAATTACTAGAGGACCCTTGATTTCTGCAATCTTGCTGTATTGAACTCCGCCTTCTGTTGTCAATTTGATACTTTCACTCCTGAAATTGATTTGAATTGTTCTTGCATTTCTGTGTCAAGTTGATCAAGTTTTGGCATTTCATCATCTTTGACATCCATTCTTGCTTTAAGAATTGAAGTAATAACAGACATTGCACGGATGTCAGCTAGTGGTGCACCTTCTTTGATTGCTTGCTGACCTCGTTTGTAAAAGTCAACTAATAATTTCATTAGTTTGTATTGTTTTTCTGGACTGCAGAAAGTATCTACATCATCAAATGAGTTTTGTTGTAAAAGACCAATCTTAACCATTCTTGCAACTTCAAGAATTAGTTTTTCTTCATCAGGTAATGCTTCTGGACCTAACAGTCTAACAATTTCTTTTAGTGTATCTTCTCTTTGTAAAACTCCATACACTTCACTTCTTAGACTTAACCAATCTTCATTGATGTTTTCTCCCCACCATTTTGCAATATCTGCAAGATAACCAGAGTAGCTGTTCATCCAATTAATTGATGGGTAGTGTCTAGAGTATGCAAGTTTTGCATCCAATGCCCAAAAAGTTTTGATAAATCTCATTGTGTGAGTTGTAACTGGCTCTGTAAAGTCACCACCAGATGGAGATACAGCTCCAATCAAAGTAACTGAACCGTCACGGTCTGGACTACCAGTTGCTCTAACACGACCTGCTCTTTCATAAAATTCTGCTAATCTTGATGCAAGATATGATGGATAACCTTCTTCTGCTGGCATCTCTTCTAATCGTCCACTCATTTCTCTGAGTGCTTCTGCCCATCTACTTGTAGAATCTGCTACAAGTACAACGTCCTTACCCATATCTCTATAATATTCAGCAATGGTTACACCAGTGTAGATACTTGCTTCTCTTGCTGCTACTGGCATGTTACTTGTATTTGCAACAAGGACAGTTCTATCCATAAGTGGTTTTCCACTACGTGGATCTTTGAGGTGTGGGAATTCAACTAGAACTTCAGTCATTTCGTTTCCTCTCTCACCACAACCAATGTAAACAACAACTTGGGAATCAGCCCATTTTGCAATTTGGTGTAATGTAACAGTCTTTCCTGTTCCAAATGCTCCAGGAATTGAACCTGTTCCACCTTTTGCAATTGGGAAGAATGTATCTATAACACGTTGTCCTGTGAGTAGTGGAACTGTAGGATCGTATCTGGTTTTGTATGGACGTGGTTTTCTTACAGGCCATTTGTGATACATTTTAAGGGGAATGCTTTGACCATCTTTCTCAGTTGTAGCTAACTCAGTTTCTAAATCATAATCTCCTTCTGAAACAATATTTGTAATTTTTCCACCTTGATGCTCTGGTGGAACCATAATAGAATGCTCAATAAGATCAGTTTCTTGAACTGTTCCAATTACATTTCCTGCAGCTACTTCATCACCATTACTAACTGTTGGAACAAAATGATATTTTTTTGTCATATCAACAGGAGTAGTTGTAATACCTCTTCCAATGAATGAACCAGATGCTTTTGATAATTCTCTTAGTGGTCTTTGAATTCCATCATAAAGTTGTCCAATAATTCCTGGACCTAACAAAACACTAAGGGGGTTTCCAGTACCAACTACAGGCTCACCTGGTTTTAATCCACTTGTTGATTCATAGACTTGGATAAATGCTACATCTCCAGTTAATCTAATTACTTCACCTACTAATTTTGAATCTCCAACAGTTACAGTCTCATACATCTTTGCTTCAGACATACCATCTGCTCTAACTGCCGGACCGCTTACCCAAACTATTCTACCTTGAGCTGCCATTTTCTAGTTCCCCACTCCGAATTTGGATGCAATTTCTTTCCTTATTAAAGGCTTCAAGCGTTCAATTCTTGCATCGATCGTATTGTCAAATGTCATTGTACCATCTTTTGATTTTACAATAACACCACCAAGACAATCAATTGTATCAGATGCTAATTCAGCACCTGAGAATTGAGATAGAGTTGACTGTACTGCATCTTTATCTTTAGCATTTGTAAAAACTGTAACTTCAGATGTACCTAAAATTTGAGTTGATTCATCTAACAAAGTCTTAATCAGGTTTGAGTGGTCTTCATTTGCAATTTGATCTAGTGCTTTTGAAAAGACCTTATCAACTGCTTGTTCTAATACCATTAGTTCTTTATTTCTAGCCTCTAGATCTGAACCACCAACAATCTGTTTTTCAATTTTATCGGCTTCTTTGTTGCCGTCTGAAATAATTTTATCATATTCCTGTTCCAGTTTAGGAAGTGAATTATCTAGTGTTTGTTTGGAGTCTGCACCTGAATTTTCAAGATCGGATAGAACTTCTTTCTCTGTTTTCTTGACGATTTTGTCAATAGCTTGTTCTAGTGACGAATTAGGTGCCAATACGAGATGGAAATTCAATAATAGATTTTAATGTTTGGGAGAGATTAGAACAATTCTAAAAAAAATTCATATTTTGAATTTGGACTTAGAAAGATATTATAATGTATTAATCATCGTTGGAAGTGTGACTGTTGCAGAACTTCTGATGGGCAGTGTTATACTTCCAAGAAGTGAATCTCCAAAAGCAATATCACGTCTTACTGAATTTGAATGGTTTCATAAAATGGAGATGGAAAATGAAACTGTTACGCCTGAAATTGATGATCTTCTTTTGCGGGCTCAAAAAACACATCAATTTGTTGAGGATGTGATCAAGGGATTGAATATTCCGCTACGAGTTGGCATCATGGAAATTCTTTTCAAAGGTACTGTGATTAAAAAGAAAAATTACAATATTGATGAGATTGAAAATTTGATTAAAGATTTGGAGAAAACTCCAGATAGTATCACTAATGCAGCTAAAGTATTAGCAGAAAGTTCAAAGATTAATCATTCTCTAGAAGAATTCAAAGCATTAAAAGAAACATTACAAGTTGCAAACAAACTGAAAGTTGATTTAACTGGTTTTGGTTCCACCAATCATTTTTACACAAATCTATTTGTCATTAATTCTGCTGACTTTAGTGAAATTGAACGATCATTAGAAGGTATACCAATTTTCAGATATGATTTAGAATCTAAAGAAAAAGCAGCAGTCATAGTAATTTGTGATATTGATGACTCTGATAAAGTTCTCAAAGTTATGCGAGCCTTGAATTCTAATCCATTTAGTATACCAAAAGATTTTCCTCAGATTCCAAATGAAGCATATGCTTTAGCAGAATCAAAGATAAAGGAACTAACAGAGAAACAAAAAGCAGTTTCAAAAGAATTAGCTTCTATCACAAAAAAAATTCGTAGTGAAATTCTAACAATGCATGAAAATGCATTTGTAGCAAAAGAAGTTCTTGAAACATTACGTAAACCGGGAGGTACTAAAAATTTTGCAGTTATTCAAGGATATATTCCAAAGAAGATGGAAAAGAAATTCAAAGAAGTAACAAGTCAATGGACATCAATAACTGAAGAAGTAACAGATGTAGAGGCACTTTCAGATCTTCCTGTTTATTTAGATAATCCAAAATGGGTTAGAACATACGAAGTAATTACTCACAGCCAAGGAATTCCCAGACGTGGAGAATTCGATCCTACATGGATGATAGCACTCATGTGGCCAATATTTTATGGATTAATGTTTGCAGATGTAGGTCACGGATTACTGTTAATGGGTTTGGGATTATTATTCAAATTCAAAGGACAAGGCAATCTATCTAGATGGGGAATGCTACTAGCAATGTCTGGTGCAGCAGGTGCAGTTGCTGGTGTTTTCCAAGGAGAGGCGTTTGGTTTTCATTTAGATCACTTTGCAGGATTTGAGGCTTTATTACATGAAGGCGGTCCATTGCATTCTATTTCATGGTTGATTGGAGCTATCACTGTAGCAGAATTAACATTTGATCAAGTAATTATGATTCTAAAAGTATCAATTTTCATAGGAGTTATTCATCTTGGATGGGCTTTCCTTTTACGAATTCGCAACTATGCAAAAAAGAAAGACAAAGACGCATTGATCTTTGAAGCTATACCAAACTTGTTCATGTGGTTAGGAGTTTTCGGAGTAATGATGGGAGCAATAGGTTCTGGATATGATGTCATGAACATGTATTCCAAGATTCACACAGAAGCTGTTCCTTGGGTAACTGTTCTTGTTGGAGAATGGGCAGTTGTATGGTTAGTTGTTAGAGTTTCAATTATCATAATTCTTGCATGTGTTGTATTGATGATTATTGGTGGAATAAAACACAACAAAAAACACCCAGATGATGGTGGAGACATGGTAAGTGTCGTAATGGAAGTATTACTTGGTAAAACCATCGAATGTCTGGCGCACACAATCAGCTATGCTCGAATAGGAATTATGCTGCTTGTACACGCAGCTCTGTTACTTACAGTAAACAAAGCCTATGAATCCATGGGAGGACTTGATGCACCACAATCACTTGTACTAATTGTTGGAGGACAGATAGGAATTATGATGATTGAAGGTTTGATTGTTTACATCCAGTCTCTGAGGCTTCACCTATACGAATTCTTTACAAAATGGTATGATGGTGGTTCTCAGCCATTCAAACAATTAGTGCCAGAGATGGTTTACAACAAGTATTCTTGGAATAATAAGAAAAAATAATGGATTAATCCATTATTCTGATCTGTTTTTCAGTATCTCTAATAAAATCCTCATATTTCATAATCTGAGTTGTTATACGAAATGCATTCATTTGATCTTCATTATCTTTTGAACCCAAGAAGGGTTTTCTTATCTCCATCAATCTTTGCTGTTCTTCTGTTGCTTTGAGAATATCATTTCTAAGATCGTCTCTTGTTGCCACATATACTATACGTGAATTTTAGATTTAAGAATTTCATTTTCATAGTTCGAATCTAAATGGATTCACATCATTTTGAACTGTCATGTATCAATTCAAGAACTTTGTTAATGACTTTTGTATGATCGGTATTGACTTCAGTCGTAAGCATTAACAAATATTTTTCATTAATTGGAAATGTAATTCGTTTTAATTTATCATATTCTGCCATTGCATATTTGGCATTACCTATCTTATGCTCAATATTCTTTCGAGTTGCCCATCTTTGACTTGCATAGTAATGCATCATCTTAAGTTCATCATTACTAAGGATAGGACTGATGTTTTCTCTAAAACCTCCAGTAATCTTTTCACCTGTACTTTTTTGGATGGCAGCATAACGAATAGTAGAATCAATCTTCATGACATCCGTAAATAGTGTATCAAAATCCATGAATCTCTTACAATACGTATGAACTTAAGCATATTGAAGTCTAGAATCTAGATTCTTAGAATATTGAATTAAACGATATTGGCGTTGACATTGATTTTATGTGACATGCTATACATTGCTGGACAACGTTCTTCTGCCATTTTCAATATCTCTTGTAGCTTTTGATTATCAGCATTTTCACTTTGAGCATCTATTTGGAAATTAATTCCCTCACTAATTGCCTCATCTGACAAATCAAAGGTTTTTGCAAAGTTGATGTTACATTCAGTATTTACTTTTAATTTTGTTAATTTGATTCCTTGTTGTGAAGCAATTCCCACAAATGTACCAACAAAACAAGATGTTATTCCTGCGATACAGTAAGCCATAGGGCCCAATCTATTTCCATCACCACCCAAAAATGATGGAGAATCAATCTCTATTACTTCACTTCCCTTTTCAAAAGGTAGTTCTGTTTTAAACTGAAATTCTGAATTTGGATCTAAATTCCATTCGCCTTGTAGCTTTACTGGTTTTTTTAGTGTGTTTTTATCTTCTTTTCCTTTTGCTATAGTATTAGAAATTTTATCAAGATCAACATTATTGATTTTTGTCATAGATTCAATATTTTTTTCTTAGATTTAAATAAAAATGAAACATATTATTTCCAGAATTGATAAAGGTGTCTGTCGATTATAAGAAATTCTCATATTTTGTAATGTCGTGAAATACGCCAAAGACTACATGAATACTCCAAGAACAATAAAGCATAATTCTAGTTTAGCTGATGTTTTAAAAAAAATCATTGAGGAGAAAAAAAGTAGATTGTTAGTAACTGAGAATGACAAAATTATAGGACTTGTATCTGAAAAAGATTTGGGACTTTTTCTCTTTATGGATACTACTGAAAGAAAACTTGATGAAATTCCGTTATCTGAAATTATTAAAAAAATAATTTCAGTTGATGAAAAAACAGAACTTGGCAAGTGCGCTCAAATCATGCTAGAAAACAGTATTGGATCTTTAGTGGTAACATCAAATGATGATGTATCTGGAATTCTAACAAAAACTGATCTTGTAAGATATTTTACTAAAACACATCTTGATGAAAAAATTGTAGGCGAGTACATGTCTCCCTACTATGCTTGGCAATATTCTGATGCTTCTCTATCAAAGGTAGTTTTGAAAATGATTGATGAAGGAATATCTAGAGTTGTACTACGAAATCATAATGAGATACCTGTTGGAATTGTAACCTTCAGAGATTTGTTTAATTTGGCATTAAAACTAGGAACACAAGAAGATGTGCTTGATAATACTGATCCTATGATATCTGTAATCTTTCCAAGAAAGGGGTTCATTTCAGAATCAGGATTTGGTGGAAGCACAAAAGTCAATGAAATAATGAGTAAGGATATTTTTTCTGTAAACTATGATGATGATTTGGCACAAACGGGAAAAATGCTTTTGGAGAAAAATATCAATGGAGCAGGAGTTTTATCGGGGCATGGTAGAATGATCGGAATAATTAGTAAAACAGACATTGTCAAAGCTTTAGCATTTTTAAAATAGAAAATTAAATTCTACTTTACAGTAATAGTTGTTTGAATCCAAACAGAATAGGATTTAGAAAATGTTAACGATTAATACCAAGTATAAATTAGAAATTTCATGTCAAAAGAAGCAATAATCACTACAATTCCTGCAGTCATTATGCTTGGGTTTGCCATTTTTGGCATATCAGTAGTTGCTCCATAGTCTTTTGTAAATATCAAACTTGAAAATTATGACTTTGCTAATATGTCATATTGTGTATAATGTGTTATGTCTGAAGAATCAGAAAAAGAATTGAAGAAACAAGATCATGAAGAAATGAAGGAAGAAAGTCATCAACTTGAACTCAAAGAAGGTTATGAACAAGATGAAGAATACAATGAATCAGAAGATTAGATTCTAAAATCATGAAAAGATCAACTATTGGAGTAATATTGATTGCGGTTTCAGTTGCTGCATTTTATGGTATCATGAGTCTATTGTGGAAACTAGGTTCATTTTAGAATTTGAATTATTTTTCCACAGGTAATTCTAGTTTATTGCCCCATTCTCCCCAAGAACCCAAATATACACGGACGTTCTTAAAACCAAGTTTCTTTAATGCCAAAAAGGAATTGGCAGCACGATATGCTCCTTGACAATAAGTCACAATCTCAGAGTCTTTTGGTATTTGGTAAAGTTTGGATAATTCATCATCTGATTTGAAAGTCCCATCATCACCAATATTGAGATTCCAATCAATATTGACAGATTTTGGAATATGCCCAATTTGGGCTGCCCTCAGGATAGTTCCATCATATTCTTGCTCAGATCTAGCATCAATAATTTTGAGCGTATCAATATTATCTAGAATATACTGATAACTGGAAATGATTTCAGGATTGATTTTTCCAGAAAATTTTGAGGGTTGAAATGGATTTGGTTTTGTTTGAATTGGCAGGTTTTCTTTTTTCCATTTTTTCATACCGCCATCTAATATGGATACATCAGGATGTGAAAAATACTCTAACATCCAAACACCTCTTGCAGCTAGCATACCAGAGACATTATCATAAAAAATAACTTTCTTCTCAGAGCTTACCCCTACAAATGAAAAAATCATCTCTGTTTGTTTGTTAAAATTTTGGATTCCTTCTTTTGTAGTATCTACCCAATGAAATGCAAAAAGATCTAAATTGACAGATCCTGGGATATGACCCTCGGAATATTCTCCAAAAGAGCGAGTATCAATTATCAAAATATTTGAGTCATTTAAAATTGAATTAAGTTTGGTTGTAGAAATCAACATGACTTTGGTAAATTGATCAAATCTAAATTGATTTGGATTGAAAAATAAAAAGAAAAGAAAAGGGTGTTTTTTCTATTCGTTAACGTATGCTCTTTCGCCATGCTGTGCCAAATCAATGCCAATCTCCTCTTCTTTAGGAGTGACTCTGATTCCGCCAGGCCATACGGCATCCATTACTTTGAGGATAATCAGTGTAACACCAAAGGCATAGCCTACTGATATTGCAGCTCCGATTATACTGATTGCTTGCTGTTCCATTCCTTCTGCAGTACCAGTCCATGCGCCAATACCGTCTCCGGTATCCCAAACGTGTGGACTAGCTAATGTACCAGTCAAAATTGCACCTGTAAGACCGCCGATTCCATGTACTCCCCATACATCTAATGCGTCGTCCCATTTGCGTGCACTCTTGAATGCTATTGCTGCATAACAAACTGTACCAGCTGCAATACCTATGATAATCGATGCCATTGGACCTACCCAACCTGAGGCTGGAGTGATTGCTACCAATCCTGCTACTGCACCTGACGCGGCTCCAACGATACTTGGTTTTCCTGTATGTGCCCAAGACATGAGCACCCAAGTAACTACAGCCATACCAGTTGCGGTATTAGTTACAGTCCATGCACTGACGGTAATGCCGTCTACCATTACTTCACTTCCTGCGTTGAAACCAAACCATCCAAACCAGAGTATTCCTGCTCCGAGGACTACCATTGGAATGTTGTGTGGTTCCATTGGCACTTTGCCATATCCAAGTCTTCTGCCAAGGACTAGGGCACCTGCCAATGCAGCGAATCCTGAAGAAATGTGTACTACAGTACCACCAGCAAAGTCTAATGCATATGATGGCGATAAGTCTGGATCGAGGTCTATTGCACCTCCTCCTATGTATCCGCCTCCCCAGACCCAATGTGCTATTGGATCATAAACGAAGGTTCCCCATAAGAGTACGAATATTACAATTGCGCTGAATTTGATTCTATCAATCAAACCACCAATGATTAGAACTGGAGTAATGACTGCGAATGTTGCTTGGAACATTGCAAATAGTTGGTGAGGTACTGTACCTGGCCAACCTTGACTACAATAGTCGCCATCCTTAAATTCATTCATTTGGTATGCTGCAGACCAAGTGTCTGCACATGGACCTACTTCACCAAGTGGTGCCCATGCTGATACCATGTTAAATCCGACATAGTCGAGATTTCCCATGAACATATTTGCGTCTGAATCAATTCCGCCAAATGCTAGTGAGTAACCCCATAGAACCCATTGTACTGACATTAGACCCATTACCATAAAGGTCATACCAATTACATTGACGACATTCTTTGATCTGGCTAAACCACCATAAAAGAATGCGACACCTGGGGACATGAAGAGTACTAATGACGTTGCTGTTAGCATCCATGCTGTATCACCTGTGTCTATAAGACAAGGTAGCATGCCGCCTTCGCCATCATCATACCAACATTCGTTAGGATTACCAGTGTAAATTCCACTGGTTCCTTTTACATATCCGTCCATACCATCTTCAACACTTTGTGCATATGCCTGTGACATAGCACCTGCTGCTGTGATGGATACTGCGGCTACAAGTAATAGAGCATACTTGTAGTTCCTAGAATTCATTAAATTTATCGAAATTGGAGAGGATTTAAGGAGTATCGACACTAGAATTTGTAAAATAGTAAATTATTATATTTTAGTATATTCTGATAGTAACATAAAATATGAAAATTAAGTCAAGGGTGAATGAATGAAGGAAAAATCAGGTATAGAATTAGCAATTTTTGATACATTCAAGACAAAAGGTGACGAGTTAACAGGAGAGGCAAATAGACAAAGAGCGATCATCGCTATACTTGCCAGTAATGCTAACCCTGCAGAAAGAACAAGGACAGGGATCTCTCAAAGGATAGCAAAAAAACAAGGAGTATCTTGGAAGAATATCTATTCAGGAATATTTCGTGATATGGATGAGATTTTACTTCCTATGGAAATTGCAGAGGAGGATGGAAGATTACCTCTAAAAAGAGGTCCAAAGGCTCTTCAAGAAAAAGGAATCCCATATTATCATTTAACCAGAAAAGGCATCCTCATAGCATTATCAATAAGTGAAATTAAAGATAGGGAAAATCTACTAGAAGAGTTTTTTTCAAAGTCCACATCCGCTGAAAAAAAATTTGAAAAAATCCTCTCTAATCTCTTAAAGACTAGTCCTAATTTCACATATTCAATTTTTCAGAAATATGTCAAGGCTTTTTGTGATAAAAAAATTAAAAATTTGCTTCCTTTTGATCTATCAAAACTTAGGGAAATTTCTGATGAGTCTTTAGGTATACAAAAGGAGATTTTAGAGGCGTTTTTGAAACTATCCAAACAAGAAAAAGTGGAGGCCATCAAATTCCTCAATGAAATTACCTAAGAAATTCTATCAGAAGCAAGACAACGCCAAACATTAAAATCAGTTATTTATTGAGAACAATCAAAATGGGTGGTTCTAAGAATGTCTTTGCATCCGTCAAATCCTATAGTAAAAGAGGAAAATTACTGAAAAAAGCTGATTTTCAAACTTTGGCAGAATCAAGAGATCTTGATGAATTAATGACGAGGATTAAAAATACAATTTACGCAGAATCAGTATCTGAAGTAGAAAAGCCTTACACATCTCATGGTATTGAATCTGCCTTGAGAGGTCATCTAGCTGATGTTCATTATAGCATAGCAAAAACTGCTGGTGAATCACGTATCTTAGATGCTTATTATTTGAAATTCATTATTGCTAATTTAAAACAAATTCTAAAAGGAAAAGTTTTAGGAAAAACTCAAGAAGAGATTGAAAGTCACATTAATCTTCGTGCTGAAGAGCTAATCAAACAAAGAGATATTGTAATTAAAGCACTTGTAGCAAAAGATCTAGAAGAAACAGTTGCAAGTTTAAACCAAGTAGAATTTGGTGAAGAGATTGCAAAAGCAGCAGCTTTGTATGCAGACAAAAAAAATCTCCAAATTTTTGATACATATTTTGATAAAATTTTGTATACACGTCTTGTAAAGGCACTAAAATCCGGAGACATTGATGCAGGTAGATTAATTGGAATGGATGTTGATTTTTACAATATTCTAAGTGTAATTAGAGGAAAGTTTTGGGGACTAGATGAACAACAAATTCAGGATTTACTTGTAATTCAATCCCCAGCTGCAAAAGATTTGCTAGGAAGAATGATGTCAGCTGGTTCAATAAGAGATGCATTTAACGAACTTTCTAACACAAAATATAGAGATTTGGTTCCTCAAGTTGAAAATGAATTAGATGCAATAGCTGAGTTTGAAAGGGCTTTTGAATTAGCAATTTATCAAGCATCGTTAAACTCTTTCACAAAAATGTTCAGTCTAGCAACAACAGTAGGAATTACGAAGCTAACTGCATATGAGGTAAGAAATCTTGCAGCAATTGCTTATGCAGTTGAACAAAAAATACCAACTGAAACTACTATGTCAAAGTTGATTTTAGAGACAGAATAATCTGGTATAAAAAATGAGTAAATTTCCAACTAAAAAACACGAAACATCAATTGATATTCTTACAAATCCAGTTAGTATCTCTATGGCATTGATTTTTGCACTACCATCACTTGGTGTATTTTTAGGAATTTATTATGTAACTGGAAATCTGATTGTGGGTGCAGGATTAGGATTTGGAGTACATATTGTCACGCTTGCATTTTCAGGAAGAATTTCAAAATATCTAAACAAGATTATGAATTAACCTATATTGATCTAATTTCAAGATGATATACTATGATGGGTGATAGGGATTTTCGAAGTATCATTCAAAATGCACTAGGCTCCATAGGAAGAGAATTAGAAATTGAGATAGATTCTAAGGATTTACAAACTATTCATCTTCAAGAAGTGGTTCAATGTTTAAGACGTTCATATTTTGATAGAATAGATCCAAGTGAGATTGAAAGGAGAGGATTTAATGAGCTTCTAGCAGGATTGTTAAGAAAATTACAGTATGGAAGTGAACCAAAAGAGTTTGCAATAGATGACATCAAGTTAAAGGGACAGTCCGATATGATAGTGGATGATTTTATTCTTTTATTCAGACCAGCATTAGATGAATTGGAAAATCCTCTAGCAAATGATATTCTATATCTTAATGCATGTATGTGGATATATGGTAAAGAGGAGGGAGCAATTGTTTACATTTCAGGAGATAGAAAAGAAACAACTTTTGCATTATCACGTAACAAAAAGATGTTTGAGGAAATAATCAGAAGAGTCAGAGTACTAAATGATCTTCTCAAAGAACAAAAAACACCTATCTTAGAACCATCATCTGAGTGTTCAGATTGTCAATATTATGAAAGATGTTTCATGAAAAGGAAGAATGCCAAACAACTGTCTATAGGAGATATGTTGGGACTTGGTAAGAAAGACAAATTAGATTAGAAAAATGAAAAATATGAAAAAGGAATAATTCCTTGGATTAATCTAGTGGTTCAGGGTGTCCTTTACCACGAAGAGCGAAACACACTACTGCTAGTGCAATTGCTACTCCTACTGTTGCGCCAAATGCGGCCATACCTGCTTCTGCCATTTGATAAAAGCCCACTTTACGGGCTTTTATAACTTTGCCAATATTTTTGTTCTAAAAACAAATAATCATAATTTTAAGATTTTATGATACTATTGGTGTTATTTAGTAAATTCAAAATGAAGTTCATTTTCTTGGCCACTTGTCATAGAGCTTAGATTGTAAAAGACATCACCAGAAATTCTCCAGGATGCAGTATTATCTTCAAGGTCTGTCCACAATTCAGGAGTATTTCCAGAATTTTTCAATGTAATAATTTCTTTTAGTACGATGGAGTTTTCTCCGAGAAGAACATAATAGTTTGAGCCAAATTCCACCATTCCTGTAGGTCTACTTCCTATTTCACCACCTGCAATTTGTTCGGATTCAGAATAACCTGTTTCAAATAATTGATAATCCATAGTTTGGACGATCACTGCAGCAGGATTGGGGTTAGAGATTTTGAATGCAATATTAATTGTAGCTGATCGTTCTGAAATTTTTTCAACGGAGATATCCTCTAGTTCAATTTTAAGAGGATCTACTTGTATGATATTTTGAGTTTTAGGAGGAGTTTCTTCTTGAGATTCTACAATCATTGTTGGGCCAATCAAAAGAATTCCACCCAATATGGCAACAAGTGCTGCAATTGCAACACCAACAAAGATTCTAGGATTCATTATTTTTGCAAACTCTCTAGATATCTTAAATGTTAAGACAGTTATTATACCATTGGAGCCAGAAAAAATTATGCAGTACTTTCAAGCAGTACAACAAGGAAAACAAAGAGCAAGCAAATCACAAATGAAGATGTTTGATGCAGCTGGATTTGGGATGTTGACTCTAACAACCAAAAAAGTTGATGGTATATTTCAACCAGTTGGGGAGGAGGAATTTATTGCTGTAATTAATTCTCCAGATGGGTACATAGCAATAATCATTGACAAAGATGGATTTACAAAAGCCCAATCAAAGGCAGTAGAAAAAGAAGAAGCAATATCAATTTTTAAAAAACTACTAGAATCAGGAATTCCGGAATACTCAGGAAAAGAGATCCAGATTTGGTCTGAAACAAGACCAACAGTTCAAAACGAAATTTCTGAATAATTATTTTGAAGGAAGAATAATTTCAGTGCCTACATTACCACCCTTGATAGCTTTTTCAATCATTTTTGGGGTAGCCTTTAGAATTCTTGTTTTGATTTTGGAGCGCTCAATAATTTTTAGAGCAACAATATCCATCAAGTCATAGCCTCCTGCAACAGAATCTTCATGAACTAACATATTTTTCAAATTTTTTAGTTCAATTCGTTTGAATTTTTTTGCTTTTTTGAATTTGTTTGGATCCATATCATAAACTCCATCAACATCAGTGGCATTAAGAAATTGTTCAGCATGAACTTTTTCAGCAATCAGTGCAGCAGTACCATTGGTACTTTGACCAGGATGTAAACCTCCTGTTACAACTATTAATCCATCATCTACTGCATGCCTGACTTCCTGTAATGTAGTTGGCGGATGTGAATAGGCTCTGTTTTTTAGAGTATAAATCAGTAGTTTTGCATTAAGTTTTGAGATTTCAATTCCGAGTTCATCAAGAGTAGATTCATCTGCACCAGAAGATCTTGCATGAGAGATGTAATGTCGTGCAATATTTCCACCTCCAGCAACAACAATTGGTTGACAAATTTTACTGATTTTCACTAGAAATTGAGCATAATCTTTTAGTGCCTTGACATTATCAGTACCAAAAACTTTTCCAGATAATTTGATAACAACTCTCTTTTTCACTTTAGATCACCAAGGATTGATTTTGCAGCAATTTCAACTTTTTTTCTATTCTTTTGATGGGTATAAATTCTAAGAATATTCATGAATCCAGAAATTGCTGAGACTACGGGGATTTTTGAAATTGGCATCTCCTTTGCAGAAGATTTTCCATTCTCATTTGTGATCAAAATAATGGATTTTGATTCATTTTTGGAGGGTGCTAAAGGAATTGACGGAGTAACAGAACTATCTACAAAAATTTCATTTTCATCAATTTTGGATTTTTTAGAAATGGCAGTTCTAAGTTCGTTAGTTCGTGTTTTTTTCAAGTTAGTTCTGCTAGTCAAAATTCTCTCAAATACACATTTCAGTAATTTTCTATCTTGATAATCTTGTGCAAATTGTCTAGCACGTTTTAATTTTGTAGATTTTGATGAGAGTAGACTCGATAAAACGTATTCATCTGTAAGTTTAACATATTCATTTAGATTAAAATTAGTAAAACCAAATTCATCATCAGATAATCTTAATGCTTCAATTAACATAACTTCTGCTGCTCTTACAGTTTTGTGAAAATAGACTGCTTTGAACATTTGATATCTAGAGTGCATCATTGATTCAAAAGAATACAGTGCAGAACGTTCCAAGGCTAGTTTTTTCTGATGTACATCAAGGGATTGCGTGATTCTTTTATGATCAATTTTTGCATGTTCTGCTCCAGTAAAATAACCATCTCTAAGTAAATAGTCCATCATATCTGCACTAAGTGCACCTGAAACAATTTCATTCATGTATTGAAATTTTGAATCTCCAAAAGCAATTCTAGTAATGAGTTTTTTATCAAAACCATTTTTTGATAAACTATCACCAATTTCAGATTTTAGAATAATTTCTTTACCAAAGTCTTCATGTGAAATTTTTTTTTCTTGAATTATTTCCTCAAAGAGGTGAGAAAATGGTCCATGTCCTATATCGTGTAAGAGACCAGCTAGTCTAAGAATTTTAATGTCATCTGATTTGAGAATTCCTTTTTCATTTAATGCATGACCTGCTTGACTAGCAATGTGCATTACTCCCAATGAGTGCTCAAATCTTGTATGCTGAGCTGCAGGATATGTTAAATGAGCACCAGAAAGCTGTCGAATTCGTCTTAATCTCTGAAAAAGAGGATTGTCAATTATTGATAGTTCATGATTATAGACACGGATAAAATCATGAATTGGATCAATTATGTCTAGGTAGTTTTTTTTCATAATCCTATTTTCTTTGAGAATGTTTTCAAAATTTCTTCATGTATTTCTTGTTTAGGTTTTGAGGCATCAATTATCTTCCAATGTTTTTTCTTAGCAGTAGTCAAGTAAATCTTCGAGATTTTTCTTAAAAATTCTTCATTTTTTTCGAATTTATCTCGATGAGTTTTCTGTCTTCGAAATGACTCTTTTTGGGTTACATCAAGTAAAACCACAAGATCAGCCTTTGGAAGGCCATTATCAAGACTCTCAAGCCATTTTTTCTTCATACCATTTGCTAGGCCATAAATCAGATTAGAATGGTAATAACGATTCATAATTAAAACAGAATTTTTTTCTTGGGCTGTTAAAATTTCATTTAGTTTTTCCCATCTATTTGCAGCCAAAAGACAATGAATTACTTGAGGAGGAAATTTTCTTTTTCCATCCAAATATTTTCGAATTTCTTTACCTATTGGGGTTTTGTAGTCAGGAAAATGAAATAGTTTTGTTTTGATCTTTCTTTTTTTTAATGCTTTTTCCAACAAAGTTGATTGTGTTAACTTACCTGCTTGATCTCCACCTTCAATTACAATTATCATGATTTAACAAATCAAAGAAATTAATTGATTAAAAATCTATCATGTTTGGTAATTTGCAAATTACTTAATAGATAGATTTTCGATTAATCATTATGGCTGAAACATATTCATGTCCTTATTGTGAATCAATTTTTGAAGATAAAGAAGATCTTTCAAAACACATTGATAGAATTCATGGTGATTCTGGGCTTCTTGAAGGAAAGACTGGATAGTTTTAGAATTAAGTTAGTTGTGTATAACAAATTTTTCCAAAACCTATCAAGGTTTATAACCAAAAATTGAGCATATAACACAAAATGGGACTAGTCAATGAA
>JBHHVF010000024.1:0-16094 GCA_046754145.1 Candidatus Nitrosopumilus sp.
TTAGATGATAACAAACATTTCTCACTAACTTTGGTATCAAAAAATTAGATGTCTTCTGCACATCTAAAGCCTGAAAATAACCATCTTTCATCTAATCTGAAGAAATTTCTATAACTTCCTCTAATTGACATTTTTGGAGTTCCAAATGAGCCTCCTCTCAAAACTTTTTGATTTGTAAACCATTTGTCATTATACTCATCAAATCCTGTTTTGAATCCTGGATATCCTGCAAATTCTGATGATGTCCATTCCCACACATCTCCAATCATCTGTTGGCATCCTGATGGACTGGCACCATTCGAGTATGTTCCAATCTCAGAGCGTCCCCAATGGTATGACTCGAGCAAATTGCATTTTTCTTCTGTTGGTGAATCATTTCCCCAAGGATAGATTGTTTTTTCTTGTTTTTCCTCATTCCAACATGCAGCTTTTTCCCATTCTGCCTCAGTTGGAAGTCTCTTTCCTGCCCATTTGCAATATGCATCAGCTTCGTAGAAACTAACGTGACATACTGGCTCATTTGGATTTATTTCTCTAATTCCCAAAAAGTCCCTTACATGCCATTTACCATCAATTTTTTCCCAATACATTGGTGCTTTCCATTTGTTTTCTTTAACTTTCTCCCATCCATCTGACAACCAATATTTGTAGGTCTCATATCCTCCACCTTCAATAAACTCTAGGTATTGCTGATTTGTTATTGGAAAAACATCCATCTTGTAATCATTAAGGTAAACTTTGTGTTCTGGAAGCTCAATATCATAACAATAGTCTTTTCCATTATATCCCATAGAATACAATCCCCCTTTGATATGAACTGATTTTTTCTCTACTGTTTCTTGTTTTGGAATTTCATTTTTTCTTACAGGTCTATATTGTTCTGCAAGTAGATGTTGTAAGTCATATACTAACAGTTCTTGATGTTGACATTCATGGTGAAATCCCATGGTGATTAGTCTGATTGCATCATTGTTCAAAGTCTGTGACTCGATAAATTTCTCTATTCTCTGATTTATTGTGTTAAAGTACTGAAAAATCTGATCAAGTGTAGGTCTTGAAACCACCCCACGTAATCCTTTGTCATGTGGAACTCCGAATTGTTGATAGTATGAATTTAGATATTCAGAAAACTCTTTTGAATAAAATTCATAATTTTCATCTAATTTACTCATGATTGCCTCGTAAATCCAGCTTACATGGCCGATATGCCATTTTGGTGGACTCATAAAAAATGCAGTTTGAACAACAAAATCATCTTTTTCTAATGTTTTAACTAATTCCAGCGTTTTACTTCTTGTTTTTTTAAATTGTTCTAACAATGGTCTTTTTTGCTCTAATTCTAGATTTGAGGTCAATACTGAAAAATTATATTTTTTGCATTATTATACTTGCGCATGAATCTCTACTAGTACCCTCTTGCAAAAATCGGCATTGAACTACTTTGTTCTTGACAGTACATGCATTTTTCATTCGTATTTTCACTACCAAATGGGATTACTCTAATGTCTGCTCCAGTTTCTTCTTTAATCTTTTCTTCACATTCTTGTTTTCCACACCAAGGAGCACTAAAGAATCCCCCTTTCTCAATTTTTGATTTGAACTCTGCATAATCTGAAATATCTATGGTGTGTTTCTTTGATTGTTCTTTGGCAGTTTTTAGCATGTTCCCTTGAATTTCATCTAAAATTGTAGGTATTTTTTCAATTTCAGTAAAACCTACACTTGATTTTTCGCGATTGTATCTTTTTGCTATAACGACGCTTTGTTTTTCTATGTCTTTAGGTCCTATCTCTATTCTTATTGGCACTCCTTTTAGCTCCCAATCATTGAATTTGTATCCTGGAGATAATTCACTTCTATCATCAACATGAACTCTAATCTCTTTTGACTCTAGAATTTTTTTAATTTCTCCTACTTTAGGTAATACTATGTCTTTACTCTCATCATTTTTGTATATTGGTACAATTACAACTTGCATTGGAGCAATCTTTGGTGGTAACACAAGACCTTGATCATCCCCATGTGTCATAATCATTGCACCAATTAACCTCCAAGAAACTCCCCATGAAGTTTGCCATGCAAAATGCTCTACATTGTCTTTATCTGCAAATTTTACCTCAAATGGTTTTGAAAAATTTTGTCCTAGAAAATGTGATGTACCCATTTGAAGTGCTTTACCGTCTGGCATAATTGATTCCATAGTGGTTGTGTATACTGCACCAACAAATTTTTCTTTCTCACTTTTCTTTCCTGTTGTTACTGGAATTGCTAATTCTTCTTCAACTGTTTTTTTATAAATCTCTAGAATTTTCATTACCTCTTTTTCTGCTTCCTCTTGTGTTGTATGGACTGTATGGCCTTCTTGCCACAAAAATTCTGATGTTCTAAGAAATGGTTTTGTTCCTTTAATCTCTGCCCTTAATGCAGTGTTCCAAAAATTAATCTTTAATGGTAAATCTCTCCAACTTTGAATCCATTTGGAATATAGAGTATATGCTAAGGTTTCAGATGTTGGTCTTAATGCAAGTTTGTCTCCAACTTCGTTAGTCCCAGAATGAGTTACCCAAAATACTTCTGGGTTAAATCCCGCAAAGTGCTTTTGTTCTTTTCCTAGCAGTGATTCTGGAATTAGTATGGGTAAAAACCCATTTCTGATTCCATTACTTGCAAATTTTTTATCAAATGTATTTCTTAATGACTCCCAAATAGAATATCCATCTGGTCTAAGAACAATAAGTCCCTTAACTGGGGCATAATCTGCAAGTTTGGCTTTTAGTACTACTTGGGTATACCATTCACTGAAATCTTCATTTTTTGAAACTGTAATTCCTTTGTCTTCTTTACTCAAACTAGAATTCAAAGAATTAATTTAACTAATGAGCTTTTCGTGAGAATTTGATACTTTAATTGTTTTAAAGAATTACAGAGAATCCCCTTTACAAAGTACTTTTCCCATGACTCTGCTTTGGAAATTTGGACATACAAAACATTGAATGAAATGAATATCTTCCTTCAAAACTGGGCATTCTACAAACTCTTGTTTCATTTTTTTGAGCATTTTGGGACTAACTCCTTTTAGCTTTAGTTTTCCTTTCTCATCCATCATTCCTGATGCTTTTAATTCTGTTTTTACATCATCAGGTAGCTTTTGTCTTCCTTCTCTTTCCTTAATTTCAACTTCGAATTTGTGTTCTAATTCGCCCATATCATTTATCAAAATACTCGGGAATTTATTACTAGCGTTTTTTTGATCTCAAAAAAGTTTAAACTTTAATATAATTAGCAATTTTTTTGCAAATTAGAAATCAATTGCTAGTAATTTTTGACGTTGAAGGTGTTTTGTATGATGAAGAATACCTTCCTATTCTTGCAGAAAAACTCAACAAAGAAGACGAAATTTGGGAAATTACTAAACAAGGAATACAAGGAAAAATTAACTGGGAGGAAGGACTCCGAACTCGAGTTGGTGCTTTGAAAGGTCTTGATGAAAAAACATGTCAAGAAGTAGCTGACAATTTACCAATCATGACTGGCGCAAAAGAGGCTTGTAGAGTTTTGAAAGCTGCTGGATGGAAACTCATGGCGGTATCTGGTGGATTTACACTAATGATGGATAGATTGCAAAAAGAACTTGGACTGGATTATGTCTATTCTAACAAATTACTGTTTAAGGATGGAAAACTTGATGGTGTAACCATTAATGTCGATTCTGATAAATCAAAATCAGCAAAAATAAAAATTGCAGAATGGGGTGAAAACAAAGAAGACATTGTTTGTGTTGTAGATGGTGCAAACGATGTAAAATTATTTGATATCTGTGGTTTAGGAATTGCTTACCGTGCACAAGATTTAGTTAAGGATTTAGCCACTTCTATTTTGGAAGAAAAAGATCTATCAAAGATTTTGGATATTATTAACAAACACTACAAATTAGAATTAGAAACTACAACTCCTGCATAAACAATTTTTTAGTCCATTCATTTAGATACCTTACTTGCAAGTTATTCCACTTCACATTGAAAAAGAGATTGAACCTTCTGATGATCTTCCGGGATTAATATCAGCATCTTCTGAACTAAATGACGGGGATATTCTTGTTGTTGCCCAAAAAGTTGTCTCAAAACAAGAAGGGAGATCTGTTGATTTATCAACTGTAACTCCATCACTACTATCTGAAGGCATTGGTTCTCATTATCAAAAAGATCCTAGAATTGTTGAATTAATCTTATCAGAAACAAAAAGAATTGTTAGAATGAAAAATGGAATTATTATTGTTGAGACCAAAAATGGAACTATTTGTGCAAATGCTGGTGTTGATGAAAGTAATGTACAAGAAGGATATGCAACTTTACTTCCAATTAATTCTGATACATCTGCACAAACAATTCGTGATAAAATCAAACAACAATCAAACAAAAATGTGGCTGTAATTATCTCCGATACCTTTGGTCGTCCTTTCAGAATGGGTCAAACCAATTGTGCAATTGGAATTTCAGGATTGAATCCTATCCTAGATTATGCTGGAACATTGGATTCTTTTAAAAAAATTCTACGTATTACTGAAATTGCAATTGCTGATGAGCTTTCTTCTGCTGCTGAATTAGTAATGGGTAAAGTTTTGAATTGTCCTGTAGCAATAATTCGTGATTATTCCTTTAATGCAGAAAACCATATGATTGATGAATTAATTCGTCCAGAAAATGAAGATCTTTTCAAATAATCTACTATTAGCTCCAGCTATTTTCTTTGTTATATTGAAATAGATTTTAATATGACAAAACGCTCTTGATGAAATAGTTCCATATGTCTGAATCAACTGAAAAAAAATTAGATGCAACTGGATTGTTTTGCCCTGAACCTGTGTTTAGAACAAAAATTGAAATTGAAAGAATGCAAGTTGGTGAAACTCTAACTGTTTCTGCAGATGATCCTGCTGCTGAAGATGATATTTCAAGATGGGTTACAAGACAAGGCCATGAATTATTAGACATGTCTAAAGATGGAGATGTAATTACATTCCAAATTAAAAAGGTGAAATAATTAAACTCATGACTACTGTTACTGATACAGATCTATTGAATCGTGTAGGCAATACACCTCTAGTAAAATTAGACTCTCTTTCTCACGATAACATTGATTACTTTGCAAAATTAGAAGGTCATAACCCATTTGGTTCTGTTAAAGATAGAGCTGCGTATTGGATGATTAAAGATGGTGAAGAAAAAGGAATCTTAACAAAAGGAAAGAGCATAATCATTGAACCTACTTCTGGTAATACCGGAATTGCATTAACTGGAATTGCTAATGTATTAGGTTACAAAGTTGAGATAGTTATTCCAGAAAAAGCCAGCAATGAAACCAAAGAAATCATTAGAAATCTTGGTGCCAAAGTATTTGAAACAAGTGATGATTTGTGTCCAAAAGTTGGCGCAGGAACTGATCAAAGTATTGCACTTGCAACCTCTATTGCATCTTCAAGACCTGATACATATTACTCTCCAAACCAATATGCCAACGAGGCAAATTTCAAGGGTCATTATGTTGGAACAGGTCCCGAAATTTGGAAACAAACTGAAGGAAAAGTAACTCATTTCTTTACTGGTGTTGGTACTGGAGGTACAATTACCGGAATTGGTGCATTTCTTAAGGAAAAAAACCCTAGTGTGAAGATCATTGGATGTCAACCACAACAAAATCATTTGATTCAAGGATGGAGAAACTTTGAAGAATCTGCAAAGCCAGACTTGTTTTTAAAACGCGAAAATGTTGTAGATGATTGGATATCTGTAGATAATAATGAAGCCTTTTCTGTAGTAAAAGAAGTATTTGAAAAAGATAAACTCCTAATCAGTCCTTCTTCTGCTGCAGTTTATGCATGTATGAAGAAATATCCTATTGAAGGTGATGCATGTGTGGTGGGAATTTTTGCTGATGATGGAAGAAAATTCCGAAGTGTTTATGCTACACAGAATGTTATGACTGAAAATGAATTTGATGATGCTCTTAAAGAAGCAAAATACATGTCTGAATTGGCATATTGATTATAGTTATTCTAGAATTTTCTTTAGATGTTTTTCATAAAATTCTCTAAATGATGTATTCATATCCATTTCATGATGGAGACATTTGTTACTATGTTCAGTAATTTGATTTTTAATTTCTTTACTCCACTGGCTTTGTTGTTTGTCTTTAGAGTCACTAATTGATGGGTTTTCTTTAATTTTTTCCATGATTTCTATTAATGTTAATCCAAGCTGACGAAACTTACTTACACGTAATAGAAAGACTTGTGCTTCTTCCTTGTTAACTAAATTCATCAAAGAGTACACTTGATTGTAGTATGTCATTCCTGTCTCGTTGTATTTTTTAAAATCATCAATTCTTTTTTGCCAATATTCTTTGGTTGGTTTCTCTTCTATTCTATAACTGAACTGAATTTCCCCTAGTTCCATTCCTAATTTTGCTAGTTTATCACTATGCTCTTTAACTGATTTCTTTAGATCTTGATCCTTACTCATGAAATTCAGTATTTTTGCTTACAATAAAGAGTTTAAACCTTTGATTTTTTCCAAGCATCATTGGATTTTTTAGAGTAAAACATAATGCATTTTTCACAGAATGAATCCCATTCATCAATACCTGCTTTTTTAAAAAATTTTAATGACCATTGATATGTGGGTTCTTTTCTGTATTGAAACTGTTGAATAGTGTAGATGTCTTTTTCTAAAAATTTATTCAAACATTTTTTGCATTGTGCATTTTTCATTCTTGTTTATCTGCACTTTCTGTAAGATATTTATCCACATCAATTGCTGCCATACAACCATACCCTGCAGCAGTAATTGCTTGTCTATAATTTCTATCATGAACATCCCCTGCAGCAAAAACCCCTTCAACATTTGTATTAGTTTTGTTCTTTAAAATAACATATCCTTGTTCATCTAATTCAATCTGATTTTTGAATAGTTTTGTATTTGGTTCATGTCCAATTGCAACAAAAAGACCTCCAACATCAAGTGTTGTTTCTTCATTTGTTTTTAAGTTTTTGAGAACTGCTTGTTGCATTTTTTGATCCCCTTTGATATCAATTACTGCTGAATCCCAATGAAATTTTATTTTTTCATTGTTAAATGCTCTTTCTTGCATCACTTTACTTGCACGTAGTTCACTTCGTCTATGTACCAAATGAACTGTTGTAGCAAATTTTGTTAGAAAGGTTGCTTCTTCTATTGCTGAGTCTCCTCCTCCTGAAACTATCAGTTCTTGATTTCTAAAAAATGGACCATCACATGTAGCACAGTATGATACTCCTTTCCCCCCAAATGTCTCCTCTCCTTCTAATCCCAATTTCCTTGGATTTGCACCTGTGGCAATTATAACTGCACGCCCCTCGTATTCTTCTGTTGCTGTAAGCACTTTGAATGGTTTTCGTCTGAAATCAACATCAACTGCTTCATCATCTACAATAGTTGTCCCCATCCTTTGGCATTGTTTTCTCATATCGATCATCAAGTCTGGACCCATAATCCCGTTTTCAAATCCTGGATAGTTTTCAACTTCGGTCGTGTTGACTAATTGTCCCCCCGGCAATATTCCTGATAAAATCAAAGTATCGTAACCTGCTCTAGAACAATAAATTCCTGCAGTATATCCTGAAGGACCTGCGCCAATAATAACTACATCAAACTTTGTTTTTGCTTTATCTGGGATCTTTGGTCCATCATCTTTTGTTTCAAGTACTGCTGCACTATCATCTGCTGCCATCATGATATTTCATCTTTTTATGCTTCAATAATTTAAGTGAATATCCTTTTTGAATTATTCAGATTCATTCTTTTTTTGTTTATTGTACAAAATATAGAATATGATGCCAATTCCAATAATTCCAAGTCCTACTAAGATAATTTCTAATTCAAATTGTAATGCCATGTAAACAGTTACAGCAAATCCAATTAACGGCATAATTGGAAATTTTCCTATGTTTAGTGGAACCTTAAATGGTCTTTCTTCGTCAGGTTTTACATATCTCAGTAAAATTACTGATAGATTTATCATTGCAAATGTGATAATGACTGCAAACACTACAATATTTGCAACAATTACAATATCTCCAACAAAAGCAAATGCAACTGATGTCGCAAAAATTCCAATTACTGCAATCCATGGGGTTCCAGTTTTTGAGTGAACCTTTCCTAAAATGACTGGTAATGAGCCCCCTTTTGCCATGCCATATAGTATTCTTGCACCAGCTACCAATGTGATCAGAACCGTACTAGCAGTAGCAAAAAGTGCAATCGCTGTCAAAGTAACCCCTCCTTCAATTCCTAAACCTTTTGCAGCAACATCAGCTAAAGGTGCAGCAGATTGGCCTAGTTCCTCCCAATTTAATACGCGTACTGAGGATAAAGAAACAAGAATATAGATTACTGCTGTAATTATAACAGATAAAATAATTGCTCGCGGCAATGTTTTTTTTGGCCTCTTTACCTCTTCTGCTACATTTGCCATATCTTCAAATCCAATAAATGCAAAAAATATCAAAACAAATGCAAGTATTATTCCTGTCATTCCATTCGGCGTGTCAAAATAATTCACCGGTTCACTAACTTCAACTGTAAAACCCAGAAAAATGATTATTCCAAGTCCTGCAATTGTGACTAATGCAAAAATTGTATTCATCCATGCAGATTGTTTTATTCCTACAAAACTAACAAATGATAGTACCCCAAGAAGTAAAATTGCAGAAATAATAATTGGAATATCTAAAAACTGTGCAAAATAACCTCCAAATCCTAATGCAACTGTTGCACCAACAATCATGGATGTAATGGCAGTTAACCATCCGATTATGAATCCGATAAACTCACTTTTGAATGCATTTTTCACAAAAACATACTCTGCAGCTGCTTTTGGAAACAATGCTGTCAGTTCTGCATAACTTAATCCTGCAAACATTGCTACAATTGCTCCTAATCCAAAAGAAATCCACATAGAATTTCCTGTAAATCCTGCAGCTTCGCCAATTAGAACATAAATTCCTGCACCAAGAGTTAATCCCACTCCGTACATTGTAAGCTGGAAAAGCCCCATGTGGCGTTTTAATTCAGACATCTTGTGTTCCTAATTTACTAGAGAATTTAACCCATATCCAATAATGTAGGCTACAATTGCTGCAATACCACCAATAATTAACGTGTAAATTCCTGAATGTATCTTTGATTTTTTTACAATTTTTCCTTTAATCATTCCAACTAGAAAAAATGCCGCAAGTACAGATGTTGTGGAATACACAAAAGCTTCAGAATTTAACTCAATTCCTATTGCCATGAAAACTATAAACGGAATTAATGGAATCAATCCTATCAAATTGAATCCTACAAAAGTACTTACCGAACTATCTAGGGGGTTTTTTTCATCTTCAATTAACCCTAATTCTTCTTTCATCATTGTATCTACCCACACTTTTCTTCTTGATGTAATTATTCGCACAACCTCTTCTAGTAATTCATCTTTGAATCCTTTCTCTTTGTAAATGTCCCTTATTTCATTTCTTTCTTCTTCTTCTAAATTATCAATTTCCCATTCTTCTTGTTTTCTCTTCATTTCGATGAATTCATTTTTTGCTTTTGAGGCTTGATAGTTTGCAGCAGCCATAGAAAATCCATCCGCAAAAAGATTTGCAAAACCTAAAATCAAAATAATTCCAGGAGATAATCCTGCACCAACAACTCCTGCAACAATTGCAAAAGTTGTAACTGCACCATCAATGGAACCATAAATGAAATCATCAAAATGCCATTTCATGATTATAATTGTTATATCACTTTACTATTAGTACTGGTTTCTTTGATTTATGAAGTACATAGTTTGATGTACTACCTAAGAAAATCTCTTTTGCAGCTCCCATCCCTCTTGAACCAATTACAATAAGATCAAAATTTTTCCTCTCAGCGACATCAACAATCCTTTTCCCATCATCCCCATAAGATACTCTGTCAAAAAATAAAATTCCTTTTTTTGCTGCCTTTAACTTGGCTTTTTTCATGATTTTTTGAGCATGTTCTAAAAGAATTTTCTCCAATGGGCCAATTGGCTCATTAGTTCTTGGTTTAGTGATTCCTGCTACGTATAGACCTGTAATTGAGGCATGAGATTGTCTTGCCATATGAATAGCGACATCAAGACCTCGAAAAGAATTAGAAGAACCATCTAAAGGAACAAGAATTTTTTTGATTTTGATTGCCATGAATGAAAATATGTTAATTTTCAATTTAAAGTAGATTTCGATTATCTTGAATGATTTTCAATCTTGATATTCTAAGAGAGTATAAAATATCCAATTCGTCAAAAATAAACTGTAAAATGAGTAATGCAAAAACGATGACTATTGCAGATGTTATGACTAAATCTGTAATTTCTATAGATTCCTCAATTACGATAAACGAAGCAGCAAAAATGATGGAAGATGCAAAGGTTGGAGCCGTCATTATCATGGAAAATAACACTCCTGTTGGAATTGTTACTGATAGGGACTTTGCAGTCAAAGTTGTTGCACATGCGTATAATGCCGCTAGTCCTGTAAAACAAATAATGTCCTCTCCATTACTCTCAATTAATTCAGATGAATCCGTTAGAACTGCAGCAGATCTAATGCATGATAGAGGAATTAGGAAATTACCTGTCATTGATAATGAAAATGTAGTTGGAATGATCACTGCCACAGATATTGTAAACCTACTGGCAGTTTGTGTAGAAGATGATGTAAGAGATATGTACTTTCATTCAATTGTAAAGATTTTTACAGATTATAGTCCGTATCACTAGGGAGTATAATGGTAATACCACTAATTATTGTCGTTGCAATACCTATCTTTTTTGGAATTGTGTATTCCCCCCCATTTGATCTGCCTGAAGAATTCAATGATGAAACAATTTCAGAACCTCATGAATTCAATGATGAGGCAATTCCTGAAGAACCTGATATGAGCATTTTACATTTTGTGTTGATGGTAATTTGGATAATCTTTTTGTTAAGAATTTTACTTCAAGTAAAAAAAGGTACTTTCAAGGCTACCCAGAGATACTGACATGAACACTGCTCCATACTGGAATAACAAAGCATGTTCTGACTGTAAGAGAAATAAATGTACGAAAGGATGCTTGTGTGATTGTCATCAATTACGAGATAGATTGAATTAAGTTCAATCGCCTTTCATTCTAGTAAGTATCTGATCACAAATTCTTCGCATTTCAGAATCAGAACCTACACTTGAAATTTTTACAATGTCTGTAGTTGTCACTATGCCAATAATTTGCCCATTTTCTTTAACTGGTAGTTTATGAATCCCTTTCTCTTTCATCATTTCTGAAGCTTCCCAAATTGTTTCTTCAGGATCGATCGTAATTAACGGTGATGTCATTACTTCTGAGACCTCAGTAAATAATGGCCTTCCTTCAGCAGCAACTTTTGTCACAAAATCTCTTTCAGTTATAATTCCAACTGGATTTGTACCCTCTGTCACAATAACACAACCAATTTTTAATTCCTTCATCTTTTGTGCTGCATCTTGTAATGATGTTGATTTGTCAGCCGTTAGAACATCTTTGTTCATTACTTGGTTAACAAATGTGCTATCCATATTCAGCTATTCATTTCTAATTATATGATATATGTTTTAAATTATCATGATTGAAAATCAGTAAAAATAATCACGGTATCCTTTAAATTAAAAGTAATTATCTTTAGAGTATGGTAATTAAAACTAAAAAAATTCTAGTACCACTTGATGGCTCAAAAAATTCAATTCGTGGTTTAGATATGGCTATTCATATTGCCAGACAATCTCATGGCACAATTACTGCTTTATCTGTAAAAACTGTACCAGGAATATATGCACTTCATCCACTTGGATTTTTAGATTTTAATTCTATGAAAGAAGTGAAAAAATTACTTAGTGATGCAAAAACTCGTGCAGCAAAAAAAGGCATTCAATTAACTGGTAAAGCCCTTGCCGGTGATCCTGGATATGATATTGCAAGATTTGCCAATAATTCAAAAAATCGAATTGATTTAGTTGTAATTGGGGCTCGTGGAATGGGTTCAGCTAAAGAAATTTTCTTGGGTAGTGTTTCAAATTACGTTCTACACAAGTCTAAAAAACCAGTCTTAATTGTAAAATGAACACAAACAAGAATTCTAGTTTCAAAAAAATTCTAGTACCACTTGATGGCTCAAAGTATTCTGACAAAGCATTACAACGTGCATGTGAAATTGTTAATGCATTTGATTCTAAACTTGTTTTACTATATGTTGTAGAAAAATCTCTGCCTGTAAATCTTTTAGATCGTAAAGAGTATCTGAAAATTCTCCACAAGTTTGGAAATAAGACCCTGGAAAAAGCAAATAACATACTCTCAAAAAAAGAAATCACTGCAAAAACTCTCCTAAAGGAAGGAAATATTGTATCTGAAATTGAAAAAGTTGTAAAAAAAGAGAAGTGTGATTTGATAATAGTTGGAAACAAAGGACTGGGTTCTGTTACTAGATTTTTACTAGGAAGTGTTTCAAATAAGCTTGCTCAATCTTCTTCTTGTTCCTTACTAATTATCAAATAAAATTATCCAGCTAGAACATTTACAATATCAGATTTTGTTATTATTCCAACTAATTTTGATTTTTTGACAACTGGAAGTCCGCTGATATTGTGTTTGATCATAAGTAATATGGCTTGTTTGACATCTTTATCCTCCTCAATTGTAATGGGATTTGATGTCATAATGTCTGTAGAGTGAAATGGAAATAAGTAACTCATTTGATTTGAGTGGATTTCTTCTAACCCTTTCTTGAATTTGTATTCTTGAATTTCTCTAGGATCTGCTGACTCTGCAATCCATTGTGGTACTTTTGCAGGCACAAAATCCCTGAAAGTAATTATCCCTACAGGTTTCTGATTTCTTTTTATAATTATTCTTGATATTCCATATCTTATCAACAGACTCTCTACATGCAATATTGGATCGCTTGGTGCTGCAGTGATCAATTCTTTTTTCATTACTTTGGATACTTTGATTGATGATGTTCCCTTTGTGAGAAAAATTGACACAAGATTCGTTTTTGTTATGATTCCTCCTAGAGTTTCGTCTTTGTTTAGAATCATTACTATGCCAATTCTATGCTTCTTCATCATTTTTGCACATTCTTGTACAGAATTATCTCTAGTCAAAGTGAATAGTTTTCTTGGTTTGAAGTCTTTGGCTTTTACTGAGTTTATTGGTTTTGAACCTAATTCATAAATTTTTTTTGCAATGTCTCTTTCAGTAATTACTCCAATTGGCTTTCTTTTGTTTACTACTATTACTCGTTTTATCTTATTTTTTAGTAGAATTTCTCTTGTTTTCATAAGTGTTGCATTGGGACCCACTGTGATTGGTTTTTTGATTAAATCTACTAATTTTGAATCTTTTACGTCCATCTATGTTCTATTTGATTATTTGTTAAATATATCATTAACAATACCATTGTTGAATATCATGGTTGGTAACTGTTATATTGATTTTTAATTATAATTCAGACAGATTAGTTATGAGTGATAACATTCCTTTGTATGTAATTGGCTTAGCAAAAGATGAACCTGCTGGTGAACTTCTTATGTCAAAATTTGGTGGCGCTTTAGAAAAAGTACAACACATCTTACCAAATATCATTGAGGCAAAAATTTCAGTGGAAACTCGAAATACAGAGGGTAGCAGAACTCATTATGATGTTACAGCCACTGTTACTACTGCCAAACACCCACTGATCTATACTGATTCTGGTTGGGATATTCTCAAAATTACTGATGAATTATGTAGAAAATTAGAAGGCGAATTACCTAAGCATGATGATAAACGTCAAAGAGAAAGTATTCGTAAAAAGGGTGATTTTTGATATGATGTTTCAAAATATTCTCGTTCCTGTTGATTTATCTACTCACTCTACAAGAGCCTTTAAAACTGCATTAGATATTGCAAAAAAATACAATTCAAAACTAACTCTTCTTACGTGTCTTGAAATAGATACATGGCATCATCTATATTTTGATTCAAGAGCTAGTGCTGCAATTGTAAAAAAACAAAGCAAAGATGTGAAAAAACATTTTGAAAAATTAGAATCTCTTGCAAATAAAAATGATGTTTCTGTACAGTCTAAAATTTTAACATCCGAATCTGCAGCTAATGATATTGTGCGTTTTGCAAAATCAAAAAAATGTGATCTAATTGTAATTGGCTCTCGCAGTAAAACTGGCTTTGATAAATGGCTTCTAGGCAGTGTTGCAAACGGTGTTTCACAAAAGGCTAATTGCCCTGTTCTTATTGTAAAATAAGTGAAATGTGGTATAATTGATTTCATTTGTTGGTACTGGTAGGGTTGGATCCTCCATTGCATTTCTATGTGTTGCAAATGCACTAGATGATGTTTTGCTTCTAAATCGTACAAAGGATAAAGCAATTGGGGAATCTTTGGATATTGCAAATGCGATTCCTTCAACTTCAAAATTTTCTATACGTGGAACAGATGATTATGCTGAATTATCAGGTTCAGACATTATAGTTATTGCTGCAAGTACCGTTTCCTATACAAAATCTAGAACAGAAAACCAAAAACCTCAAATAGATATGATAAAAGAAATTGCAGAAAAAATTAAGAAGTATTGTCCTTCTGCAATAATTCTGATGATTTCAAATCCTCCTGACGTTCTAACATATTTTTTTCAAAAAGAATCTGGTTTTTCTAGATTCAAAGTAATTGGTATTGCATCAAGTCTTGATTCAAGTAGATTTCGTTATTTTATCTCAGAAAAATTATCTGTACCTCAATCTTCAATAACTAATGCAGTAGTTCTTGGAGAGCATGGAGATACAATGGTTCCTGTTTTTTCTAATGTGGTTATTGATGGAAATTCTCTAACTTCTATGATTAATGATGTTGAAAAAAAATACATTACTTATGATATTCGAAACTATTGGAAGACATTAAGACAATACAAAAGCAGATCTCAGTTTGGTATTGCCAAAAATGCATATGATATAATTAATGCCATTATCAATGCAAAAGAGCTGTCCGTCTCTGCATCTGTAGTTCTTGAAGGCGAATATGGTGAAAATGATGTAGCTATGGGGGTTCCTGTAAAAATTAATCAAGTTGGAGTTTCTGAAATACAAACAATTGAACTTGATGGATCAGAATCATCACTCTTAAAAGAATCTTCTAAAAAAATCCGTGATGATATCAATTCTGTTTAAATTGGTTTAGTATTTCTTGGTGTTTTTTACACAAATTTTTGTTGTCTATTTGTGAATGAAAAAGATCTTTTTGCCAATGAGCATTGAATAATCTGCAATCTTTATGTTTACAAAATGCTTCCCCTGTTTCATAATATATGATTGCTTGTAACAGATATCCTTCTGCAATTTCTGATAAACGTAAATCATGCTCTTCCAAAAATTGACCTTTGTATTTTTTCTTGACTTCCTCTATTCTTTCTTCAGAAAAATTTGTCATAAGATCTAGATAGTACTGTTTTGGCTTTGCAGGCGCTTCTATCATGCCTGTTGTTGAAATTATTGAAGGATTAGAACCAATCAGAGCTCTTGCATGGTATCTAAAATCATTTTCATTAAATGTACATGTAAGCTTGTCTGTAAAAATAATATGTAATGTATCTATTTTATTTTCATTTATAGGAACTAACTCTGTAATTATTTTGTGCAATTCAAATCCATCATACAGAATCATACCCTTATTTTCTGAGGTGGCTTTGTTTTGTTTTTCAAATGGTTTTTTTAAATCTGAAATCACGGTGTTAGCAATTTTTTCTAATATCTCATCACTTGCATCTGAAAAGATATTTTCTCTTATCTCAATTTGAACTGGAAATGCCTCTCTGAGAAATTTTTCTAATCTTTTTAATTGGATTTCTGAAACTGTAGGCTCATCATATAGAATAATTTTAGAAATTTTCAATACAAAAATTATGTAATGATGGCTTATCTTTCTAACGAATTATTTTTCTATCTTTCTAATTCTTTGATTTTTGCAACTGCAATTTCAGCCG
>JBHHVF010000025.1:0-14636 GCA_046754145.1 Candidatus Nitrosopumilus sp.
GCAATATCCCACGGTGATATGATTTGGTCTTGAACCATCACATATGGAACATCCATGCCAAGCATTATTTTTGCCAATGTTGGTATTGTCAAATCGTCATGAATTTTTCTTACTTGTTTTAAATTAAACAAACCAGCTTTCAAATCCAAAAAATCAGGAGTGTAAGCCAAGTAGTTTAGACCTAGAGCAATCTTTTCCAGGATTCCCCTATCACTGATGTAAGCCGAGTAATCATCAAGAACAAGTTTTCTGGTTTGATATTGAAACATGGATGTTATGACATCTTGAATTCTATCCTCTCGATTAAAGGTGACAATGTCTCTTTTTGGCATCTCACTTGCTCTCATGTCCGATTTTGATTGTGCAGCTATCTCCAGAGCTATTCGAATAGAGATAGCTGCATATCCAACCCTATCATATGGAACAATTGCTATTCCTATTCTTTGTCTGATCATTTTCAATAACAAATCAGATAACGTAGTTTTCCTTGAAATTATGTTAACATGTTCAGTCATAACTTGGCCAGCTGTATGTTCCTCAAAAAATCCCAAAGTTGGATTTAAAAGAATACGAGCAAGTGTCTCTCTACCTCCCAAGACTCCAAGAGGTTTTTCATTTTTCATAATAATGACGCCGTCTGTAAATGTCTCTAGGTAACGACACAGCATTGCAGTAATTACCCACATTTTGTCAGTATGCTGTGCACTTGTAATTGGAGTTGACATTAAAGTGCGTGGCAGGAGATCTTCAAGAGAGTATGAAGATAATGGGGTATCTTCATTTATAGCGTGAAAAAACTTACAGTTAGGAAATGCTTTTCCTGAGGTCTTCAACAATTTTGAAGCCCCATTATCATAGGATATTCCTGTCATCTTTCTGCCAGCATTTTTAGGTGATATGCTCATTATTTGTAGACCTTGGTAATTCCCAAGGTTGGGAATTACACAAAATTATTGTCCGATTTGAGAGTTACACAAAATTATTATCAATTATTCTAGATATATTGAATTCTAAAATACAAAAAATCAAATAATTTTTAGAAAAAAAATAAACAATTGTTCAATTAATTTTCTAAACCCGTAATTATTTCAGATGTGTAATTGTTTGTGTGGGAACACTCCTGGATAAACCTGCGCTGGCAGGAAGATGCCAGGATATATTCCCACACCTTATATTACAAATATCACAGATATGTAAATAGTTGTTAGTTTTTAATTCTGATAATTACTTCCCTCGAGAGTTTATTCTAATGTGATAGACTGATTTATCAATTACAAATTCAAGCATATGTAATATTTTTTTGGAGAACATTAATCATTATCATAGTTGATAATCAACACAGTTGTAAATAAAATATTAATATCATAAAAAAATACGGATCGATTTTCAAGATGACTAAACATGCCATTGATACCAACTTAGTCGAATTTCTAGATGACGGTAATCTCAATTACCAGATAAAAAAAGCAATAGATGACTCAATTATAATTGCAGTTACAGATGAGGATGGAAAAATCATTCATGTCAATGATCGATTCTGTAAGGTTTCGAAATATCCCAAAGAAGAGTTACTTGGGAAAAATCACAGAATACTAAAATCTGGATTTCATCCCCCGGAATTTTATTCATCTATTTGGAAAACAATCTCAAATGGAGAAACATGGAGAGGTGAAATAAAAAACAAAGCCAAAGACGGTTCATTTTATTGGGTCAAAACAGTAATTGTTCCAAGTTTATCCAAAGATGGAAAAAAGGAATACATTGCAATACGTACTGAAATAACTGCAAGAAAAGAACTTGAAGAAAAATTACAACAGAATTTGAAAAAATCAAAAGACATCATTCAACAACAAAAAAATATCGAAAAAGCAAAATCTGAATTCCTATCAATGATTTCTCATGAACTAAAGACTCCTCTTACTCCAATTTTGGCATATCTCTCTGCATTACTAGATCCCCAAATAATGGGTAAACTTTCTGAACGACAACATAAAACTATAGAGACAATTCACTCAAACACAAAACAGCTACAGAAAATAATTGATGATATATTCTATTTACAGAAATTAGAATTGGGACAAATAAAATTTGAATAC
The DNA here is from genome assembly GCA_046754145.1 of Candidatus Nitrosopumilus sp. Taxonomy (GTDB): domain Archaea; phylum Thermoproteota; class Nitrososphaeria; order Nitrososphaerales; family Nitrosopumilaceae; genus Nitrosopumilus. The sequence continues at coordinate 2,097 of JBHHVF010000025.1, forward strand.
CAAACTTTTTTGGTTGATGGGTTGATTCAAAAAATTATTGATAATTATAGATTCAACGAGAAAGTAAAATTTGTAAAAAAAGTCCCAGAATTATTGACACTGGAATCTGACTCTCAACGAATTGAGCAAATACTAAATAATCTAGTTAATAACTCCCTGAAATTTATTGATAAAAATACAGGCATCATAGTGATTCATGCAGAACAAAAAGACAACTATGTACAATTCTCTGTGCGTGATAATGGATATGGAATACATCTAGATCTACAAAAAAACCTGTTTAAGAAATTCTACCAGATTGATACATCAAGTACACGGGAAAGAAATGGAACAGGATTGGGATTATCTATTTGTAAACACACAGTCGAGCAATTAGGTGGAACGATAGGAGTGGAAAGTGAAATTGGTGTTGGCTCTACTTTTCATTTTACAATTCCTAATAACTCATAATTTTGTATAATCATAGTAAGATTAACTGGTAACACATAACCAATACTCGTAAAGTGAAGATTGGTCTGTGAGCCAAAAAGATCTTTATTTGATAGATGAATTAAAATATCAAAAATACTTTTCATGATTATAGGAGAACAAAGTTTGATTGAAAAAAAGATAAAATTTTTGCTAATTGCATTAGGAATTACACTAACTATTTCTTTTGTATCTTGGTCTGGAGCCGGTTCCTTTGCTGATGCTGACAAAGACGGAGTTGGAGATCCAATTGATAACTGTCCTAATCAATCAAATCCAGTTCAATCTAACTTTGATGGGGATGAATTAGGAAATGAGTGTGATCCTGATGATGATAATGATGGAGTATATGACAAACTTGATGAATTTGATAGAAATCCCTTAGAATCAACAGACTTTGATAATGATGGTATTGGTGATAATGCTGATTTAGATGATGACAATGACAACATTGTAGATGCCATAGATGCATTTGATAATGATTCATCAGAATGGGCAGATTTTGATTTTGATAATATTGGAAAATCTGCAGATCCTGATGATGACAATGATGGGATACTAGACGTAAACGATGATGACCACACCTTAATCGCAGAAGATATGACCAATCAATACCTGCAAGACATTCAAGACTGTGCTGTGATGAATGCTGATACATCTCGTTTATTGTGTTATACTAACTTTTTTGGCAAAGTGGCAAAAAATGAAGAAAACAACTCAAATGCACTAGCATTATCAATTGCATTATCCAAGTTAGGTGCAATAGATGACTGCCACTTTGTTTCTCATGAAATAGGACATGTTTCATTTTTAGAGAATCCCAATGTCATTGAAAATTTGATGGGTGCAGATGGAACCATGTGTAGAGGAGGATATTTTCATGGAGTTCTTGCATCATACTTTCATGAAGTAGGGGAGAAAGGAGAATCTTTTCCAACTTACAAAACAATCTGCAATGATTTGATAGGCTCATCAAACTATCAAGATTGTGTTCATGGAGTAGGTCATGGACTTGTTCACTTTTATGGTGATGATTTGAAATCCCCAGTTGAACTATGCAATGACATGTCATTTTACCAAGACATTTTGTGTACAAAGGGCGTTATGATGCAATATACTGATAATGTACTAACAAGACAAGGAATTTCAAAAGATGTCATATCAAATTTGTGTTCTGATTCAGAACTAGATAGTTTGGACTATAAAGAGTGCAGTATGTCAACTGGAACCACTTTGGCATTTTTTACAAATCATAATTTCAATGAAGGCAAAAGTTCTTGTGAGTTAATTGATGATAAGAATACTCAAAAATCATGTTTAGAGGGATTAAGATTAGAAATTGAAGATTCTGAAAAGTATGAAAGAAATCCTCTTACTTTGGAGATGAGAGAGAAATTTCAACCACAACTAGTTGAAGGCAGTTCTAAAATTATTGACATACGAAGCCCTGCGGTAATTTCTGATTTTGAATTTAATCCAACTGTCGGCATTATTTCATTTTCAATTGATAGACCACAATATGTTACAATGTATATCCCAAGCGAATTTGTTACTCCAAAAATGGCAGTAACAGTAAATGGCAAAATCCCTAGTAATTTGGATGCAGAAAATAATGTTTTAGGAGAAGACATTGCCATGATAAGATTTGTTCCTAATAATTCAGGATTGGTGATGATTACTCCATTCATTGAGTAAGCGGCCAATATTCGCTTAACAGTATTTGGCGTGCAAGCCAAGACTCGAAAATTTTTTTCAAGAATAAATCATGGAATAGCAATAATCCTCATAATCCTCCTAACGATTATGAGTTAGATTTACTCATCATAATTTGTTACAGAACATTTTATGGCAAAAGTTTCAAAATCATAAAAAAGTGCCATGTAGGGCGTCATAATTTGCTACAAAGTCAAAAGTGAGTTTTTTTGTGCCTACACTAGCTAGCTGAAAGCTAATTGTGGTGTGTGATAAAAAGCTCCAATTAGCTTTTGGAGCAACTTGTAACAAATTGTAACAACTATTCATTGGTATTCTGAAGTAATGAATGAGTACATGTCACCAATATTATGTTGTATTCTTACATCAAAACCAAATTTTCTTACATCAAGACCACGTCGCTTGAGTTCTTGCTTTCTTACTTTTGAAATTGTAAAGCGTGCAACATCAGGATCTAAGTTATGTGTTTCACAAAATTCCAAAAGATCATTCTTTCTATCACTTCGTAACGTAAAGTCGTATCCTTGATCTAATCTTTGATTGAAATGTCTTCGATAAGTCTCTGAGAGATTAAATGATTCCTTCATTTCTTTAACACATTAATTGAATCTACAAAATGAATGGCACAGTCTAGTAATTCATTAATTGTATGTTCACTTTTTAGTCTTGAACAAATTTTACATTTACGAGAAACCATTTGCTAATTTGTTGAAGGATAGTACAAAAAGAGATTGGTGATTCATCTCCTGCCTGTGCACGAAGGATATCAACAGATCATCTATAAGATTTTTGCAAAATTAAGGATTTTCGTGGAGCGAAAGAATTTTTTTTAAGAATTTTCTTTTTCTCTAATCTCTTTAATGATAGATTTCATTTCTTCTTTGAATTCTTCAAAATCTTTTTCTAAATTACTGTATTTTGTTTTTTGTTCTTCTTCTTTAGTTAATGCAGTTTCTAGATCAAGTGGCTTTCCACACTTGGAACAAATCTTAGAATCAAAAGCATTTGGAATATTACAAATATGACATATTTTTGGCAGCTCAGCTTGGTTTTCATCTTCTTGTCGTTTAATACCATAATGATCCAAGATAGCATTTTCAACATCGGCATTGATCATGTGAACATATCTTGCTGGCATTTTTGAAGAATTTGACCAACCGTGTCGTTTACGAAGTTGTGCTTCAGTCATGAAATTAGCAGATTCTGTAGCCTCAGAATGTCTGAATAATTTCATGTTAATTTTCTTTGGCAATTCAGCAATTTCACATCTACGAGCAAGCATTTGGCGTGATGCGCTATAGGATAATGGTTCTCCAAATTTCTTAGGACTAGTATTAATCCACAAAGGAGCATCAGGATTATCTCTCATAGGATGGGTGTTTATCCAAGAAGAAAGATTTGGGACAGAGCGAATTAATCGGATTGGTCGAGGTCCAGTTTTTCCATCAACTTTAATGATTGCACCATATTCATCAAAAACTACATGTTTGATACTAAGGCTTAGGATTTCTCCGGGACGAGTTCCAGCTTCAGAATGAACATCAATGAATGCTCTATCTCGTTGATTCTCACCACATGCTCTTAAAATTCTCTCTAAATCATTATCTGTCAAAAGATCTTCTCTGCTTAGACGATCAGTAGGTGTTTTAATTTTTACAGATTTTGTTTCAGGTGGATCACCTACTTCCTTAAATTCTCTTGAACCAAGTTTGAACCATCGATAAAATATTTTGAGAATCTTTTTGTGATCATAACTAGTATAGGTTTCTTGTCCATTGTCATTTGCATAACGTCTAACGATTTCAACTACAAGTTTACTAATATCATGTGATGAGGATTCATTCCAATCCTTATCCAAAAATCGTGTTAAATTTAGAATAGTTTGAAGATGTTTGTGTCTTGTTGCCTTTGCCATTGAAGAAGTTATCATTAAATTATCATATCGTTCAATAATGTCTTGATTATTTTTTGAGGTCTCTTTTCTGATTATACTCCATGTTCTGTCTATTCTGTTATCATAATCATAAATGGTAGATTTTGTTGGAGTTGAGATTCCTGTTTGCTTACGATTTGACAAAGTGCTTATGCCTACGCATGGTGGAGATTTAAAGTAATTTGATGGCGCCGGGAGGGAGATTTGAACTCCCGTTCCCTTGCGAGAACGCGCTTTATGGTAAATTATTTCCAGGCGCGCGCCCTACCAGGCTAGGCGACCCCGGCACAAGTCTTGCGACAAAATTATTCGGCAAGATTTCATTATATATTGTGTTACTTGTGAATTGAAAAACTATTTCCAAATTGTAACAGTAGTTGATTTTGCTACTTGATTTCCTTGTTTATCTACTCCTTTTGTAGATATTTTGTAAAGACCTTCTAAAGCTATATCGCCATCATTTTTTATTTGATCCCATGAAAATTCAATTTCATCGCCAGGTTCTAGCTGAGAGATCACTTGTGCAGAAACAGGGGAATACATCAATATCCCAGACAATCCAGTAATCCTAAGACCATATGAGGCATCAGAGAAAATCAATGGTATAGTTCCAGAATTTACAATTCGAATTTTTATTTCTTCATTTTGTTTGAAATCAAATTTTTCTGTGACTATAGAAATTGATGGTCCTTCAACAAAAACTAGTTGACTAGTATTTTTTACATCAAGCAAATAAACACCAAATGCAAGTCCAGAAATCAAACCAATTCCAACAAAGATTATGAGGCTTTTTGAGAACAATTCTTTTAAAATAATTTCTTGATTTTTTAATCCTTTGGAGGAGTTGGTTTTGTTCTCCATTTTTTTGGATAGATATTTGGAGCCATAATGATTCTTTTTGTTTCAAATGCATATCCCTTTGTAGCATCACGAATTTCTTCTTCAGTCATCGTTGCCTCAGCTAAAGCAACAGCCTCTCCTTTTTGTGTATAAATTCCAACAATATCTCCTTTCTTCAGATTTGGAGAAATTTTCAAAATACCAGGGATTGCAAGTTGTGCACCATGACACATAGCATCTACAGCAGAATCACGAATCACTACTGACTTTAACTCACTAAATGCATATTCAACAGGCTTGATAATTTTCATTAATTTACTATCATCTTTTTTCTCTTCCCATAATGCAAATGCATCTGCAAGTTCATGAAGGGTCACTAGTCCATCAGTTTCAGAAAATTGATCCACTCTGGTTCGTCTAAGCTCTACCATTGTAGCACCAGGTCCAAGAATCTCGCCTAAATCATAATACAATTTTCTGATATAAGTTCCAGATTCACACAAAACTCTAGTTAAAAGTAATCGTTCTTTTTGTTCTATCACTTCAAATTCATGGATAGTTCGTGTTCTTGTTTGTCTTACAACAGCTGAGCGTTGAGGAGGTTTTTGAAAAATCTCTCCTCTAAACAAATCAATTGTTTCATCTAGTTTTTCTTTAGATGGAAGAGAATGAACTCGTCCTAATGCATGATACTCTTTTGGACCAAGAAGTAAAACTCCAAGTGCTTTAGTAGCTTCTCCAAGTCCTAAAGGTAAAACTCCTGAAACTTGAGGGTCTAGTGTTCCACTGTGACCAATTTTTGGAAGTTTCAGAATACGTTTTGTCCATGCAACTGTTTCATGACTTGTAGGACCAGGTGGTTTGTCCAATAGTATAATACCATAATTTAGTAATTGTTCAATTGTTCTTTTGTCATAATACGTTCCATAAGCATCATCTGTAATATCCTGATCAATTTCAATTAGATTTTCAAGTTGTTTGAGAGTCATAGTAATTTTCTCACAGTTTCTTTTGTAACATCTATTACTTGTTGGGCAGTAAGATTATCTGTATTAATTATTAAATCAAATACAGATTTGTCATCACCAAAATCAAAGTTGTATAATTTTTTGTACAATGCTTTATTCTTATCAAATCGTTTTTTTGTAATTTGATAAGCCTCCTCAGGACTCATGTTATCTCTTGATTGCATTCTCTCAGTACTGCTTGTATGAGATCCCTCTAACCAAATTTTGATGCCATCTTTGATTAGCCATGGTAAGGTATAACTCGTAATTACCATTCCACCCTGATTGAAAAGTTCAGTTAATTTTTCATCTAGTTTTTTATCAAATTCGGAATTTTGTTCGCGTTGATTAAGAAAATTCATTCCATCATCTGTATCCCACCAATCATCACCATCAGAATCAAAACCTTGTTCTTTTGCCATCTCCTTTAGTACATCTCCTCCGCTAAGATATTGTAATTGGAACTCTTCTGCTAATCCTTTAGCAACAGTTGTTTTTCCTACTGCAGGAGGACCAGAAATAACAATGGATTTGGTCAAGTGCCCATTGTTGTTTTTGTTAGTTTCATAATCATGCCACTAAAAGCAATAGATGAAAGAAAATACCATGCCCAAAGATATAGTGCATTTTCTTCAGTACAAACATGTTCTGGATCTGCTGCTTGTTCTGCAGTGCATGTTAGTTGGAACCATTCTCCTGGAATTACATTTAGTGGAATTGGAGATAATGCTACAGTGTAAGAAAACAATACTGGCAATACAAGATAAAATATCAAAATTAAAGGTACAAAAGTAATCATCATAGGTCTCATATTCATCTGCATCATCTCCATTGACATTTTGTTCATGTATGATGATTTTTTGTTTAGTTCAGCAGTTTTTGCTTGATCTTTAGATCTCATGGCAGCCATTCTTTCTTTTTGCCATGCTTTAGTTTCCTTCATAATTCGTTTTAGTTTTACTTGATCAACCATCTTCTTTCTAACCATAGCATTGAATAGATTAAGCATTATACCAAACCCAGATACTGCAAACATTGAAAGAATTATTCCTTGGATCATTGGATCATCACTTCCTAAAGCTACTCTACCTCCCTCACCCCCAAAGATATCAAATTGAAGAGGTATCGATTCAATGAAAAGTAGAATAAAGTTAAAATCCATTTTTTACAGTCCTATTGCATTAATTATTTTCTCTGCTGCCTCATCAACCTTTCCTTCACGATTAAGAATAAGTTTAACAGGAGAGCCAGAAATTACCATACAAGATGCAATTATTCCTGATTGAGCATCTAATTCTTTTTTAATATTAGCAAGAGTAATTTTATCTCTATTTCGTGTATCATCAGACATTCTTCTATTGTAGATTTCTTCAGGTTTTGCAGAAACAGAAACAAAGTTTGTTGGTTTGATAATTTTCAAAACGTGTTCTGGTAAACCAGGATAGTATCCTTCTGAAGAATTGATAAATGCATGAGTATCAATGATTACAACATCTTCTTCATGTGTAGCAATTTTTTCTGCAGCAATTTTTTGAAGTTCTTGTTGTTTAGATACAGGTAATTTTCTAAGCTCATCTCTATCTTTAAGACCATTTTCTTTTGCAACATCAAACATCAAAGTTCCAAAACTTAGTACACTAACACTTTTTTTATGACCTTTTATGATTTCAACAATTTTGGACAATAAGGTAGTTTTTCCTACACCTGGTATTCCTACCATTACAACTTTTTTATTTTCTGCCAAGTAAAGCACCCAAACGCGGCATAGCGACTTCTACTTGTTCTCTAACTAATTGCGTATAATAGTTTATGAGAATATCTACCATAAGTAAAATTCCGATTCCAGAACCAAATACACCAAGAACATCAGATACTCCTGCCAATAGACCCAAAATCATAGAGCCAATGATTGTAACTGATGGAATGTACTTGTTCAGTAATGCCTCAACTGGTTTGTTTGATCTTCTAAATCCAGGAATTTGTACATCTGCATCAAGTAAATTCTGAGCTGCACTCTTTGGAGATAAACCACCAAGCTCTACCCACAATCTACCAAATACAACGACAATTCCAATCATGAATAGAACATAGCCTACTGCACGCATAGGATCTAAAGCTGCAACATCTAGACCTCGTGGAGGGGTGATGAAGTAGATTATACCGCCTATTGGCGTGTTAGGACTTGTCGGATCAAATTGCGCTATAAAATTCATAAAGAAATTATTATTCCGCGGGTTCATGTTTGCCCACAACATCTGGAAGATGAAAACGGCATTTGCAGTCAGAGCAGATGCCAAAATTACAGGGATGTTAGAGACATACATCATTTTAATTGGATAAACAGCAGAAAAGCCCCTGTATTTTGTAGATACAATTGGAATCTCAATTTTCATACCCTGTGTAAATACAAGAATTAGCAATATTCCTGCAGTAAGACACAATCCAAAGATACTCGGGAGTTGGTTAGAACGGAATAAGATGTTTGAGACATCGCCTGCCATAATTGATTGGCCTATGTACGGAATGATACCAATCGTTCCTCCATCACCTGCAGGTAACGGACTAAACAAACTCCAAAGAATCTGTTGAGCAACACCTGCCATAATGAATAAACTAATTCCACTGCCAAGACCCCATCCTTTCTGGATTAATTCATCTAAGAACATGATAATTATTGATGCTGCCATTAGCTGCCCAACCATCACATACAAAATAGATGGATCAGATACTCCAGGACCATAAACGGCTACACCATATACGATAGATTCAGCTACGATGACAACATACGTTACCATTTTAGTAGCTGTTTGAAATATTCCTCTTTCTTCAGGTTTTTTGAAATCAAATTTGAGAATATCTGAACCTCTCAGTAATTGCATCAAGAGTCCAGCTGTAACTATCGGTCCAATCCCTAATTCAACTAAGGTACCTTGCTGTGATGCAAAAATAACTCTAGCAAATGCTAGAAAATCAAACTCTGGTGCTGTGGCTCCAAATAATGGGGTTTGGCCCATCACCATATAGATTAGTAATGCAACTCCACACCATAACAATCTGGTTTGAAGAGGAATCTTCTTTTTTGGTTTTGGTACTTGAGGAAGATATGGTTCTGCTTTAAAAACTGCTTTTCTGATAATAGTAGTTACAGTACCCTCAGCCATTATCTGTTAACACCTCATCTTTTTCTACACCAGCTGAGGCTTCAACACTAGATAACACCTCTCCGCCAACTGCTTTTAATTTCTCTTCTGCAGATGCTGTAAATTGTTGTACTTTGACGGAATAAGCATTAGTTAGTTTTCCGCCACCAAGGAGTTTTTCGTATCCTGCACTTTCAAGGTCTACGATTTTTTTTCCTCCTTCTTCTTTACCGAACTTATTGAACAAGTCATCTAGATCACGGACGCTAGCCCATTTCTTTGTAATATTTGGGTGAGGTGGTTTAGTTGAATCATGACCATAATGTTCTGGGTCTTCTTTTAGCATACTACTGTAATGATGTTTCATCATACCGACAACTCCAAGACCGCCTTTATGACCACTTGCACGATGTTGACCTACTTGTCCCCATCCCATATGTCGTCCTCCTCTAAGTCTTCTAGTCTTTCTAAATCTTGTTGCCATGTTAAATCATTCTCCTGACTATAGCATCAAGTTCTTTGTTTTGTCCAAGGATACCTTTTTGTCCATATAGTTTTTTGGTGCTTCGCTTGAATCCATGTTTTGGAGGTGCTAAGGCAAACCAAGGTTTTAGAGGTTTTAATTTAGATAAAGTAGCTTTGCCTTCAGTCAAAGCTGTTGCTAATTCATCAGAACTTGCAAAACCAAGTTCTTTGAGATCTTCAGCAGTTATTTTTTGGTAACCTGATTTTCTTGCTTTCTTGTCAATCAATTCTTTGGCCAAAGCAGCATCAAGTTCAATCCAAGATACATAGTGTTGTACTTTTTTTAACATTCCCAGAGTGTTTTCTTTAGCAGGTAAGATCGTTGCACGGTATTTTTTATCTAATTTTAACAAAGTCATCGTATGAGTTGCCCAGTAAGGGACATCGGCTTGGCCTTTTATTCTAACTACAAGAAACGCATTTGCCATTTTCTATCAACCCTGACTAAATGTCTGTCTAAGACAATCCAAGATAGCTTTTGAAGTTGAATTCATTGTAGGAGTAGAACCTTTTGCAGTAGTCCATGCATCTTTAAGACCTGCTAATTCCAATAATCGTTTAATTTTACCACCAGCAACCAAACCTAATCCACGAGGTGCTGGAATAATTTCAATTGTAACACTTCCACCTTTTCCTCTAACCTTGAATGGGATAGAATGTTTTTGATCACATCTGCATTCCCAACTTCCACATCCTAATTTGATTGGGTTGACATTCAGAAAAGCTTGACTTGTTGCTTTCTCAATAGCAATTCTCATTTGTTTTGATTTGCCTTGACCGATTCCCAGGTAACCATTTTCATTTCCAGCTGCAACAATTGCTTTGAATCTTGTAGATTGACCATTTGATGTCATTTTTTGAATAATTCCTACATCAACTACTTCACTCTTCAAATCTGGAAGTAGTTTTTTGATAATTCCTGATTCTTGAATTCTTAATCCTAATTCAATTATTTCTTCAAGTGAAGAAATTTCTCCTGATGCAACTTTTTGTCCTAAGATAGTTTTTGGAACCCAAACTTCTTCTACTGGTTCTCTTCTTGGTCTTCTAGGACGATCACCTTCTTTAGCTCCACCTGGTGGACCTCGTCCATATACAGGTGCAGATTTTCCACGTGGGCCTCTTGATTGTCCTTTTGGATCTTTAGATTGTGTTGCTTGACTCATTTCTATTTAACCTCAGTATCAATTGTAGATTTTATTTTTGAAATTTCGTTTTTAACAGTAAGATGTTCTCCGTTGATTCTATCATCAGATGGAAATGTTTCTTCACTAGCTGGTACTTGAACACCAGCATCAATTACTCCTTTAAGAGCTGCTGCCATTCTTTGTGTGTATTTTTTAGTTCCAGTATAGAGAATAGCATCCTTTGCACCTTGACCAAGTGCTTTCTTACCTGCCAAGTATCCTGTAAGATATGCTGCAGGTACACTCTTTCTAGATCCTTTCCATCCTTTTTCAAGAAGATATCTAGAATGTGCAGATGCAACAACTTTATCGCCTGTCATACCAGGCTTTAGAATTTGGACTTGAGTATTTTCATTAGTAATATTTACAGTAATAAAATCACGTTTACCCATCAACATGGTTCCACGTTTTTTATAATTGGTCTTTTCCTCTCTAAGTCTGCGCAATATTTTCGAATAGGCCATCTATAGAAACCGAGTTTGAATCTGCTCTTATATACGTTAAGCGTGAATAAGAGCGGCAAGCAAAGCCTTCTGAGTATGAAGACGATTTTCTGCCTCATCCCAAACAACAGATTGAGGACCATCAATTACTGATGATGTTACTTCTTGTTTCCTCTTTGCAGGAAGACAGTGCATAAAGATCGCATTTTTCTTTGCGGTACTCATTAGTTTAGAATTAACTTGATATTTTGGAATGAATTTTTTAATTCTTTTTGAATCATTGTTGTGAATAGAAGAGTAAGTGTCAGTAACAACTACATCAGCATTTTTAGTTGCAACTAGTGGATCTGTGGTTAGTTCAATGTTAGTTGATTTCTTTGATTCTTTTACAACAGTTTTGTCTGGTTCAAATCCTTTAGGAGTTGCAATTGACATGTTAACTCCAGATAATGCAGCACCATAAATCATAGAATTACATACATTATTTCCATCTCCTATCCAAGCAATCTTTAATCCTTTGAGTTTTTTCTTCTTTTCTTTAATTGTCATAAAGTCTGCTAAAATTTGACAAGGATGAAAAGAATCAGATAATCCATTAATTACAGGTACGCTTGCATGTTCAGATAGTTTTTCTATTAATTCATGATCATAGACACGTGCCATTATACAATCAGTATATCGTGAGAGTGTTTTTGCTGTATCCTCAACAGATTCACCACGTGAGAGTTGCATGTCATTTGAGGATAGATTAACTGTATAACCGCCTAATTGATACATTCCTATTTCAAAACTTACACGTGTTCGAGTAGACGGTTTTTGAAAAATCATTGTTAATGTTTTATTTTTTAAGATGGGTTTGCTTTGACCTTTTTTGAGTTGTTTTTTTAATTTAATTGAATGATCAATTAATCCTACAAATTCCTTTGGGGTTAATTCCGCTAAAGTGAGTAAATCTTTTGTTTTAAGTTTCATTTCCTAAGGAATCCAAATCTTCCTCGTTGCTTTTTAGGGTTTTCTTCTTTATCGTGCTTGTGGGAATTATCTTCAGCATCATCAGTTTCATCATTTTTAGATTCATCAGGTTTTAATCGACCATTTTTTATCCATTCACGAATTTTATTTCCTAGTTTGATTGCTTCATTATCATTTTCAGGTGGAGGGACATCATATAGTTCTGAATATGTTGTGATGTCATCATCATCAATTCCTTCAAACGGATCATCAGTTGTTGGTTCTGGTGTTGGTTCTGGTTCTGGTGTTGGTTCTGGTTCTGGTGTTGGTTCT
>JBHHVF010000026.1:0-13830 GCA_046754145.1 Candidatus Nitrosopumilus sp.
AACACCAGAACCAACACCAGAACCAACACCAGAACCAACACCAGAACCAACACCAACTCCCGTTGATGACACACCAAAAACTCAGTGTGGTCCTGGAACTGTACTCAAAGACGGTGCTTGTGTATTAGATGAAAGATGTGGTCCTGGAACTGTACTCAAAGACGGTGCTTGTGTTCTTGAATCAACACCACAACCATCTGAAGCTTCTGTTAAAGGAATAGGTAAAGAATTGATTGTAGGTGTTGCTGCAGCATTTGTAGTTGCAGGAATAATTGGAATTATTTTAGGATTAATATCTAAAGCCAGTAAGAGTAGAGATTAATCACAAGACAAATCTTCAGCATTCATCATTTGATAAAATTCAAATCCTGAAATCTGTGTTGTAGAAGAATAAGGAATTATTCCTAATATTGGTGTGTCAGCATGTATGACAACAATAAACTGATTTGGATCAAGTCGAATATTTCCTCCATTAAACTCAAAATCAAATGTCATTAGAATATGCTGAGCAGCAGCAATCTCTTCAGATGAGAAACTCCCCTCTTGTACCGCTGAAGAAAATGGATTTACTGTTAATGGTTCTACTACAAATGAGCCCAAATGTTTTGATTGATAAAATGTTGACAGTTCTAGTTTTTCAAAACTAATCCAAAATGGCATTGTATTACAAAATTCAATATCTCCTTTATTCATCATTTTAAAAAAAGAAAATTGTCCAGGATTATCCCATCTATATTCTACTTGTTGTATTCCAATAATACTCAATCCAGAATGAGCAATTGGAATTACAATTACTGCTATTGCTATTGCTGTGATGATAGAATGCTTATTCATATCTCATTTTCAATTCCTATTGTAGGTGAAATAATATTTTCATCGATAAGATAATTAATCACATTGGCAAAGTCTTTGTCTGAAATTCCTCCTTGAATCCACCAATATCCTACATTTTTTACCCAATCTGGTATGTCTATTTGATGAATATTTTCATCATTGATTACAAAAGGCACATCAATTAATTTTGTATCTACATATTTCTGAAATGCATCCATTAGATATCCATCTGACATTTTATCATTAAGCCATTCTATCATAAACTGTTTGATTAATCCTGGAATGCAAATATTATCTGAATCTATTAAATTAAATTCTGCTGTAAATTCTGCCCCTGAATATTCTACATCAACAAAATATTTTCCTAGTGGAAATACCTCTTTTTCAAAAGCAATTAGTGATGGAACTGGATTTTGTAAATTTACAATTGGAATTGGAATTGCACTACTTCCTTTACCTGATTCATCTCTGATATGAATAATTGCAGGCTCTCCTGTAACTTCTGAAACTTCAATTGTATAGAATAGTTTTTCACAATAACTGTATGTTGTTTTTTCCATTATGATAGTAACTGTGGGTTCTGCATATGCTGATGGTAAAAATACAAAACTTATTGCCAAAATTATGGGCAAAATGGCAATTCTTGCTTTCATCTTTTTCATCTCAATACGGCTCAATAAAAATCTCATACCAATACTGAGGAATCCTTTTTAACACCTTTGACATCTTTTAATTTATCGAGTTTTCTGCGGAAGCAAACTCTTTGGGTGTGTGAGTTGTGATTCATCACTCAAGGAGAATTTTACATGATTAGTGATAACTGGACTTTTCTTCGATTTACAGTTAGAAAGTGGACATTTTTGATCTCATAATTCTGAATATTACTAAAATACTTGATTTTGATAATATCATTATGACTAAGACGCAATTTTGTGGTTATTGCCCTGAAGACAAATGCCTACTTGATTGCAAAATATGTAATCCAAAATATGGAAAAAGCACATGTAATTGCTAAATTCACGTTTCAGTTCGAAAGTGACTAATTTTGATCTTTTAAAAGTAGATTTATTGATTTTTTTGTTTGGCAAAACTCGTAAAACGATACTTGGTATGTTGGTCTAACTTCATCTTTTGAGAATCATTTCTGAAAATTAATCAACGTATTTTTTTTCAGATTTGTCTAGTTTTACTTCAACTTTCATAATAACAGAATATAATGTAGGCAAATTCGAGGATAATATTTCAGAAGGGAAAAACATATCTCCATACCCCTCACCTACTCTGATTATCAAATTGTTTTTTTCCAGAATATTGATGTTATGCTTAATTGTTTTATAATCTAAATTCAATTTTTTTGAAAGTTCCAATGTATTCATGGGATCTTCAGTAATTGCACAAATTATTCTTAGTCTAGTATATCTTCCACTCATTCCTGTAAAAACAGAGGAAAACAATTCATTCATGTGTTTATCAACTTTGATATCTTCATAATTTGATATATCTTTGAAAATTATGTTTTTACACAAAGAATCAAATTTCAATGAAAACACCGATTGATTTTAGAATATGAAAATAATTTTTCTTTGATATTAATCATGAGATTTGTTAAACTGAGAAAGAGATTTTGAATAAGATTCCATCATCACATGCATAAAATTATCATATGTTTGAAGTGAGGATGTTCTCATCTGGGTGTATGCATCTAGATATTTTGATAATTGGTCTATCTGGTTTAAAGATATTGTAGTTAATGCATTAGAGAATTTTTCTACTTCTTTTAGAATTCCCTGATCGATGTTTAGTTTATCAAAGAACTCTTTTTCTGAAATATAGCAGGTACCGAATATATCATCTATTGTGTGAAGATATGACATGTATAGATCAGAATATTTTTGTATTAATGAGGGTGTTTGAGATTCTATCTTTTGTATAACCTTGGATGTATTATTTTTCATTATATCACATACAGATACCTTGTTTTCAATTTTTGAAACACTTTCTGTTTTACTCACAAAGCAATTATGGTAACATTACTTTTAACTGAATTTCCAAATTAAAATAAAATTCAAGTCTAAAATTGACTTGCCCAACCACGTTGAATTAGTTTTTCAACAGAGCTAGAATTTACACATGCAGCAGAACCGTTAGAATTTTTCATTACAAGTGTATTGCCATGACGACATTGAACATCAGCAGAGTCAACACCTTGTTTCATCTGTGCTTTTGGTGACATTTTTGACAAAGTCGTTTCAGATTCTGTTAATTGGGTTGGTTTTACAGTTGGTGGTAACACATCAATGTCATAAAACATTGTATGCTCAAATACTTCAAATGGTGGTGGGAAGTTATCAGTCATTTCAGGAGCGGGAGCTGTATGATATACCAAATGTAGTTGTGCAGTATTACGATTTACTGCAGAGTTTTCAGGAGACATTGGAGAGTATGGAGTTGCTCCGTCGCTTTGTACGATTTTACCAGTATCTGAATTTCTGGCACCGTCAGTTACCATCATGTGGCCTTCAAAAATTCCTTCTGATTCACCGTTTTTGAAAACCTCAGCTGGTCCCCAAGCTGCCAAGTAGACAAAGAGTGTGGGCTCTATTGTTGGTCCAGCACCAGTGGTTCCGTGTTCAAAGTGGTTAATTGCAACAGGATCCAAGTCCAATGTAGTTTGAGTGACACTATCAATTGTTTCACCAATGTACATCTCATTTCCTCCACCAAACTTAGTTTGGACTAGTTTCATGTTGTTTCCATCTTCATCAATCCATTCAGCCAAGATGCTACCGGTGTTAGTTATAGGATCTAAATCAACTTCAACTTGACCACTTGTTTTTTTGTGACCACTTCCATCATAACTAAATGCGTCATGTCCTCCTTTTGGAGTGGTACCATCAATGACATAGGTATTGGTTCCAATTACATGTGTTACTGGCACAAATGGATCTAATTCGTAAAACATCAAGTGATTAAAGACTTCAAATGGTGGTGGGAAGTTATCAGTCATTTCAGGAGCGGGAGCTGTATGATATACCAAATGTAGTTGTGCAGTATTACGATTTACTGCAGAGTTTTCAGGAGACATTGGAGAGTATGGAGTTGCTCCGTCGCTTTGTACGATTTTACCAGTATCTGAATTTCTGGCACCGTCAGTTACCATCATGTGGCCTTCAAAAATTCCTTCTGATTCACCGTTTTTGAAAACCTCAGCTGGTCCCCAAGCTGCCAAGTAGACAAAGAGTGTGGGCTCTATTGTTGGTCCAGCACCAGTGGTTCCGTGTTCAAAGTGGTTAATTGCAACAGGATCCAAGTCCAATGTAGTTTGAGTGACACTATCAATTGTTTCACCAATGTACATCTCATTTCCTCCACCAAACTTAGTTTGGACTAGTTTCATGTTGTTTCCATCTTCATCAATCCATTCAGCCAAGATGCTACCGGTGTTAGTTATAGGATCTAAATCAACTTCAACTTGACCACTTGTTTTTTTGTGACCACTTCCATCATAACTAAATGCGTCATGTCCTCCTTTTGGAGTGGTACCATCAATAATGTAAGCAGTATTGCCTACAGATTTTATTTTGGTAAGAGGTAATTCACCCCCAGTGATTGAAGTATCATCAGAAGCTGTTGCAGAGAATTCCAAGTTTGTAGAATCAGTAGAAGTGTCAACTGTGTTTTCAGAAGCGATAATTTGAGCTGTTGCATCGCCTACAAGCAAAGTTCCTCTCATGTCAGGATGAACCGCACAATAATAATAAAAAACACCATCATCATTCATGATAATAGGATCTGCTACACCGCCTATTCCAATGATTCCAGTATCAAATATACCATTCACCATAGAGCTTGCATCTACAGGAGATGCATCAGAACTAGCATTAGTACTAGTTGCAGTATGAATTTCAGGTCCAGTATTTCTAAATATCACAGAAGACCCGACAGGAATTTCGGCGTTTTCAGGAGTATATGATCCTGGTTGAGAATAAGGCAGAATGGAAATTTCACAAACTACACTTCCATTGACATCAGAACAATATTCCGGTAGTTCAGCAGCATGTATAGAATTAGTTGGAATAAACATCACAAATAGCACTAATGACAGAATAGTTACTGTAATGGACATGATTTTTCGCATAATGGAACAAATCAAAAAAAATAATATTTAAGGAAATTCCCAAATTAGATTTGGTAAAATCGTTTTATGCATTTTTTAATACTATGAATTATGTCGGGCATTGAATCTGAACCTCAAATTGACAAAATTACAATGCCTGAAAATCTCAAAGTAGGTTTGATGATTGCAGAACAAAGAAAAAGATGTGCAAGTGTTGGTTGCAATGAAGAATATTATGGGTTAGGATTTGGACAGTCTCCATTTCATGTTCCTCAGCCTTTAGTGGATGGGCTTGCACAAAGTGCAACTCAAGGACATTATTCAGCGGCTGAAGGGATTTTAGAGCTCAGAAAAGCAGTTGCTGATTTTAACAAAAGACATTTTGGACTAGAAGTAGATCCATTTAGAATTGTTATAGGGCCAGGAACAAAAGATATTCTAAACATTCTAGTTAACATGATCAGAGGTGGAGTAATCATCCCATCTCCCTCGTGGATAGGATACAGACCCCAAGCTATTCTAACTGACAAACATTTTCACACATTTCATCTAAAACCTGAAGATAACTATAAGATTCAACCCGATGATTTAGACGAATTTGTTTCAAAGATGGAAGGTGGACAACATATGTTGATACTAAACAATCCACATAATCCAACTGGTGTAGTTTATTCAAAAAATGAATTAGAACAGATTACTGAAGTTTGTAGAAAATACAACATACTTGTTCTTGCTGATGAAATCTATGCACTTGATACCTATGACATGAAAAATTTTACCAGTATGGGATTAATTTATCCTGAAGGCAGTTTTGTAACTAATGGATTATCAAAAGATAGATCTGCAGGTGGTTATAGACTGGGTTCTTGTATCTTACCTACTACAAGTACTGAAAAATTACAGAATGATTTTAAAAAAGTTGCAGCTACTGTTTACACAAATGTTTCAACTCCAACTCAATATGCTGCAATAAAAGCATACGAACCAAATGACGAAATTGATGAATACATTAACATTACAAGGCAAATCCATCGAATAATGGGTCACTATCTAAGTGATGAGTGGAATAAAATAGATGGAATACAAGCTACACGACCTGATGGCGCATTTTACTTTTTTGCAGATTTTAATGAATTAAAGCCAGATTTGAAAAAGAAAGGAGTGTCCACTTCCAATCAGTTAGGGGCATCTCTTCTTTCATGCCCATTTCATTTAGGAACGGTTACAGGTGATGCTTGTATGCTAGATCCTGATGATTATGGTGCACGAATTGCCTTTGTAGATTATGATGGTAAACAGACTTTTGAGAATTACAAACAGAACCCTCCAAAATCCTCATCTGATGAGATTGAATTTGTAAAACAAAATGCTCCAATGATGGTAAAATCTACTGATTCACTGAGAAAATGGATAGAATTTATCAAATGTGATATCTAATTGAATACTAGCAAAAAATCCCGTTATCTCCGAGTTGGATTCTCATTAAAAAAAGAGATTTTTTTTGTAGCTGTTGGTTCTATAATTGGCGCATTTACAATGCATCTGCCAAGAATTTTTCTAGATATTACAACTGATACCCAATATCTTGTTACACTTTTAGTTATGGCCCGAGTGGTTGGTTCAGATTCTCCCGTAACAGGATTTGCACTTCATATTGTAGTTGCTACAGTTATTGGAATCATTACTGGTATTTTTCTTCATAAAGTAATTAGATTCAATATTTCAAAAATCAAAAATGGTTTGATTTATGGTATCTTTGCAGGAGTTGTTGTATTTGTTGTATTTTCAATTCCTGTATCTCAAGTATTTCTTGGTCCAAACATGGCTGAAATTCTTTCAGAATTAGATCCTAATATGACGCAAATAGAAGCATCTGAAGTTGTAAAGCAAAATTTTGTGTCAAGTTTGATTGACTCATTTTTCATACACATGATTTGGGGAATCACTGTTGGTTTGTTGGCCTCTCTTTTAACTCGAAAGTTTGGCGCAAACTATAGATGTCATATTTGTGATATTGAATTCTCAAAAATGTCTACCTATGAAAATCATGTTGAAAACATTCATGAAAATCCATCACCATCAATTAAACGAATAGTAATTTTAGGTGGAGGATATGGTGGAGTAAATGTACTAAAACAATTACAAGGAACTTTTCAGAGTAACACTGCAGTTAGTATAAGTTTGGTAAGTCAAGATAATTTTTTCTTACATACACCACTGCTTCCTGAAATGGCAACAGGTATGCTTGCATCAAGACATATTGCAACTCCAATTCGTTCATTTTGTAAAAGAGCAAGATATTATCACGCTAAAGTTGATTCTATTGATTTGAATAATAACAAAGTAACAATTTCTAGAGCATTAGATAAACAAAAACATGAATTAGATTATGATTATTTGGTAATTGCATTAGGTGGAAAAACTAACTTTTTTGGAAATCAAAATATTGAACAACATGCTTTAACAATCAAAACACTTGGTGATGCAATAAAACTAAGAAATCATATTATTTCAATACTAGAAAATGCTGATCAAACAGATGATCCTGAAATATTATCAAAACTTTTGACATTTGTTGTGGTAGGTGGTGGTTTTTCTGGTGTTGAAACAGTTGGAGAAATAAATGATTTTGTCAGAGAATCTGCAGAAAAATTTTATCGAAATATTGATCCTGAAAAAATAAAAATAATTCTTGTATCTGCTGGAAAAACAATTCTTCCTGAAATCGGTGATCTGGGAGAGTATGCTTTGAAGTATTTAAGACAAAATGGAGTAGAAATTATTACAAATACGAAGTTAATTGATGCTGAATCTAACCTAATATCGCTTGATAATGAAATGAAAATTCCAAATTCTACCTTAATATGGGCAGGTGGAGTGACTGTGGATCCTGTAATTTCTATACTTGATGCAGAACATTCCAAGCGTGGTAGCCTTGTAGTTGGGAAATTCCTAGATCTCAAAAATTATCCTAATGTATTTGCCCTAGGTGATTGTGCCTCAATTATAGATGAACAAACAGGCAAACCATATCCTCCAACTGCCCAACATGCAGTAAGGGAAGCCAAGATTGTTTCAGATAATATTATTTCCTTAATTAAAGGAGAAAATTTCCCAAAAACTTTTGTATTTACAAGTAAGGGTTCTATGGCAAAAATTGGAAAAAGAAATGGTGTTGCACTTTTAATGGGCAAAAAAATCAGTGGATTTTTTGCATGGTTTATTTGGAGACAATACTATTTGTCAACTCTTCCTAGTAATGAGAAAAAATTTAGAGTAGCTCTAGATTGGTTTGCAGATTTATTTTTCCCACGAGATATCACAATTCTTAGTGGAGAAAAATAATTATGTTAATGTTTTTCATGTGTTGACAAGGTACCTATGGCTGTATTAATTGCAGAAATTTCTGCTACAAACTTGTCATCCGATGAAGTAATTATTACAATATCTTCTTCTTTTGGTTGAAGTGATTTTATCAAATTATCTGTAATTTCTGGCTCATCTGAAAAACATTTGATTCCATCTCCTGAGAATACAAATTCACCTTCTCTGAAAATCAAAGTCAAAGAATCACTTGCACCATAAAGTATTGCAAAATCTCTTTGTTGCATTCCATTACCAATATCATCAATATGTTCACTCTTTAACAAAATTGCACAGTTATGCTTTCCATCTGTTAAACAACATTTTCTTAGAAAAATTTGCGATGGCATTATTGTATAGAATTCTTCTGCAAATCTTTTCCCCTTGTTTGTAAGAAATGTTCCTGCTTTTATGGAATCAACTAATCCATATTTTTTTAAATGTGCAATTAATGTTCTAACAGCTCCTTCTCCAATTTGAAGCTCTTTACAAAAACTTGCGCGACTAACATACTTTTGATTAGAAAGATACAAAATAGATTTTAGAACATGGGGCATGCTGAAAGTTAAAGCTCTGCTAGTTCCCTTTCTTGTTACAACTTTTTGTAATATCTTGATCTGTTGATGCAATGATATTATTTCATACCTGTCATATATATATTGGATGCTCTATCCAATGGTTTAAATAAATTAGAAAAATTTCAGTCTATGTTGTCACAGTCAAAAGAGATTACAATTTCAAAATCAAAAGTTCCCATCTTTGCAATTGCATTGTTAGCTGCAGTCTTTGCAGTTGGATTATTTGTTGTAGGTTATGATCAAGGACATATCTTTAGTGTTGTACTAGGTGATCAGGCTTATGAAGATCTTTACATTCATGAATTAACACACGATATGCGACATGCAGCAGGATTTCCTTGCCATTAGGTGATTGATATGAAAACTGTAGTCTTTTTAGCAATTGTTTTGGTTTCAGGAGCACTAGCAGGTACTATTCATGGTATTGCAAATCTGACAATAGTAGAACCATATCTTGATGAAGCAATTGGAATTGAAAATCAAAACCTGTTTGCATCTGGTGAAGAAGAAGATACTCCTCAGTTTTGGGTAGAGTATGATGCATATCGTGACTGGCAGAAAGGTGGACAGGTTTTAGCTGGTGCCATATTAGGAACATCAATTGGTGCATTATTTGGAATTGTTTATGCGTTAGCTAGAAATTCATTACCCGGTAAAAATGATCTAAGAAAGACATTTGTTTTAGCAGCAATCATGTGGTTAACAATTTACTTGATTCCATTCTTGAAATATCCTGCCAATCCTCCTACTGTTGGTGATGGGGAGACAGTAGTGTTGCGTGCAATCTTATATCTTTCATTTATTGCAATTTCTGGATTTGGTGCAGTAGGATTCTATCAACTATACAAACGCCTAAAACAAAACACCAAAGTTTTGGCATTTGCAGGTTATGCTGTCTTTATTGGAATTGTATTTGCATTAATGCCACCAAACCCTGATGAAATAACTGCTCCAATGGATTTGGTAAATGGATTTAGAGCAATGTCTGTAGTTGCAGTAAGTGTATTTTGGGTGTCAACAGCAGCAATTTTAGGCATGTTTTGGCATAAATTCAAACCTGACATTGATACATCGATATCAAATCAGCAGAAATGAATAATTCTGTATTTGTAAAATTCTTTGGTGTGCAAACCAAATTTTGTAAAACAAGTATTGGCTGATAAAGATCTGATTGAATCTTAATCATAGATATCTTCAACGATTTTTCTTCCACTACGTTTGGCATAATAAAATCTCAACCAAAATGTTATTCCAATTAAGACCATTGCAGCTAGATGTATAAAATGAGACAAAGACTGAAATTCAATTATTCCCATATCGTTTGAAATATCAATTACTTCAGCAACAATCCAAATAATTACAATAATTGAAATATGAAACTGGAAACTTTTAAGACTCCGTGATTGAATTGCCAAGCTTCCAAATATCCCAATAGCAATCAAAAGTAAGATTAGAGTAAAATCTCCCATAATTGGAATAAGATCCTCACTCATGCATGAATTCTCCTCACTTTAAGTATTCTTAGATATGCTAAACCAAATGCTATTAACACGATAACCGAAAGTGGCTCAATGAGAGTTTCAGCAATCTCTTCATACTCAAACACTTCAGTAACATGATAAGTCGCATGAATAATAGCAAATAGTGCAAGTAAAATCGTAAGAATTCTAAGCTTCCCATTAAGCTGTGTGCTTAGGTATATTGGTATGATTGCAGCAAAAAAAACCACAGTACTATTAATTATATTTATTTCAATTAACTCACTCATTAGATATTCTCCAGAGAGAAAAAGCGTTTTGTAGTATTCTCAAACACATTGGCATTTTTTTCTGCCTCTACCATTATACTTTTTCCTTCATATCTGATATTAGCTGATACAATTGTACTTCGAAACAAGCTGAATTTTTTTCCATCAGGTGTGAATTCCATTTTCTCAACTATCAACAATTCATTATCTAGCATCCATTTAATTTTCCTGTATGCTGTACTGTGTGACATATCCAATTTTTTAATAATCTCATTTCCCGAGGTTAGGCTTTCTTTTGAGATGTTGATTATCTTGAGCATCTCCTCGTCTGCAAGTGCACTCAAAATTGCTTTTTTCAGTTTTTCATTTTTGATTTGCATAATATTGCCCTTGAATATCCAATAAACTGATCTACAGAATAAAAGAAACCATCTCCTTTGATGCCTACAGATTAGTTCTGTCAGGCGAACCTATCCAATCTAATCTATTTTTAATTTTATTTCATTCCCAGTGATTCTTTGGCTCTCAAATGTTTTTTACCAATATTTTATGTCTGTTAATCTCATATCTTGATACTCATCGTATGGGATTGCTACATGGCTTTTAATTCATTATCACAATGACTCCTCTTAATGAATAACAAAAACAAATCAATACAAGTAGTCGCTCTACTTACAGTTGCAGTATTGACATTAGGAACAATGCCATTTGCAGCAGCAGGAGATGACTCAAAAGTGAAACTCGAAGGAGACTTCATTGGTGTTGATAATGGAAAAGCCAAGTTTGAATCAAGAGATGATGGTGCTAGAGAAAAACTAAGTGTAGAAATCACTGATGTTAATCTTGCTGATGGAATTTATGATGTTTCTATAGATGGAGCATCAATTGCATCTGCAACAGCTACTGCTGGCATTATAGATTTGAACATTGACACTCAGTGTGATGATGCACAACCAGGTGATGAATGTGAACAAGGAATTGTAGACCTACCAGATTTGGTAGGTGGAGAAATTATCACAGTATCTAATGGTACTGATGAATTCACTGCAACACTAGAATAAAGTAGATAAAACCTACATTTTTTCTTTTTTTCTTTAATTAATAATCAAATTACTACAATTACTCATTTAGGTTAGAATATCTATTATCTCATCCAAACATTATTGGTATAATCCTTTTTTTAATCCCATAATCCGTACTATTCTTTATCTTCCTCATTCAAATCTTGGTTGCTATTTAATGCACAATCAAATGAACAATATTCACTAGCCCTATTTTCAAATTCTTTGCCACATTTTTTACAAATTCTCAATCAAATCACAAAAAAAACAGCAAGTGAGTTTAAAATGATGATGACTAGTCTCAACTTGTGGGATTAAAGAAATACTGTTAATTTTGTGACTAGATGAGAAAATTACCTAATACCTTTTTTTGTAGGTTCTATCTGAAATCTTGTTAAGGGTAAAAAATTTGTTTGAAGAAAATGATCTATTTGAGCGAATCATTCAGGTAAAAAATTTGAAAGAAAACTGTTTCAAATATCTTGAAGAATCCTCTAAAAATTTACTTACACACAAAATTATCTTCTCAATTGCAAAATTATCTGCTGAAAAGATGGGTCCAGTTAAAATTGCTGAAATATCTAAAGATCTTTTTGGTGAGGATGAAAAATCAAAAAAAGATTTGATTCGACTTGGTATAGAAAAATCTCTCTCAAAATGCGGAATGGTTGAAAAATTACAATACGCTTCTAATGATGTTCGTTATCTTCTTACTGCATATAGATTTCAAAAAGTCAAAGAAATTGAAAGTTTTCGAGGAGATAGAGTTGAATCTTTTGATAAATTTACGATTCCTAAATCATTATGGCCAATTCCTGATGAATATTTCAAGCTATTGTCAAAAAAGTTTGGTTATGATGAAGCATTAAAGAAAATTAATTCAGACTTTGATCATGGTGTGATTCCAAGAGGAGAATATGAAGATTTGATACGCGAATACTCTCAAAATCTAACCCAAATTCAAAATAAGATTCATTCCAAATTTAATGGATTAGAGGACTTGGTGACTTGAGATTGAAATTTCCAGTTATCTTGACTCTATTTTCTTTTTTCTTGCTTTTAGCTTTTAATCCTGCTTTTGGCCAAACTGATTCTACTCCTCAAAATACATTACAAGTAAGTTTTGTAAATAATACTGCAACATCATTTTCTATTGATTTAGATTCTTATGAAACTTTCACGTTGAATCAAAAATATTCATGGGTTAGGGATCAAAATAGTAGGTATAATCTAGTCTCATACAGCCTTGATGGCCAAGATTTTTCCAATATTTTGAGACAATCTAGAGGGGATTTCATTTTAGATATTCCAACTGATTCATCCCACACTGTTGTTTTTTTAGCTGTAACTCAATACCCTGTCTCTATTCAAGGTGTGAATGAATATTCCCTTTCCCCAAAATCTCCTACTAATGATAATTGGTTTGATGCAAAATCAGAAATTAAGATTTTAGATATTGCCTCCAATAATGAAGGTTTGATTCCTTATGAGGTTGAGTATTGGGAAGGATCCCCCGTCACCTCATCTGGAGATTCTACAATCATACTGGTTGATGGTCCTATCACTGTTGAAGCTAAATGGAGACAAAATTATTCTATTCTTGTATTGTATCTCGGATTGCCAATTATAGCAATAGTGATGATTTTTCTAGTCAAAAAAAAGAAAATAACTTCTCAACGATCTGATATTCAACATAGTATCAAATCCACTGATTCTCCACAACCTGAAATTAGTAATTATCGTGAGAAAATACAAGAATATGTACAACAAAAATCCTTTGAAAAATTGGAATTACTACTAAATTCAAAATCAATCACTAATGACAAGTATTTAGGAATTAAAGACACATTATGGGAAATTTGAATATACTACACATTCTGCCTTAATTTGCCTAGGTCTCTCCAAAGAACCAGTATTTAGGAGGCAAAGATATGCTTTCTTTTAATCTGTTAGTGTGAATACAGTTTGTGAAAAATAGAACTATTACAGTATTTTTACTTGCATACGTCCTACTGGGCTCAGTATACAGTGTAACCCCAACATTTGCTGATAATCATTTTGCAATTCAAGCCATTTTGGATGAATCCAAACATGGAATTGAAGATAAATTTGCTGAATTTACTGCTAATG
>JBHHVF010000027.1:0-13457 GCA_046754145.1 Candidatus Nitrosopumilus sp.
GATTTGTCTTTGAGATATTTTGAAACAAGTTGATATGAATATGGTTTATTTTCTTTAATTGGAATAAACTCAAAGCCCACGTCTGTTTTTACCATTGGAACAATGGGTGATACTACAACACAACTTTCTTTAATTTCAGGTAAAATTGCTGAGCAAAGAGAATCAATATTTTCATAAGGAATGGACAAAACTAAAACATCACTTTCTTTTGCAACTGTGGCATTATCACTACCGGAAATGGTACCATTAATTTCTCCAAATGATTCTTTTGCGAGATTTGTGTATTCTTCAGCAGAACTTGATGCTCGCGAGGCATCTCTTGATCCAATTATGACATCATTGTTTTTAGACCATCTAAGAGCAAAACCTTTTCCCATTCCACCAGTTCCACCAATAATTCCTACTTTCATGATTTTCATCTGATAATGTTATTATTATCTCTATTTGAAGTTCGATCAAGTTGGGACAGATAATTTTTCTCAGACACGGTCAGGCAAAAAACAATACTGAGAGAATTTTAGCTGGCAGAACTGAAGGCGTTCCATTAACTGATACTGGAATAAAACAAGCCGAACATACTGCTCAATTACTTGAACACATGAATATATCTGCAATTTATTCTAGTCCAATCCAGAGAGCAAAACATACTGCAGAAATTGTTGGAAAACACAACTCACTTGATGTCACAATTGATGAACGTTTAATTGAACTTGACATGGGAAAATTTACCGGTATGCCATATGATCAAATTTTTAACAATCATGGAAATGTCTTTATGAAATTCTATAATGGAGAACTTGAGATTGCTCATAATGGAGTAGAAACTTTCTCCGAAGTTAAAAAACGAGTTCTAGGGATAGTTGATCACGTAATTGAAAAACATCCTGGTGAGAATGTACTACTTGTAACCCACATGGACCCAATCAAAGCAATGCTTTCAACCATTGTTGATTTATCTCCTACCAATCTCTTTGAGTTAATAATAGCAAATGCATCTCTAAACCTCTTTAGAGAAAAGGATCGAAAGTTATCCCTTTCAGGACTTAATGTAATGCATCCGTCTCGTTTCGATCAAGGTTGATGATTAATAATCTTGAAAACCCTTAAATAGAAAAAATAGGGCACGTCAGTCAATCGCTAATGAAGAAATTGGTCGGGTTATTCTTAGTATTGGCAGTTTTAGTAGTAGTTCCAGCTGTAGAGTCAGCATTTGCTGCAGGAGATGAACCCGGAGAATACACTGATCGTAGAGTGATTATTTGGAATTTATTCTTTAAAATGATGACTATAGCATTTGTAGTTGGTGCAGTAGTATCTGGTACTATTATTTGGCAAGTTTGGAGATTTAGAGAATCTCATCCAAAAGCAAAACCAACAAAATATGAGGGGACTGACTGGTAGATATGAGTGGACATTCTAGTTGGCCTGAATGGATTTATGTTGGTGTTGTAATTTCATTGATGGTTTGGGTAGGAGCAGAAGCATGGAATGCAGAAAGACTTGTAGAACATGTTCCTGAAGGTGCTGAAGTAATCAAAGTAACTGGACAACAGTGGTTCTGGACTTTTGAACATGAAGATGGAACAAAAGAAATTGGTGAACTACATGTTGAAGTAGGAAAGGCATACAAATTTGAGATAACGTCAACAGATGTTATCCACTCTTTTAACATTCATGATTATGTTGTATTGTTAGATGCAGTTCCTGGCAGAGTTAATACCGTATGGTTTGCTCCAACTGATGCAGGAACTCATGATATTCAATGCAGAGAATATTGTGGATTAATCCACTATAACATGCGAGGAACATTAATTGTGGAGGATCCATCAACTTGATAACGCTTTTATCACAACTTTCAATTGCTTCAAATGAGGAGATTAACTGATGACTTTAGAATTACAAAAACCGCGTCCAATCTGGCAAATAATGTTCTCAACACATCACACTGATGTTGGTTTACTTTATCTTATTACCTCAATTGGATTCTTGTTCTTAGGTGGTGCATTAGCACTTGCAATTAGAGCAGAACTATTCTTGCCAGGTGCACAAATTATTGGTGATGCAATGACCTTTAACAGAATTTTTACTGTTCATGGTACAACGCTAATCTTTTTGTTTATTCTTCCTTTTGCATCTGCAGTTGGTAACTACTTTGTGCCAATAATGGTAAGATACAAAGACATGGCATATCCAAAACTCAATGCAATTGCATTTTGGATGATTCCACCTGGCGGTGCCCTAATCTGGTTAGGCTTTGCAGATTTTACATGGTATGCAAATCCTCCTTACTCTATAATCAGCTCTCCTGGTCCATCAGCTGACATGTGGATTTTTGGACTAAAGATTTTAGGTATTTCATCAGTGCTTGGTGCCATAAACTTCATAGTAACAATTCTCAAATGTAAACATCCAGACATGTCAATTGGACAAGTCCCACTACTGGCTTGGTCATTTTTATCATCATCATTAATTATACTCGTTGCAATTCCAACATTTGCAGCAGCACTCTTGATGCTTCTAACTGACAGGTTAGGTGTAAGTGGATTCTTCAATCCTGCAATGGGTGGTGATCCAATTGCATATGCGCATTTATTCTGGTTTACATTCCATCCTGAGGTATACGTCTTGGTAATTCCCGCAATTGGTATGATGTATGAAATTATTCCAAGATTCTCAAGAAAACCAATCCATAGTTACCAATCAGGAATCTTTGCGTTTGTATTGTTAGCAATTGTTGGTTTTTCATCATGGGCACACCACATGTATGCAACCGGAATGTCATTTACCGAAAAAACAGTCTTTATGATAGGAACTCTTGCAGCAGTTCCAGCATCTGCATTACATGTCTTTAACTTTGTTGCAACAATGTGGAATGGTAGAATCAAATTCTCAACACCAATGATGTGGGCAGTTGGAGGAATTGCATTGTTCTTCTCTGCAGGTGCTGGTGGTGTTGCAAACGCTGCTATGCCATTAGACTTTTCAACACATGACTCATACTGGGTAGTTGGTCACTTCCACCTATTTGTAATGGGTACTATTGCATTTGGTTCATTTGGTTTTCTTTACTTTATGTTCCCATATGTCACAGGTAGAATGTACAATGAAGCTATGGGCAAGATTCACTTTGTAATGTCATTTATAGGAACAATATTGGTGTTCTTTACACAACATATACTTGGCTTGTATGGAATGCCAAGAAGAGTTTTCGATTATCCACCTATCCCTGAATGGATTGCTATGAACCAAATTGCAACCGTAGGTGCAATGATTATTGGTATCAGTATGGCGATCTTCTTGGCAAACATAATTTACAGTTCAGGAAAAGGAAAACCTGCAGATACCGATGACCCATTCGGTGTAGGGGGAAAGTACTACTATCCATTTGAGGCAAAAAACCCACATCATTAGGAGATAAATGAAATGAGTCAAGATAATTCCCAAACCGTTTACAGAACCACATCAGCTAGAACAGGTAAAATGATGGCAATCATGCTAGGCATTTGTATTGTTGGAGGAGCAATCTTCTTTGGAATGTGGGATTATTGGATTTCACAGCCTGCACCAGTAGTCGCAATGATGGCAGGAGGAGATGATCATGCAGCACCTGCGGCACATACTGGTGATACTATTACCTCGGATCTTTCATTTATCGAGTCGTCAGACTTTAGGACTTTGGCGTTTAACGCATTACCTGGAGAACCTGACCACAATCCAACAGTCAACATGGAAGTTGGAGACAAAGTTGTCTTTAATGTAGTCAATGATGGAGTATCATTCCACTCCTTTGGTGTAACAACTAACGATGAAGGCTTTGGAGGAATTATTCCAGGAAGTGAAGTTGCAACTGCATCAAACCCACTAAAACCAGGCGAAGGTGGATCTTCAGAATTTATTGCAGGCGAAGAAGGAGTTTTCTATTACATTTGTACAGTTCCAGGTCATAGAGAACAAGGAATGGTTGGTAAAATCGTTGTAGGAGATGTTGCTGTTGAGGAAGCAGTAATGGAGGCAGCACCAGAACCAGAAGTTATGGAAGCAGAACCAGAAGCGATGGAAACATCCGCACCAGAACCAGTAGCATATTCAGAACCAATTATTGCCCCAGTAGGTTCAGGAGTTCCTGGATGTGATGCAACTTTTGAATGCTATGTTCCATATCATGTAACAGTTCCAGCTGGTACAGAAGTTACATGGTATAATGAAGACACAGCTGCTCACACAGTAACAAGTGGAGCTCCTGCAGGTGTTCCTGATGGAATATTTGACAGCAGCATCTTAGTATCTGAAGGAACATATTCATTTACATTTGAAGAGGCAGGAGAGTACCCATACTATTGTATGGTTCATCCTTGGATGACAGGAATCGTTACAGTAGAATAGAAAAATTTTGGCTATTCAATATCTTGCATTAACAACAATGATAGTTTTGTATTCTCTAATGTTTATTGGAGGATATGTATCTGCGGCAGGACTTGGATTAACTTGCCCTGAATGGCCATTATGTCCAGATGGAATAATGCCATCTGAGGAATATCTTATTGAATGGACTCATAGACTAATTGCTGCAACTACTGGTTCATTAGTAATTGCAACTATGGTTGCAAGTCTCATTAACAAAAATGCTGACTTGAAAATTAAAGTAACAAGCTCACTTGCAACCGTTTTTGTTATTACTCAAATTGTACTTGGTGCTATGGTAATTGACTTGAAACTACATGCGGTTCTAGTTGCAATTCACTTGGGAATTGGTATATTGTTATTCTCAATGGTATTGTTGACTACATTATTTGCATTTAGAATTTCTAGAGTTCCTGTGGAAACTAAACTTTAGATTTTTTGAATACTTGTGGCAGATAAATATACACTACAACTCCTGTAAGTGATAAAGCACCTACAGTAATTGCTGCAAAGAAGATGTATCCAAATGGACTTTGTGTTCCCATATTGAATTTGTAGGTTACAACTCCCCCATCTTTTCCTATATCATACAAGTCAATCATTACAATATGATTTCCTGAATTTCTCCAAATGTAATCAAAATCCCAATGGCTTCCCTCTATTGATGTTGGTTGTACTGCATCTACTTGTTGACCATTAAACATAATTCTCATTCCCATTGTAAATCTATCAACATCTTCATAATCATATCCCTTGGTTACTTTTACCAAAAATTGAGATGGTTCTCCAATTTGTGGAAATTCTGGTGCTGTAGCTACCTGAACTCTATAACCTGCTTCGAATTTCTCAGCAGAATTAAACATTGAATGACCATATACATCATCAAATATTGGAGTAGATGAAAATAGCAAAATAAAGATCAAAAAAAATGATCGCTGTTTAGTCATTTAGATATCATACAAAATAGACGAATATATTGTAAATCAATTTCCTTACGAAAATCTTCAAAACCTTTAAATCCTATTTGACAAGAATCTGAGTCGTGACTCTCGTTACAAAGTCAATAGATATCAAAACACCAGTTGAGAGTGTTTTTACCTACTTTGCAAGACCAGAACATGTTTCTGACCAAATCAAAAATGATACCGTAGGCATGACAGTAATTCCTATGGATATCAAAGAAGGAATGGGTGTAGGTACAACTTTCAGAATAATTGGTGACTTTAGCGGCAAACGTCTAGAGTGGGATTGTGAGACAATTGAATTTGTTAGAAATGAAAAGATTACTGCAAAGCAAATCGAAGGACCATTTAAGAGATGGCAAATTACTAACGAATTCAAATCACTAGGTAATAATCTCACTAGAGTAACCATGTCAGTAGATTATGAGATGCCATTTGGTCCACTAGGAGCAATTATGGATAAAGCAAAATTTGCAAAATCTGCTGAAAGAGGAATGGAAACTGCTCTTTACAACGTTAGAGGTTTACTTGAAGGAAATGGTTCAATTCCAGTCTATATCACACTAGATGCATACCAAAAACTTCTAGCCGAAAAGAAAAAGATGAATGATGTTCCAGTTTCAACTGCACTTACAGCAATTATTGAAAAGTACAATGAAATTGAAACAAAAGCACAAAACTAAATTTTCCTTTATTTTCCAAACTCAAGATTAATAACAACTCTGAGCTTATCTATTTCGGTGGGTCTATGGCGCAGCCAGGTAGCGCACCGGACTCTTAATCCGGTTGTCAAGGGTCCGAATCCCTTTAGACCCGCTTTTTATTTTTAATATAAAATATTTTTTCAAATCTAATTGTATTTTATTGGAAAATCTGTACCGTCAAGTAAACTATCATATGTAAAAAAGCTCAAGTCTTTGTAAAATTATTCTTCTAGTCTAATTGCAGTATACTTTTCTGCCAGAATTAATAATTCATCTACTCCTAATGGTTTTGAAATCACTTTGATTAGTCCTTGTTTGATTGCTGCTTGACTTTTTGGTTCAAACTCTGAAAATCCTGTCACAATAACAACATTAGCATCTTTATCAATCTCTTTGATTTTTTTGAATGCTTCGTATCCATCAAGTACAGGCATATCTCCATCCATTATCACTAAGGCTGGTTTTACCTGCTTGAATTTCTCAACTCCTTTTTCTCCATTTAATGCAGTTTGGACATCATAATCATGTAATTCAAGAATTTCTTTGTAAATTCCAACCAAATCTGTGTCATCTTCTACTACTAAAACAGTCTTTTCCATGCCCAATAATACTATCATACTTTACTATTAAAGAACTGGTCAGTACTAATTGTGACACATCAGTAATTAACTATCAATTTTTCAAGTATATTTTGAGGCTGACTTGTTATTTAAAAAAAACGTATATCTTTATGCTTTTTCTGAATATGTAATGTTTAGGAGGTTTGGTATTTGAGTGATAGTATTGTTAAAAATCAATCAGATAATAACAAACACCTTCTGATTGGTTTAATCTCTGTTCTAGCGATAATCACTATCTTATATCAATTTAGAGCATTTCTTGATGAAGATGATTTTGGATTTATATCAGTCCCTGCATATTCAATTATTCCAAGTATTTTGTTTGGGTATTCTATAATTATAACTATAAAATTATTCAAACAAAAAAACTACCAAGCAAAAGCATTTCTCTTTTTTGCTATAGGTGCATTTTGTTGGGTTGTAGCTGAACACATTTGGATGGGATATGAGTATCTATGGGAAGGTGAACCATGGCCATCTGAAGCTGACATTTTTTATCTTGCCGCATATCCATTTTTTATTGCATTTTTGTTATATTCTCTAAAGCCTATACTCCAATCAGTTAGCAGGAATGTTTGGTTGTTTGCAATTGGTTTATCTTTTGCCTTTCTAGTACCATCTATTTCTGGTGTATCTGAGGATATTTTCGAAGAAGAAGCATTTGCAGCTGCTGTTTTACTTGCATACCCAATATTGGCATCATGCCAACTAGTTCCAGCAATTATAGGAGTCATGTATCTTACCAAAAGAGGTGCAAACCTATCTTGGATGTTGATTTTATTTGGATTCATAATGTACGCTGTTGCAGATACATTTTATGTCATTGCAGAACTTGATGGCTCATACTATGATGGGCATCCAGCTGATTTGATGTATATCTACAGCTTTCTTATGTTAATTTTTGCGTTACATATTCGCTTTAAACTCACAAAGCTACCAAGTTCTGAAAGTCAAACCATGTTCTTTTCTGAAAATATAAAATTTGACACCATTAGTAGATTTGGAATTCCACTTACAGTAGCTATTGTTTGTATGGTTATTCTTATCTCTCTAATTAATACAGTCTTTATTCAAACCGATGAACAACTTTCTGTTGAAAATCTTATGCTTGGAGTTGTTGCCATGTTAGGAGTTTTTGCTATTATAGTAATCACACTCAACAGGAATCTTTCACGTTTAGTAAAAATGAGAACCACTGAACTAGTTAAACAAAGAGATAATCTTGAAAATCTTGTAGAAGAAAAAACCCATGAGGTGCTAAAATCAGAACGTCTATCCGCAATTGGGGAATTATCAGGACGTC
Organism: Candidatus Nitrosopumilus sp.; assembly: GCA_046754145.1. Taxonomy (GTDB): domain Archaea; phylum Thermoproteota; class Nitrososphaeria; order Nitrososphaerales; family Nitrosopumilaceae; genus Nitrosopumilus. Next base: position 7,991 of record JBHHVF010000027.1, read on the forward strand.
TTGCCCATGACTTGAGAAATCCATTATCTGTAATGAAAATGTCTGTAGATTTGATTAAACAAACTTCTAAAGACGCAAAAGTCTCTGATCCTATAGTCATCAAGCGTATTGATTTGATAGAAAAAAGTATTGACAGAATATCTCATCAAGTTGATGATGTTTTAGAATATGTAAGAAACTCTCCATTGAAAGTAGAAAACATTTCTGTATATGAACTTGTTAAGAATTCTATAGAAAAAATTAACTCTCCAAATGATATTCGCATAAATGTTCTTGGTAAGGATGTAAACATTGATTGCGATCCAGTCAAACTTGATGCTGTATTCATTAATCTTATTGTAAATTCAATTCAGGCAATGCATGATGGTGGAAAAATTGAGATTAAAATGCATGAAGATGGTGCTATGGTAATTTTGGAATTTATTGATTCCGGTGATGGAATTCCTGAAGAAAATCTTGAAACAGTTTTTGAGCCTCTATTTACTACTAAACAAAAAGGTACTGGTCTTGGTTTGGCAAGTTGCAGAAATATTGTGGAGCAACATCAAGGCAAAATCTCTGTGAAAAATAATCCTACTACTTTTACTGTTAGACTGCCAAAATCATTATCTGTACTATTACCTAAAACTAAAAACTAAAAAAATTACAATTTTCTTAATAGAGTAAATCTAGATTTATCAGGTTCAATATCTTCATGCATATCCACATTACTTACAATTTTTACATTATAATTTATCCATCTTTTGTACATGTTACGAAATTTATGATTTTCATCAATAGGTTTCTCTAACTCTTCAAATTTTTCACAATTCATAATGTATTTTCCTGCCACTCTATACATTTCTGCAACTCCTTTTTCTAATGTATCATCATCTAAATAATTCAATAATTGATGTGTAAAAACAAAATCAATTGAAGAATCCTCAAATGGTAAATCAGTAATAGTTCCTTTCTTAAAATTTGCAAAAGGAATTTTTTCTCTTGCAAATTCTAAAGCATTATCATTTAGATCAATGCCATGAATTTGGAATGTCTCTGGAAATAATCTTAAATCAATTCCAGTTCCACATCCAATCTCTAAAACACTTGTACAACGCAAAGAAGTAGCTAAATCTCTTGTATACTTTGCAAATTCTTCATTATATCTCTCTTCATTTTCATCTGCATATTTATCCCAAAATTCTTTATTGTAACTCATAGAATTTTTCAAACATAGCTGTATTTGATACTAATTGTTAGTGTTGACATTTGCATTGAACAAGTTTTGTATCAAAAGTACAATCATGTGGTCCATCTGATTTTCCTTGTGTTGGAATCTCCTTCATACAGTCTTCATGGCGTCCTTTTCTGCAAAACCAACAGATTTCTTGAGCATCTCCAGTGGCACATGAATCCATAATCTATGATCATTTTTGAGGGTAAAAAACTTCGTGGAAATCAAATAAATGTCAACCATGACAAGAATCTTTCATCTTTACCTATTACTACATCAGAAAATGATTTTTGTAATGCTTTGGTAATATTTCCCATCTTACCATCTCCAATCTTTACTTTATCTATCTGTGTAACTGATTTTACCTCGGCAGCCGTACCTGTCATGAAAATCTCATCAGCCGTATAGAGATCATCTCTTTCTAGATCTCGTTCAATTACAAAACCACCATTTTCTTCAATAATTTGGATAACACTATCTCTAGTAATCCCTTCTAGTCCTCCTGCAGAAAGAGGTGGTGTTTGAATGATATCATCTTTAACAATAAAGATATTTTCGGCACTTCCTTCTGCAATCTTTCCTTGTAAATTTAACATAATTGCCTCATCGTATCCATTTTCTAAGGCATCCATTCTTGCAAGTGCTGCATTTGAATAATTTGCTGCTGCTTTTGCTTGCATTGGTTGAGATCTTGAATCAATCTTCATCCAACTTGATACTTTACATTTTGCTCCAGAGAATTTACCTGCTTTTGATTCTCCCATCTTCCATTCCCAACATGCAATTGAAACATCTACTTTATTTTGAGTAGGAGTTAATCCCATTGTTCCATAACCATAATATGCTAATGGTCTAATGTAACACTCTTTGAGTTTACTAGACTTTACAGTTTTTACAATAGCATCTGAAATTTCTTTTTTTGAGAATTGCATTTTCATTGAATACAATTTTGCAGATTTGAAAAATCTATCAATATGTTCTGACAGTCTAAATATTGCAGAACCCTTTGGTGTGTTATAGCATCTAATTCCTTCAAAAATTGATGTTGAATAATGTAATGCGTGAGTTAGTACATGAACTTTGGCATCTTTAAATGGTACTAATTTCCCATTCATCCATATTTTACCCGTCTCTTTCATAGGAGAGAGAAAAAACTCTACTAATTTAAAGAATTATTTTTTAGTGGTTTTCTAAATTTGTAAACTACATATCAGGTAAATGACAAGTTCTAATATGGAATGGATGATTGGTTATGTTGCAATTGCTCTTCTTACAATAGGTTTGATTGGACAGGCATTTGAAATGAGGAAAATTCGCATGACTACATACAAAGATGAGGAATTAGCCTCAGCAAATATTTTCACAAATAAGAAAAATTTCAAGTGGTATGCAATTATTGGAATTGGAATAATTTTATGGTATGCAGCTGAGCGTATGTAATATACACTATATAGATCAGCTCTAAATACTAGATATTGTAAATTATAATATCGCGTGTTTTGGGTAACGCCGGACTGAATCTAGATAATGGTCCAAGAACAAACCCATGATGGCGGTACAGGCGAAAGCCCGTAACGCCACTCTTTTCATTAAACAAAATTAATTTTTGAAACTTCTTCGTGTATTGCATTGATGGCTTTTCTTATGTTATCCTCAGCATCTTCTATAACGATAATTATTCGTGAAGTCTCTTCTTGCGCATCCATATTCAAAATGTTTAGTCCTGCTTCACCAATCTTTGTACTAGTTCTTGAAGCAACTTGTTGAACTCTCCACATTTCATCACCAATTAATGTAATGACTCCTCTGTTGTATGTAATTGTAGCAAGAGAATCAAATCCCAACAAATATTTTTCATTTCTTTTCACATAATCTCCATCCAAGAACAACATTCTAGAAAACTCAATTCCATCTTTTGTAAACGGTGATAAAATTATAAACTCACTATAACGTTTGTCTTTTTCTAATGATGTTAACAATTTTTGAATACAACTTGTTTCAATTCTAAAAATTGCACAATTTTCTTTTCCTGTAACTATTTTAATTGGGTGCCCTTTGTGCTCATCTAATGTCCTCTTTATTGTAGTTGTTTTCTCTGGGTTTTTCATGTTTGTAACAGTAATTGGCATATCTACTCCATTTTCTACAATTTCTTTTATTGCAATGGGATCTAAAATTTTCATTCCAAACATTCCTGCTAGTCTGGCTTCATTGTATGATAATTGAATTACATCACTTAATCCTGATTCTACAATTTTTGGATCAGCAGAAACTACTGCACTGTCTTTCTCAAAGTCTATACTAGTTTCATATTTTTTATGAAATAATATCCCTAGATCTGCAGCTGTTCTATCTGAACCTCCTCGCTCATATGTGGTTGTAACGCCATCTATTGTCTTACCAATAAATCCTCCAATTGCCACTACGTCATTTTCTTCTACTAATTCTGCAATCTTTCTCATTTTTTCTCTGGATTCAGACGTAAGAAAATTTGTCGATTCTATGTTATTATCTGTAATAATTGGCCAATTATCAAATTCTACGGCGTTTGCCTTTATACCATTACTTCTTAAAACATAATTCATCATATGAGACATCAAAATCTCGCCTGAAAACGCTAATGCCCTTGAACGTATCTCATCTGCAAATTCTTTGCTCTCAAATGCCTCATCTAGTGCTTTTTGTGCCTTTTCTAGATGTAAGTCAATAGTATTTTTACAATTTTCTTTATTTTCTGAGTTTATCATTTCAAGAATTTTTTTGTAAGTTGATTTGACAATATCTAATGATGGCTTTTTCCCACTCTCTACATTTCTACCTTGTTCTAAAATTATATCAGTAAGAGAACGTTTTTTTTCATCATGCATTGTTAGTGGAGCTGAAAAAACAGCAATTATTTTGGAATTTTTTTTCAAATCATTAATACGTTTAACAATTTCCGGTATAGTTACTCCATCTGGACCTATTGCACTTCCTCCAAATTTGACAATTATTAACTTAGTCATGGTACCTTATCAAAACTCAATAACCATCTATTAAGCTTTGATTGTCAAATCATCAATTTTTTAATAATATCTGATGCTTTTTTTGCACCATCTGTACTTACCTGATTTCTTTTTTGTTCAAGTTTTTCTAAAATTATTACATCAAGTCTTTTGATATCATCAAAAACAAATCCTTGTTCTTTTGCGTTATCTTCTTGTTCAAAATGACCCTTAATTGGTATGAATATTGCAGGTGTTCCATAGGAATTAGCCTCATCAATGGTTGATTTTCCTGCCAAAGAAATTAGTACATCTGCAGCAAAAATTAACTCGTGCAAATTATTTACAAATCCTAAATTCCTAACATTTTCAAATTTTTTACTAACTATTGGACCTGATACTAGAATAATTTCTATATCTTGATTGATTTTTGAAATTGCTTGTATTGCTTTTTCAATAAGAAACATTCCAGCATCAGTTCCCCCAATCGAAATAACTATTGTTTTTTTTCCAAATGAGAATTTTTTTCGTAACTCATCTCTTGAAAAGTTTATTTGTCTAACTATTGGACCTACTCTTTTGATGTTATCTTGATCATTTCCATTTTCAGGTAGAATTACAACATCACATTTTTTAATAATTTCTTGCATTGATTTATTCATCTTTTTTTCAATAAATGACGCTAACCCTTTGGTGAAATGAGTCTCTAAAATATCTGTAATTAGTACTGTTGGTATTTTCATCTTTTGTGCAACAGTTAACGATGCAAAATCTTCATCACTAATCACCAAATTTGGATTATCTTTTTCAATAATCTCATGTGAAATTTTTTTGCAATCTTTGTAGTATTGATAATAACTCCATAACCATTTTGCTGAATTTTTGAGTGTTCCATTTTCAACAATAAATGAAGGTGGATTATAGATATTCTGAACTTGCAAATTTAAATTTTTTAGAATTTTAGCAGCTCCACTCCCTGTTACAAAATTTGTTGAAATATTTTCAAAATTAACTGCAATTGCAATATCTCGAGTTACGTGACCCAATCCAATTGGACTAGAAAAAAAATCAAACACACTCATGAATTTCTTAATTTTTCTATCAAATTTCTAGATTCTCCCTTGTCTCAAAGTTTAAATGGATTTTAACAAGGTAGGTTTTTGGGCTCATAGTCCAGGTCGGTTATGACGTCGCCCTTACACGGCGAAGATCCGGGGTTCAAATCCCCGTGGGCCCATTTTTAACCCTAAACTGAACTTTTTCAAAATTT
>JBHHVF010000028.1:0-13240 GCA_046754145.1 Candidatus Nitrosopumilus sp.
ATGGATAGGTGGAATATTTTATTTTGTTTTTATATTACTCCCAACGTTTTCACAGTTAAAAGAATCAAATCGAGAGAAGATGAGTCTGGTATTGATTCCAAGATTCTCAATTGCATTTATTATTGCAATAGGAGTTGTACTTATCACTGGACCAACTCTCATGTGGTTTCTAGAAAGTGATGTAGGACTAATTACTGAATCAGTTTACGGTCAATTAATTATTTTAAAAATTACAATTGCTGCAATAATAATTGGATTTGGGGGATTTTTCCAATTTAAAGTACAAAAGAATGCAGAAAAAAATCTTCAATTTGGAAAAATTACTGTACACAAAAAGCTAAAGAGATCACTCAAAGTTGATGCGGTGTTAGGAATTATTCTTCTTGGAGTAGTTGCATTATTAACAAATGGAACACTACCAGCTGGTGAAATTCAAAAAGTGGATGCACAAGAAATAGTTTATGGGTTTAAGACTATAGAATTTACAGAAAATACAAAATTTGATATAGATATCTCACCATTTTCTAGTGGAACAAATACAATTCTAGTTAAAGTAAGTGACTTTGATGGAAACCCTCTCCATGATTCAAACCAAGTCAAAGTAAAGATATCAAATCCATCAAAGAATATTTCTCCAATTGAAGTTCCTATGGAAATGATCAAACAAGATGAAGGCAGACCAATCAAATTCCAAGGAGAATTAACATTTGGATTTTCTGGAGAATGGTTAATAGAGATTGAGGCTCAAAGAAATGAAAATGCAAATGAGTCAAAATTACTGAATTTACTCGTAAAGCCAAGACTAACAGACATTCAAACTCAAGTAATTGAGTATGAATTACCAGAAGATGCAAAACCTCTTTTCCCATTGTATGATGGGGATAATTCTATCTGGATGAGTGATGCATCTGCCCCACGATTATGGCAATTTTCACTTGATACACAAGAATTTTCTTCATATTCATTTGATGGACTCACTACAACATTTCTAACACAAGATAACAAAGGAAGGATTTGGTTTTCTGATACTCCAAGAAATCAGATTGGATTCATTGATCTTGAAAGTAAAGAAATTACATTAAAAACAATTCCTAATTTGGATCCAGAGATTTCAAAAAATTTGCCACTTGGCATTCAAGCAGACTTTGATGGAAACATTTGGATTGTTATTACAAACAAGGACAGAATTGTAAAATATGTACCAGATCTTGATACATTTGAAGAGATTAGACTAGAAACAGAATCAATTCCATTTGCTTTATCAGTTGATGCAGATGGAAAGGTTTGGTATTCTGCAAGCGGAACAGGTAAGATTGGATATATTAATCCAAATGATAATAAATTAACTCAAATTTCAACTGAAACCATTCTACAAGGTCCAGAGGCATTGCTTTTTGATAGTGATGGAAATCTTTGGATTGCAGAACATACAGGCTTGGGAATTACTAAATTCAACCCAGTTTTAGAGACATTTGAAAAAATTTCTGTTCCAGATAAAGATGCTTTACCATTTGGAATGACATTTGACAAGTATGGAAATGTTTGGTTTGCACAACACACAACAGATAATCTTGGAGTATATGATCCAAACAATAATAATCTAATCGAAGTTCCAGTGCCATCTGAAACATCATTTATTCAATTCATGACATCAGATGGAAATGACAATGTTTGGTTTGTTGAACAACAATCAAATAAAATTGGAACAGTAAAGATCACAGAGATTCCTGTTATTGCTTCACAAATTCAATCATCAAGTGGTTATGAAATAAAATACACAGAATTAGCATCACCATTAATTGCGTTAGGAATTATTGCAACAGCATTATTTTATGTAAAAAATATACAAGATAAAAGAAGATTAAATTCTCTGATTAATTCTTAGATAGCAATCCAGTAGATTTTATCACCATAGTTCCTGCAAGCAAGCCAATTGACAACAAAACAATAGTTCCTGCAGGAGTAATATCAAAGACATAAGAGATTAGAATTCCTGTTACTACTGAGAATATAGAAAAGCTAATTGAAATTATTGCAGTAGATTTGAAACCTTTACCATACATAATTGCAGTTACATTAGGAATTACAAACAAAGCTGAAATTAACAAAACACCTACAAGTTGGATTGATGTAACTACAGTAATTCCTGCCATAAACACAACCAAATAGTTTATCTTTTCTACAGGAATTCCGCTAACTTTAGCTTGTTCTTCATTAAATGTAGAGTATAGAAGTTGTCGGTATAGTGATAAAATTACAATTAGAATTACTCCAGTTAATGATAAGATTAGAACAGTGTCATCAACGCTAACAAGAAGAATACTTCCAAAGAGAAAACTAAAGATATCAATTGTAAAACCTCCTGAAAATCCAATAATTACGAGCCCAACTGCTATTCCTGATGATAAAAGTACTGCAATTGATGCATCACCAGATATGTTGTATCTGTCTTTAATTTTTGTAATAATTAGTGCACTGACTATTGAAACACCATAAGCAGTCCACAATGGATAAACACCTGCTAACAAACCTAATGCAATTCCACCAAATGATGAATGTGCTATTGCATCACCAAATAATGAATAACGCCTCAAAACTAAGAACAACCCAACAACTGAGCAAAGAATTGCAATTGCGATTCCAGAAATTAATGCTCTATGCATAAAACTGTAAGTTAGAATTTCTAGAGACATGATTAGTGATGATGCATATGTTCCTGCATTGAAGCTTCAGAATATTGTTTGACTAACTCATCATCAGAAAAAAATTTTTCAGATTCACCGTGGAAAAATAATGTTCTATTAAGACATGCTACATGATTGGCTAGTTGATTAACTGCATCTAAATCATGAGAAGACCAAATAATAGTAATTTTTTGTTTAGAATTTAATTCACGAAGTATGCTGTAAAACAACTCAATACTTTGTTGATCAATTCCTGTTACAGGTTCATCAAGAATCAGAATTTTTGGATTATTTACTAAAGCTTTTGCAATAAAGACTCGTTGTTGTTGTCCTCCAGATAATTCACCTAATCTTCTTTTACCTAGTTCATGTATCCATAATTGTTGTAAAATTTCATCAACTTTATTTTCATCAGATTCGTTTCTTAAACCCATTTTTACAACATCATTAACTGTAACTGGAAAATTTTTCTCAAAGATTGGTTTTTGTGGTACATATCCAATTTCTTTAAGATAGTTTTTTGATTTTTTAATATCCTCATCAAAAAATTTGATAGTTCCTTGATACTTTGTGTTAAGACCTAGCATTGAATCAAATAGAGTTGATTTTCCAGCACCATTAGGACCAATTATGCCTAGAAAGTCTCCTTGATTGACCACAAAACTCACGTCATCAAGGGCTTTAACATCAGGATACTGAACTGTAAGATTATTAATTTCAACTACTTTCAACATAATGCCTCTTTTAGATTGTTGAGATTTTCAGTCATTTTAGAAATGTAAGTTCCTTCAGAAAGAATTTCTAATGGAGATAAAACTAAAACTTTACCACCTATTTCATTTGCAATTATTTCAGATGTTTTAGTATTAACATTCTCTTCACTAAAGATTACTTTAATGTTTAATTTTTTAGAAATAGAAATTATATTTTCTAATGTTTTTGCTGTAGCTTCCCCATGTAGATTATTTGATGAAATTATTGTATGTTGATTTAGATCGTATTCATCTGCAAAATATGAAAATGCATCATGAAAAGCTACAAAATCATTACTACAACTAGATAATTCATTTCTAATTTTTGAATCAAGTAAATCTAATTTTTTATTATATTTTGCTGCATTTGCATGATAGAATTTTTCATTTTCGGGATTAGCATTAGAAAATGCTAGCGCAATATTTTGTACTTGAATTTTTGCATAAACAGGATTTAACCAAATATGTGGATCTCCAGAGTCTTGAGAATGTTCATCAGAATTTTTAATTAGAATTCCATTACTTGTATCAACTATTTCACCAGAGTAATTAGTTTCTTCTAAATTATCAACCCAATTTTCAAAACCTATTCCATTGATAATAATTAGGTCAGATTTTTGCATTCTTTGTGTATCTTTAACAGTTGGTTCCCAATCATGGGGTTCAACCCCAACTGGAACAAGTAAAGTAACATCAACCTTTTCTTGTCCTACATTTTGGGAAAATTCATGAAGAGTATCAAACGATGAAATGACTTGTAGCTTTGAGTTATCAATTTTTGTAAATTGCCGATTTGAATCAGTTCCATAAACAGCAATAGAGCTTAATGGAATTACTACAGCTATTGCAATTATTGCAAGTTTGGTTTGTATATTCACGAAGCAATTCAATGTAGATTATTAATAAATCTATAAAATCTTAATAAGATTAATTGCTAAACTTATAAGATAATTAATAACATTAGACATATGCCAATAGTTTCAATCTCATTAAATAATGAAATTCTCTCAGAATTAGACAAACTACAATCAACTATGGGATTTTCAGGTAGGTCTGAAGCCATCAGAGCAGGAATTAGATCGTTTGTTTCTGAAGAAAAACAAAAGTCAGATTTGGCGGGAAATATTCATGCTATTCTTTTAGTTGTTCATAATGATGAATTTGATCATGTTGTTTCAGGAATTACTCACAATTTTGAAGATCTAATTACAACACATCTTCATAGTAAGATTGAGAAAGAAAAATGTATGGAGCTCTTTGTAATTGATGGCGATGCAGAAAAAATATCTACAATGACAAAAGATTTTCAGACAAACAAAAATATGGATACAGTAAAACTAGTAGCACTTTAACTAAATAAATGAGATTAAATTTTACAATTGTAAAGTTTGCTTGTTAAGTATTAAGGATGATTACATACATTAGATGTCATCACAAGTACTAGCAAAGAAATCATTAGTGTTGATTTCTTTTGCCTTAATTTCATTAATTTTTGTTGGAGTGGTTTTTTCAATTACTAGTGATTTTGCAGTTGAAAATCAAGGCTCTACTACATATCTTTCCTGGTTGATTATTGCATACGTTGCAGGCTTGTCCATGATTGTACTTCCTTGCACACTTCCACTTGTTTTCATCATAGTTCCCTTGAGTATGGGTAAGGGATACAAGAAAGGATTGACCATGGCGTTGCTCTTTGGAGCAGGTCTTACAATTATGATTGCAGCTTATGGAACAGGAGTTGCAATAATTGGAGAAACAGCATCCCTTGATCAGGTATCTACAATAATGTTTTTGATTGCAGGAATTGCAGCATTTGCATTTGGCTTGTCTCAGCTAAAATTAATTTCTCTAAAAATGCCCTCTTATTCTGGTACTCCAAAATTTATTCAAAATAGAGGGGATTATTCAAAATCATTTTTCATGGGATTGCTATTAGGAAATGCAGGGGTTGGATGTCCTAATCCTCTATTCTATTGGTTATTGATCTACATAGCAGGTGCAGGAAGTATTGAGATTGGTGCATCATTAGGTTTGGTTCACGGTGTAGGTAGAGCAATTCCGCTAATCTTTTTGTCAGTATTAGCAGTTTTAGGAATTAGTGCTACCAAAGGATTGACTACCAAAAGAGAGTCAATTGAAAGGGCAACGGGATGGATGCTAATAGTAATTGCCGCATTTTTAATAATTAATGGTTTACCTGAAGGTCACGAATGGTATGAACATACATTTGTTCATCAAGGATGGAATCAGTTAGTTGAACTAACTCCAGTTCCTGCAGAGTTTGAGATGCCAGAACATGAACACGAGGAGGAAAAACAAATTCCAGAAGAGACGATTCCAATGATTTTTGCCACGTTAATTATAATTCCAGTAATTTGGTATTTAATTAATAAAAGAAGAACTGCAAGGGTGATATCATGAAGGATCCAGTATGTGGAATGGAGATTGGAGAAAAAGGTGAGATTGTAACACATAATGGAAAAGAGTATAGATTTTGTAGTGCAACATGTAGATGGGCATTTGAAAGCAATCCAGAGCAATTTGAAAATGAGTCATAAAATAGAGATACTTACGACACCTTCTTGTGGAAATTGTAAAGTTGTAGAAACAATATTAGATGAAATGAATATCCCCTATCAAGTAATTGACGTCACAGAAAAACCAGAATATCTGGAGAAATATCCAATTTTTACTGCGCCAGGAATTGTTATTGATGATAAATTAGAATTTACTGGCATTCCAAAAAAACAAGAATTACTTGAAAAAATTAATTCTCTGTAATCTGAATAATTCCTTGGTCAATCCTTTATGCACACTTCATTGTTGTATCCTGTTATCCTAAATGTTTCTTCTTTTGCATCATTTCCTGCACCTGTGAATACATCAATATGTTTTCCTTTGATGGATGTTCCTTCATCTGATGCAATAAAGATAGTTTCATTCCAGGGTTCAGGTAGTGTAGGAATAGTTACTTTAGCGTCATGATCTATAATTGTTGTATCTACTGCTATTTTTCCTACTTCCAGAATCTCGCCATCCAAATCTAATGCGTTGTTTTCTAAATGAAATAAGTCATCATACCATCCTAAATAATCACCAGAAAGTGTCTCTCCCCAACCTTCTATCTTTATAGTGTCAACGAAGTCTTGTCGAAATTCTCTTGGTACTTCATTAATGATAATTGTAACAAATTCATCAGAAAATTCACTTTCTGAAGGAATGAAATAACCTGTCACATACCAATCAGAGCTACAAGATGATAATTGTTTTGAGGTTTGAGTTTCATTGATGTTTAGTAAAAAATTTGTTTTGATGTCATATTCTTCATTGAGAGGAAATTCAATTATTCTCCATTTCTCTAAATATGTTAACATGTTAGTAAATTCTTTATCTGAAATTTTTTCTTCAGTCCAAAAATCATATACATTAAAAACCCATTCAGGTATTCCAACATCATATGCTTGTACATTATTGAAATTTACAATTAATAATATAAAAAAAAATAAAGTAAGACCTTTGAACATTTGAAGAGTCAACTTCTCTCTGCTTTTTCTATGATGGCTTGTATTCTTCCTTTGTTTTTTTCTTTGTATTGAGTTTTACATGTATTACAACAAAAGAATCTCTCAAAATTTGCAAATTTGAAAACATGTGGCTTGTTTCCTATTGGTCCATCACACAAATCACATTCCATTTTTACAGCCATGCCTGATTTCAAATCTATATCATGGGATTCATGACAGTCACATGTTTTGATTTCTTCTTTTTGAATATCTACAACATTGGTAGAATCAATCACAGGTGATACTGATTTTATTAGTCCAATATTGACTAGTCTTTGGTATCTTGCTTGTACTGTAGGGGTACTAATGTCTAGTTCTCTTGCAATCTGTCTAAATGACTTTCTCCCATTTTCTTGTAGAGATCTTACTATTCCAATATCTATATCATCTAATTCATGAGGCACAAAGTATTTTGTGGTCTTCGCTATTTATTATCTCGACTTTACAATTGTAAAGATCTCCAAATACTCTTGTAATTATTGTTTATTGTTGAATCAAAATTTCCTTTTTGAAGTTAAAACCAATGAAAATCTGAATTTATCCAAATAGAATTCTATTGAACCAATCAAATGCAGAGATTATCACATGCTCAAAATCATGTAGTATGAATTCTTCTTGAAAGTTCTCATCACCTATATCATGAGAATGAGATTCCATGAGATCTATGGTTGCATGAGGATGAGCTTCTACTGTTGAAATAATACCTGGAATCAATACAATTGACATTAAAATTCCAAAAATAATCAAGGATTTCATACTTGATTTTTCTTATAACACTATTTCTACTTTTTTGTATAATTATTTAGTTTTATTATCAGTGGTATCAAGAAATAGATTCAGATCTTAGTAAATAGTCTTGATTTTGCACTAAGACCAACAATGCTGATTAATGAAATACCTAATATCATCAAAGCAATAGTTCCAAATTCTGGGGCTACAACAATTCCAAACTCAGTTTCTTGTCCAGTGTTTCGAATGTTTTCAAATTTTATTATTGTAGGGCCTGTTTGATCTTCTGTAAAGGTAAATTTTTCAAATTCTCCACCAACTTGTGCCATTCCTGTTGTACGATAAATCTCATTTCCGTTTTGAATTATTACAAATGTATAATCAGAATTTCTTAGAGGTTCACTAGTTCTTCCATCTCTAATAGTAAAAACAAAATTTGTGTCAACTCCAGGTTCTACATCTAAAGGATCCCATGAAAGATTTACTTTAAAGTCCTCACTTTTTGTATATGCTTCTAAAGGAAATGCTACATTTTCACTTGTTGATAATGTAAATACAATATTATCAGGTAATGGCTCACCTGATTTTTTCATTTCATTTTTCAAAAATCTCAGATGATCTTGTAACAAAACAAAATGAACTATTCTTTCGTCTTCTTCTGTATAATCATCAACTGATACTGAGGATTTGAATAGTTCAATCCCATTTGCATGCCCTGAATAGCTAGGAGTCAAAAATTCAGTAAAATCTTTTGGAAAATGTACTTCTTCGTGGACAACAGGTACGTGAGACATTTGTTTTTCACTCCAGTTAAATGGCATTTCAAATGTTACCTGTTTAGTTTCAGGATTATACTCAAAATTAGAAATTTTATCAAAATATGACTTTAACCGAAATTCTACATCATGATTTTCTGTGTCTTTTTGAGTGTAAGAAGTAGTCTCAATGATACTCAAATCGGCAGTATAGATTCCAGAGTCCTCGATGATATTAGTTGGCTCATCTATAGTTCTCACCTCAATTTCAAATGTATACAATCCCCCTGAAGTAAAAATTGGGCCAGTAATTTCAATAGGACTAGATTCTGTTCCATGCCAAGCACCAAGTATAGAGTCTTGTTCCCCATGAATCACTACATTATCAAATCCTTGCTTTGGTGATATCTTAATAGGCAATACGCCATTATCTGTAAAAAAATAATTTCTAAAAATCATATCATCATTATGAAATAAACCAATTAGAAATGTAACATTTTTTGCATTTTCTTTTGTTTCATCTTCAATTGCAGTAATCGTAATTTGTTCTTGATCATTTTCAAAATATGTTGGCATCTCAACTGAGATTGAGATTTCTTTTCCCTGGATATCTATTGAAGAAATAGTGTCAATTCCTAATCCATGCCCATAAACACTACTTGCTGGAAATAGCAAACATGCAACCATTGCAAGTATTCCAAATTTTGTCAGTGGCAATATTATTTTCATTTCATTAGGGTTATTTTACTGTCAGTAATTCGGTAACTTTTTGAATCAAATCAGGCATTGTTGTTGCCTCCAAGATTGATTGTAGATCATTTGGATCATTTGCACCAAGTGCAGATAATGAGTAGATGTAATCAATTGTAGGTGTATCAGTAGTAAGATAGTATTGCTCTAAGACATGTTCTAGTGAATGTGGTTCAACAACTTGAGGCAATGCTTGTGTAATAATTTTCTTTTTCCATAATTCAACTAGTTTCTCCCATTGGTTTAGTGAAATGCTCTCATCAATTTCTGGAATCATTTCAACTTCAGCTTGAATGTACATTTTCTCTTGAGTTCCAACCTTCTCATGCATTTCAGATATTTCTTGATGTCCTTCCACTGAAAGTGGATCATAGTTTGCAGGTTGAGGAATTGAAGGTGAAATAATTTTTTTAATTTTAAATGAATTTCGACCTATGGTCTCAATGTGTAGTTGTAATCCATCAAGTTCAACATCCTCACATTTGGTGATTTTGGCAATTGTTCCAACTAATTTAGGAGAATTCCAACCGTTTACAGAATTTTTTTCATCAATCAAACATACACCAAATTGGCCATCACCTAACATACAATCATCAACTAATTGCTTGTAACGAGGCTCAAAGACTCTAAGTGGGAGCTCCTGTCTAGGAAATAAAACCAGATCTAAAGGAAATATAGGAATTATTTTTGTTTGTGTCAACTAGTCATATTGAAATGTCTTTAGATATATGGAATACGGATTCTAAAATTAAAACCCGTTCTCATTAAGTGTCAAACCTAATAGAGCTGCACGAGTATGTTTTCCATATTCAGCTTGCTCAAAGTATTTGGCATTTTTTGTATTATCAATATCAGTTGAGATTTCATCTATTCTTGGAAGAGGATGTAAAATTATAGAATCATCTTTCATTTGTTTTAGTAAATCTAATCCTACAACATAACTTCCTTTGACTTTGAGATATTCCTCTTCGTCAGGAAATCTCTCCTTTTGGATTCTTGTTACATAAAGAACATCAAGTTCATCAATATGTTCTTCAATATCAGTAGATTCTGTAAAAGACAATCTCTTTTTGATTTCATAAGTTGAATCAGATCGTATTTTAAGAGATTCTGGAGAAATTAACCGAACATCAACATCATAGTTTCCAAGTCCATACAACAGAGAATAAACAGTTCGTCCATACTTTAGATCACCAACAATTCCAATCTTTAGACCGTCAATCTTTTTCTTTTCTTTTTTGATTGTAAACAAATCTTGAATTGCTTGTGTAGGATGTTCTTCTGTGCCACTACCTGCATTGATTACGGGTTTTGGAGAAATTTCAGCTGCAAATCTACTTGAGCCATCCAAAGTGTGTCGTAATACTAGAATATCAGAGTATATTGACATTATTCGTACAGTATCAGCAAGACTCTCACCTTTTTGTGTAGAAGATGAAGTAATGTCAGAGATTCCTAATGAATTACCACCAACTGACGCCATAGCAGAATCAAAACTAAGACGTGTTCTAGTACTTGGCTCATAAAATAAGTAAGCCAGAGTTTTTCCTTTACAAATCTCCCTTCGTTCTGCGGGGTTTAGTTTTATCATCTTATCTGTGGCGACAAAGATTTTCTCTAGTTTCTCTTTATCAAATTCCTTAATTGAGATAATATCTTTCTGATAAAACTCGTTCATTCTTTCAATGATATATACAAGAGACTATACAAAGTATTCTGATGGAACAGTCCGAACTTATGGTTCGACGAATCAAGGAAGGCACTGTAATTGACCACATAGATGAAGGTAAGGGCCTTCAGGTTCTCAATGCATTAAGAATTGACGGTAAAGATGGAAGTTTGATTACCATAGCCTTGAATGTTCCAAGTGGTAAATTCAAGAAAAAGGACATCATTAAAGTAGAAAACAAATTCCTAAAAGATGATGATACAAACAAACTTGCAGTAATTGTTCCAACTGCAACAATTAACATAATCAAAAACTACAAGTTAGTTGAAAAAAGGAGGGTTGCTCTTCCAAATGAGATTGACAGAATATTTCGTTGCTCAAATCCAGATTGTATTACAAACAGTACAGAACGCATAGAATCAGTAATGGATGTTATTGACAAAGAAGGAAGAGTACTCAAGTGCAGATATTGTGCTAGAGTATTAGATGTTAATCAGCTAAAATATAATTAAATTTTTAAAAATGCTAAAAGATTTTGTTGTGGTTTATTGTCCTAAGATGATAAACATCATAACTATACCATAGATAGCAATTGATTCTACCATACCTACAAAGATGAATACTTTGGACTGTAATGCTGGGTTCTCACTAATTACTGCAAGACCTGCTGCACCTACTTGACCTAAACCAACACCGGCACCGCCTGCAGCAACACCAAATGCTATACCGGCACCAATTAGTTTGGAGCCATCACTCATGCCACCAGCAGCTTCTCCTTCAGCAGCAAATGCTACATCTGTAAGACCTGCAGCAACTAATGCAATTGCTGCGACTGATAACAATAAAACGATAGGTTTCATCTGTTTGAATTCCTTATAATTCCATATTTAAATCATGAGACATTAGAGTGTTAAATTTGATCGAGTGTTTTCTTTTTGAATGATGTTAGATCACTTTTGATTGATTTAACAAAATTCTCATGATCATCATCTAATGCCTTTTTAGAATTTTCAAGTAACTTTTTGATTTCTTCTTTTGCCATTATTTTCTACTTTCCATCTTAGCTTTGACTTTTTTTAACTTTGCGAATTCCTCTCTTTCTCTTTCTTCAAGAGTTGCAAGGATAAATCGAATTTTTTGTTGATACTGTGGAATAATGACATTTTCAAGAGCATTTAACAATTTTTGTGTCTTTTCTAATGCTTTTGCAAGGCTAAAAATTGAATTTTCATATTCTGCTGCTTTACAAATTTGTGGAAGTAATTCTTTGATTTGTTTTGCTGCTCTGTCAATTGAAGAATTTGTATCTGCAAATCCATAAGGCATTGATTTTGTATCTTCTTCAGTTACTGTTAGTGCTGGAATCTTTACATCTACTACTCTTCTTACATTCACATCTACTTGCATTACAGGTGGTGTAGATTCAGCAACAGAGTCTACAGTATCTGTTCCTAATGCAAGGTATGCCTCATTAACAGATTTGTAAATATCTTGTAGTGGATCCCAAATTCCACCTCTTGCTTTTGAGGCTTCTTCAATCATTTCTTCAATATTTTTTAAGAGAACTTTACGTTTATCATCTAAAATTTTCTGTACCATTACGGCGACTTGACTAGATTTTTTAAATTTTAAGAGTTCGATTTTTGTTGCTGCAACATTTTGTCCAAATGACATTTTGTTACTCTTCCTGATAATATTGGTCTACGAATTTATCTTTAATTTTAGTAATCTCATTCTTTGGTAGTTTAGAAACAATCTTCCATAAGATTCCAAGTGTTTCTTCAATAGTTCTATTCTCATCAGTTGCTTGTGTAAGGAATTCTTTTTCAAAGACATCACCAACATCCATGTATTTCAAGTCAATTTCAGTTAGTCCTGCTTTACCAACAATTCCTGCTAATGCTCTTACTTCTTGTGCTCTAGAATATGCATCATAAACTTGATTAGAAATTTCACCATGATCTTCTCTGGTACTTCCTTCGCCAATTCCGTCTTTCATTAGTCTACTAAGACTCATCAGGATGTTGACTGGAGGATAGACTCCTTGTCTGAACAAATCTCTGCCAAGTACTACTTGACCCTCTGTAATGTAACCAGTGAGGTCAGGGATTGGGTGAGTAATATCATCAGATGGCATTGATAAAATTGGAACTTGGGTAACACTTCCTTTTCTTCCGTTTAGTTTACCGGCTCTTTCATAGATTGTTGAAAGGTCAGTGTAAAGATAACCAGGATATCCTTTTCTTCCAGGAACTTCTTCTCTTGCTGCACTAATCTCTCTGAGTGCTTCTGCATAGTTTGTCATGTCAGTTAGTATAACTAGAACGTGCATTCCTAA
>JBHHVF010000029.1:0-12328 GCA_046754145.1 Candidatus Nitrosopumilus sp.
CTGGTCTCTTTTTAGCTGCCTTTTTCTTTGCTGCAGCACGTTTCTTTGCTGCTGCACGTTTCTTTGCTGCTGCACGTTTCTTTGCTGCTGCCTTTTTGACTGCTGCTTTTTTAGCTGCTAATTTCTTGGCCGCTATACGCCTCTTTGCCAAGAGCTCTTGGAATTTTCCTGAAACTCTTTCTAATGCTTTTTTAGCAGAATCTTCTGCTTTGGTTCTTCTTTCTACTTCTTTGACAAACTTTTCAGCGGCCTTATGATTAGTTGTCATAGTATCACGTAAGGATGGTTTTGATTGAGTTTGTTTTTGGATTTTTGAAGTAATTTTTGATTTAATATTAGCACATTTGATAGCATCATCTGAAATCTTTTTTGCAGTTTTTTGTCTGCTCCTAATTTCAGAGATTAATTCTTGGACATGTTCATTTAATGATCGTAATCGAGATTCAGCATTCTGTTTTTCTTCGGGATTATCAGAGAACTCAATTTCTTGCTCAGCCTGCTCAATAGCCTCTTTTTCTCGGGTTATTTTTTCCTCGGCTGCAGCTATTAATCTTTCAATGCTTTCTAGTTGGGAGTTTTTTCTGACAAGAACTGTAGAAACATCAGAAACATCTTCACGTTCAGATTCTATTTTTTTATCTATAGAATTCAGACCTGATGAAGAACGTCTTTCAGCAGAGCGGACTTCGTTGAATTGCTTTTCAGCCTTCTTTCTAAGCTTTGTTGCCTCTTGTTTCTTTTGACGTAGTTGAACTACTAATTTTTCTAATGATGCCAACGATCAATCAAAACAAAAGAGTCGATTAATTTGTTAATATAATCAGGATTTGACTTACCAGTTAAGAAAATTAACTAATTATGATCGCTGAAATCATTTTTTAAAAAATATTAGTAAAGAGATTCCATCGAAATTATGGAATTTCACCCAAAAGATTTGCCAATATCAAAGACATATGATCTAAAAGATGAAAAAGAGGCATCAGATGCAGTAGAAGACATGGTAAAACTTGGGTTTGAAAATAAAAAAGAAGGGGTCAGGGTTTTGATGCCAAAAGAATCAAAACTTGCAAAGAGGATTGGCTATACTGTTACAACGGGGGTAACACATGGACTCAGACAAAAAAATGAAGTTCGAGATATTAGATATTGGACATATCATCATGATGAAGATCATTACGCAATAGTTTTGATAAGCAATACCACATTAACAGAATTAGGTTTTTGATTTGTCAAAAATTTTGTAAAGTTTTGTTCTCTTTGCTAATACCCCAGCAAGCATAACTCCAATAACAGCTCCTCCAATGACATCCATTGGATAATGTTGCAGGACATAGATTCTACTAATTGAAATCATTGCAGGGTAAAGAAATAGCAGATATGCACCTCTAGGGAAGCGTTCTGATAGAGCATAGCCTAAGATTATTCCAAATATCATAGATCTAGCTGCATGACCGGACGGATATGATGCATCAAAACTTCCTTCACAGAATAATGCAAATGTGTCACGGCTAATTTCTACAGGAAATGGTGTACCCTCATACTCAAAATCAGGTCTGTCTCTATCAACTCCACATTTGATATAGCCTGTAAGCAGTGTAGAAATTACAATTAGAATCATCAAAGTAATTCCAACTCTACGGGTTTTTGGAATAATTAACATAAGAACTCCAAATGCCATCATCCACAAAGCCTCACCACTTTCTGTGATATACTGCATAATGGTATCTAATGTAGGATTTCCAACATTTTCAGAGAAAAAAGAAATAATATTTTGATCAAAACTTTCAGTTACTTCATAGTATACTAAAGCAGTAAGGATTAGAAATAGAATTGTTACTAGAACAAAGGAACGTGACCTGATATCAAAAATCCAATTTTGCAATTAATTAAACCTCAAGTACATACTTTTAATTTTTATTAATAGATAAGCTTTGGAAGTGGAAATCACTGTTTAGAAATAAAATTAGAGAAAATAATTCTGATCGGCTCAAAGAATTTAACCAAGAGCATAATAGAAAAATTGTGAAGGTGCTCACACTAGATGATTTTGACCTAAAAAGTAAGACCGTTTTTTTAAGAGTCGATATGAATTGCCCAATCGATCCAGAAACAATGGAAATTTCAGGTACCAGAAGAATTGAAGAAGCCACTGAAACTTTAAAGTCGTTAAAAGACGCCAGGGTAGTTGTTGCATCACATCAAGGAAGAGTTGGAAATAAGGATTATACAGGAATGGACAAACATGCAAAAGTTCTTGAAAAATTAATGAATAAAAAAATAAAGTATGTTCAAGATGTAATTGGGGAAGCTGCACAAAATGCAATCAAGAGTTTAGAGGACGGAGACATTTTACTTTTAGATAATTTGAGATTATGTGCTGAGGAGAATTACGAGTTTACACCAGAGAACTCTGCCAAAACAATTATGGTTAATCGTTTATCGAAATTATTTGATCTTTGTGTATTAGATTCATTTCCAAGTGCTCATAGAACACATCCATCAATTGTTGGTTTTCCACAAGTTTTGCCAGCATGTGCAGGAAGAATTGTTGAAAGAGAAGTTAGAAATCTAGATGAGATAATGACTGTAGCCAAGGCACCACATGTGATTGTTCTTGGAGGCTCAAAAATACCCGACAGACTCGAGGCAATCAAATTATTGATTCAAAACGGTCGTGCGGACCATGTTCTGCTAACAGGATTGATTGCAAATGTGTTTATGCGTGCACAAGCCAGAATCAAATCTCCTTTGGGTATCAAAAGAGAAGAAGAGATGGTAGCAAAAGCACATGCTTTGATAGGTGAATATCCAGACGTTTTTGCCACACCTGTAGATATTGCAATTGACAAAGACGGAGAAAGAGTAGAGATGGACGTCAGAGAAATGGGCAAAGGTGATAAAATTTTTGACTTAGGTCCAAAGACTGTAGAGTATTATTCAAAATTAATTTCTGGTGCAGGAACTGTGTTTATCAGTGGGCCAGCAGGATTCTTTGAGAAAGAAAACTTTAGCTATGGAACAAAAGAATTATTGAAATCAGTTGCAAACTCAATGGCTACAACGATTGTAAGTGGAGGTCATTTGACAACTGCACTAAAACAACAAGGATTAGCAGATAAAATCAATCACATCAGTACTGCAGGTGGGGCATTGGTGCTTTATCTTACAGGAGAAAAGTTGCCAATGATTAAAGCACTTGAAGATGCTGCAATAAAATACAAATCTAAATAGAAGATTTACAAGAAGGGTTAGGACATGTTCGTTCTTCAGAAGTTCCAAGATAGATATCTTGGTCACAAGCATTACAATGAAGTTTTTCAATAGGATCAAATAACTTCAGATGGATTGTAGTAAAATTTTGTGCAATATTTCTTGCAAGACCTGAATCACAAATTTCATTGAAAAAGGATTCAGTGTCATCAATTATCCAAGAAGAATCAATATCACCATTTGCTTGTAACATTTCAAAAATTTCATCATTTGTAAATATTGTATCAACATCGTTGAACTTTTCAAAGATAATTTTTCTTATTTGAAGTGCAATAGGAACTACAGGAGTAAAATCACTCATACTAGTATAGATTTGCTGCCTCTTCTTTTAGTTTATCCATATCTTGAGATTCAAGATTGTCTCCAAGATAGGTGTAAAGGGCAGATTTTAGTACCTTAAGTGAAAGTAAAGCACATTTTATTCGAACAGCTTGAAGATGTTCAAGACCTAATTCACTTAGAATATCATTTTTTTCAATTTTTCTTACATCATCAAGATTCTTGCCTTTTGTAATTTCAGTCAAGACAGAAGAGCATGCCATGCAAATTGCACATCCTTTTCCATGAAACTTGATATCACTAACTTTGTTATCATCAATTTTCATATCAATATCAATACTGTCACCACATAACGGATTTGAATCATGGAAAGTTACATCATGATCTTCAATTTTTCCATAGTTTATGGGATTTCTAGAGTAATCAACAATCATCTCATGGTAAATGTCTGCATTACTCATAATTTGAACACCTCTGCTACTTTATTTAATGAATTGATTAGAACATCGATCTCTTCTTTAGTATTGTAAATGTAAAAGCTAGCCCTTGATGTTGCAGCAACATTTAGTCGTTCCATTAATACTTGTGCACAGTGATGACCAGAACGAACAGCAATTCCTTCTTCATCAATGATTTGTGCAACATCATGAGGGTGTACATCTGCAAAATTAAATGAAATTACACCACCACGTTTTGAAATATCTTTTGTACCATAGATATGAAGTCCTTTAACTTCGGATAATTTTTCTATAGCATATTTTGTTAATTCAATTTCATGCTCTCTTATGTTATCCATTCCAATATTTGTGAGATAATCAATTGCAGCACCAAATCCTACAACATCAGCTATGTTTGGGGTACCTGCTTCGAATTTGTATGGCAAATCATTCCAAGTAGTCTCATATTTGTGAACCTCTCTGATCATGTCACCACCTCCATGAAATGGACTCATGGTTTCCAGTACTGATTTTCTTACCCACAAAACACCAATTCCTGTTGGGCCTAACATTTTATGACCAGAAAATGCAAAAAAGTCACATCCTAATTTTTCAAGGTCAACTTTCATGTGAGGTACAGCCTGAGCACCATCAATTAATGTAGGAACACCTGCTGCTTTACATTTTTCAATAATTTTTTCAGTATCACTAATGGTTCCAAGAACATTTGACATTAAACTAAAGGTTACAAGTTTAACTTTACCTGTTGCAAGATATTTGTCAAGATCATCTAAAATTAATTCACCATTATCATCCATTCCAATGTATTCTAATTTTGCACCTTTTTCTTGTGTAAGAAGTTGCCATGGTACAATGTTACTATGGTGTTCATATTCAGTAGTGACAATGATATCACCTTCTTTGATATGAGGCCTTCCCCAAGCATATGCAACTAGATTTATTGCCTCAGTAGTTCCTCTAACAAAGATAATTTCCTGTCGATTTTTTATGTTAATGAAATTTGCAATTTTATCTCTTGTGTCCTCATAAGCTTCAGTAGATTCTTCAGCTAGAGCATATACTGCTCTGTGAATGTTAGCATTATGATTTCGATAATAATCATCAATAGCATCAATTACTTGATTTGGTTTTTGAGTAGTAGATGCATTATCAAGATAAACAAGAGGTTTGTTATCTCTAACAGTTCTCTGAAGTATTGGGAAATCTTTTCTTAAATTTTCAAAAGAGGATTGTGTGCTTTGCATATTTTAAATCTCCACGTAAATTTCGTTGTCATCTATTTTAACATTGTATACATTAAGTGGTGTTTCTGCAGGAAGATTTTGTGGTTCTCCATTCTCTAAATTAAAAACAGAAAGATGTAATGGACATCTAACACCTTCTTCACTGAGAAATCCAGTAGACAGATCTGCATCAGCATGAGTACAAATAAGATCAGTGGCATGAATATTTCCTTTGAGATTAGCTAGGAGTATTTTCTTATCATTAATAGTCAATCCAAAAAGCTGACCTTCTTTAACCTGTTCTAGGCTGCAAGCCCTAATCCATTCAGACAAAAAAATCACCTATACTTGTAGTGTTGTTCGATTTCTGCGTCTTCGTTGTATCGTGTCTCTTCAACTTCAACAAACTTTGTTAATTCTTCATCAGTGTTGATAGTGAGTTCCTGATTTTCCCATTTAGACTCAATAAGATAAGCAATCCATGCTCTTACTTGGAAAGACATTTTTCTTGAAAGTGGTTCTAAGAATCCTTCAACAATTGTTCTTTCAGCTTCCTCATGACTAAGGCATCTAGTTTTAAGATAGAAGATTTGTTCTTCATCAATTTTAGCAACAGATGCAGAGTGTGTAGCCTTTACATCATTTGTAAATATCTCAAGTCCAGGAATTGCATCAGATTTTGCATCTTTATCTAAAAGGATTGAGCGACCAGACAAAAATGAGTTTGATTTTGCTGCATTTTCTTTGATTCGAATCATTCCTTTGAATAGAGATTTTGATTTGTTTCTAAGAATTGATTTTTCAACTACTCTTCCTTCAGTAGATGGGCTTTCATGTATTACATTGGTTTGAATATCAAAAGATTGTTCATTATTTCCAAAAATTACTTCAGAGTCATTTGAAGATGCACCAGGACCACTCAGTAAATAGTCAATTTTGTATCGTGACAACATAGATCCAAACAATCCAGAGTACCAGTTTACTTTGGCATCTTGTGCCAAATCTGTTCGTCTAGTTGAAAAGTTTACGGCATGTTGATCCATCATTTGTAAAGTGGTAACATCTAACTGTGCATTTGAAGCAACATTTGTGTTTAGTAATTCAAGATATGCTTGTTGTACTTGTGTTTTTGGAGAATATAGTTCTTGGACAATTGTAGCTTTACTACTTTCATCTGCAAAGATTACATTTCTAGAAATTGTTGAAAGTCCATCTTCAGATAGGCATGATAGGAAGTGAATTGGTTTTTCTAAAACAAGATTACGTGGAATGTGGATAAACACTCCTGAATTAAAGGCAGCATTGTTTAGTGCGGTAAATTTATCATCTTTAGAATTTGAAGCCTCTAGTGCTTTTTTTACAAGTTCAGAATTATTTTTAATTGCATCTGCAATTGATGTGATTACAAGTCCTTTTGATTTTAGTTCATCAGAGATATTGATTTTATGAATGTTAGTTCCAATTTGAATAATACATGTTTCATTTTCTAGTTCACCTAATCTTTTTTCAAGAAAACTTGGAATTGTTTGTGTTGTGGATGTAGAAAGAGAGACTTTTTCTGGATCCATCTTTTTTGCATCAGTGTATTTATTGTAAAGTGGAGACATCTCAATTGGAAGACTATCATAGACAGACAATGAATTGTTTCTGTAATCTTTTAGCCAATCAGGTTCATTTCTTGATGAAGAAATATCATCGATATGACTTTTGTTAAGTTTTGAGAGAGTTTCTTGAGACATAATTAATCAAAATTAATTTGGAGTTTATCCCACAGAGTCATCCATTTCAAGTTTGATGAGTCTGTTTAGTTCAACTGCATACTCCATTGGTAATTCTTTTGTGAATGGTTCCATGAAACCATTTACAATTAGTGATAGTGATTCTTCTTCTGTAAATCCTCTACTCATAAGGTAGAAAATTTGTTCATCACCAATTTTACCAACTGTTGCTTCGTGAGTGATTGTTGCATCTTCCTGATTGATTTCCATGTATGGATAGGTATCAGTCTTTGATGTATCATCTAAGAGTAATGCATCACATCTTACAGTAGATTTTACATTTGTAGCACCTTTTGCCACGTTAAGTAATCCTCTGTAAGTGGAACGTCCATCAAGTCTGCTAACTGACTTTGATGTGATTTTAGATGTAGTATTTGGTGCAAGGTGAACCATTTTTGCGCCTGTATCTTGGTGTTGTCCCTTTCCAGCAAAGGCAATTGACAGTGTTTCACCATATGCCCTTTCTCCCATAAGATAGACTCCAGGATATTTCATTGTTAGTTTACTTCCAATATTTCCATCAATCCATTCTACTGTTGCGCCTTCATATGCATAAGCTCGTTTTGTTACAAGATTGTAGACATCGTTACTCCAATTTTGTATTGTTGTGTATCTTAGTTTTGCATCTTTGTGTGCAACTAGTTCTACTACTGCAGAGTGTAAAGATTCTGAAGAATAAACAGGAGCAGTACATCCTTCAATGTAGTGTACTTCTGCACCTTCATCTACAATGATTAATGTTCTTTCAAATTGACCAATATTTTCTGCATTAATTCTAAAGTATGCTTGTAGAGGCATGTCAACTTTGACACCAGGTGGAACATAGATGAATGAACCACCACTCCATACAGCACTGTTTAGTGCTGCAAATTTGTTATCCTCTGGAGGAATAATTTTACCAAAGTATTTTTTGAAAATCTCTGGATGTTCTTTTAGAGCTGCATCGGTATCTAAAAATAAAACACCTTGTTTTGCTAAATCTTCTCTTAGACTGTGATATACAACTTCAGATTCGTATTGGGCACCAACACCTGCTAAGAATTTCTTTTCAGCTTCTGGAATTCCAAGTTTGTCAAATGTGTTTTTAACATTTTCTGGAACATCATCCCAGTTCTTTTCTGTTTTATCAGATGCTTTTGCATAATAGTAGATATTTTGGAAATCAATAACACTAAGATCACCACCCCAAGTTGGCATTGGTTTTTTCATGAAAATTTCATAAGAACGTAATCTAAAATCAAGCATCCATTGTGGTTCGTCTTTCATTTTACTGATTTCAATTACAGTATCTTTTGTCAGGCCTTTCTTGCTAAGATGGACATACATTTCTGTAGAGTCTTTAAAATCATATTTTGAATAATCCATGTCGAGATTTTCAGTAGCCATGCAAAAAATAACCCCGTTATATTATAAATACATGGGGAAAAATAGGCAGAGCTAAATAGCTAGAGCTAAGACTTAGGCATTAGATAATCTAGCAAAGAACAATTTTCCCACATGGGTTAATTCATTAGAAAATAATTAAGATACAAACTGGAAACGATCTTGCTTGTATCCTTTTTGTAATTTACCTTCTATAGGAATACGATTTCCACAAAATTGACAACTGTTGTTTTTATCAAGATGCCATTCTCGAATATTGAATCCATAACGATTTACAACTATTTCATTACATTCAGAACAGTACGTATGTTCCCATTTGTGGCCAGGGACATTTCCCAGATACACATACTTTAAACCTTGATCTTTTGCAACTTGGTAATGTTTTTCCAAAGTTTCAACAGGAGTACTTGGATATTCCATCATTTTGTAGTCAGGGTGAAATCTTAAAAAGTGAATTGGCATTTCAGGTCCAAATTCATCATAAATGAATTTTGAGAGTTTTTTTGCATGTTCTAAATCATCCCCAACTTGAGGAACTACAAGATCAGTAATTTCTACATGGATTTTTGTTTTATCTCTGATTTCCAGGAGTGTGTCAAAAATTGGTTGTGGATCAGGCACTCCTATGAATTTCCTTGTAAACTCTTTTTCTGCATTGCCTTTAAAATCCACAGTAATACCATCAAGAAACTCATTCATCATTGAAACTGATTCAGGAGTATCATATCCATTTGACACAAATACATTAAACAATCCTTTTTTTCTTGCAGCAATTCCACAATCACGTGCAAATTCAATAAAGATTGAAGGTTGATTGTATGTATATGCAATTCCATGTGCACCATATTTTATTGCAGTACTTACAACCTCATCAGGAGTCATATCAATGCCTTGTACGTCACGTCGCTGACTTATATCGGAATTTTGACAATATCTGCAGAGCCAATTACATCCTGTAGTTGCAATAGAGTAGACTTTACTTCCAGGCCAATAATGTATTAGAGGTTTTTTTTCAATAGGATCAACATGTCCTGAAATTACTTTTCCATAGGCATACAGTTGTAATTTACCGTCTTCGTTTCCTCGTATTCCACACAAACCAATTTGGCCCTTGCCAATCTCACAATATCGTGCACAAGCTGTACACTTTACCTTGTCATTTGGGAGTTTTTCATATAATTCTGCTTCTTTTCCTAGTAATGTTGCCAACGTTTTTTATTACATTTTTACATATTTAACAAGTATGAGAGAATTAAAGCAATTTTCTGATTTGGATGGAACCGAATTAGTCAAGATGGCAAGAAAAACTGTCATTGAATTACTAAAAAATAATTCAAAGAGTAATGATTCAGAATTTAATTCTAAATTTGATTTTAGTTCAGGAGTGTTTGTAACAATTAACAAACAAAATACATTGAGAGGATGTGTTGGATATCCACTTCCAATAAAAAAATTGTCTGAAGGATTAATTGATGCTGCAATAGCTGCTGCAACTCAAGATTTTCGATTTTCTCCAATAAACATAGATGAGTTAGAGCAGATTGTCTTTGAAGTAACGGTGCTTACTCCACCAATTGAGATCAAAGTAGATGATTCTGCAGAGTATCTATCAAGTATCAAAGTTGGCAGAGATGGACTAATTGTAGAGAATGCATACACCTCGGGTTTACTTTTACCACAAGTTCCAACAGAATATGATTGGAATGTAGAAGAGTTTCTTTGCCATACATGTGAAAAAGCTGGACTGGAGAAGGATGCATGGAAAAACAGAACAACCAAAGTCTCAAGATTTGAAGGTGTAATATTCAAAGAAGAATCTCCCAATGGAGTAGTGGTCAGAGAATCATCTAGTGATTTTTTATAAAATAGCGTGTTAGAGTAATTAATGATAAGAGAGCCAGTGGTTGCAGGGCAATTTTATCCAGGTAGAAAAGAAGACTTGGAGAAGATGATTAAATCTTGTTTTGAGCACAAGTACGGGCCAGGTACTCAACTAACTGAATCAAGTGAGAAAATATTTGGAATTATTTGTCCACATGCAGGGTATGTTTACTCTGGTCCCACTGCATGTCATTCTTACAAGTCTATCTCATCTCAGAATCCAGAACTTGCAATCATAATTGGACCAAATCATTTTGGCATAGGAAAAAATGCTGCTACTATGATAGATGCACAATGGCAGACTCCTTTAGGATCAGTACAGGTGGATTCAGAAGCTGCTCAAGAAGTTGCAGAAAAATCCAAAACCATTGAAATTGACAATTATTCTCATTCCCAAGATCACAGTTTAGAAGTACAGATTCCAATGCTGCAATCTATATTTTCTAAGGAATTTCAGATTCTTCCCATAATCTTGTTGACACAAGATATAGAGACTGCAAGAGATGTTGGATATGCAGTATATGAAATTGCAAAAAAGAAAAATTCGATAATTGTTGCTTCATCAGATTTTACACATTATGAAGAAAATTCTTTTGCTCATCTTCAAGATAAAGCATTGATTGAACCAATCTTGGAGATGGATGTTGAGAGATTTTATCACGTACTAAAAGAAAAGAGAGTGACTGCATGTGGTTTTGGAGCTATGGCATCTGCCATGATTGCATGTAAGAATCTTGGTGCAACAAAAGGAGAACTTCTTAGCTATGCAACAAGTGGAGACGTATCTGGAGATACAGAATCTGTTGTAGGATATGGTGCAATAAAATTTGTTTAACGCTAGAACTAAGCTAATTTAGCATATCTGAATTGTTTTTGAATCCCTCGAGGTGACTTGTCAAATTAGTTCAAGGATTATGTTACTTTCTCTTTAGTACCGATTTTGTATGCTTCATCAATGGTAGACACAAAGATCATACCATCCCCTTTATGACTAGTGTAAGCTGTGTCCATAATTGCCGATACTACAGAATCTAACTTTGAATCATTAACTACTGTAGTTATAGTGTCAATTCGATTGTATCCTGCAATGTATTTTGCAGTACCTCGTGCACCTCCCACCATAGGTCTGTCACCTGCACCTTTACCTCTACTTTCAACTAATGTAATGCCATGTGCACCAGCTTTGAGAATACTATCAATTACATCATTGCGTTTCATAGTTGGGATCATTGCATCAATTCTTTTCATAGTTATTTTTCATGAAAATGGTCATTAAAACAAACTTATAATTATCACTTTTAATAATTAAATATTTGAATTATAAAAAATGAATTTGTAGTAATTTATTTGTGATTCAAAGAATAATCTACCAATAGAGTAGTGATGATCTTGAAATTTGAAAATGTTACAAATTTAGAAAGCAAAAATAGATTAGAATCAATTTATATCACTAACACGTATTGATTTGTCAGTATTTTCTTTACATCATCAAGATATTGCCTTTTAGTGGAATTTACAAATCTCCATCGCTCTTGCATTATATCATCTAACATTTCATATATTTGTGAAATCTCTTTGCCTGACTCTAGTTCTTCTTTAGCAATATCTACTAGTTCTTGTAATCGTAGTTTTTTTCTCCAGGCATGAGCAGAATCAGTCATTTGATTTTTTTCTATAATTATTGCCTAAAAGCATCACTATCAAGTTCTTTCAAGAAACTTTTGATAAAAAAAATTATTTGAAAATGGAGAAGATTTGGGAATCTTGCTATATAGCATTCTTTTGTAAAATAATTAACTATCACATTTCAGGATTGGTACGATTGAAGGGTTTGATAGTATTTTTTTTATCTATAATCTATTGTAAAGTTATGTTCAAAAAATACACACTCGACTTCTTAAGGCAAATTGATTTAATCTGAATTATAGGCATGATAAAACCTTTGGAGATGTTTGTATGGTAGAAAATTCTGAGAAACTATATCAAGGAACTATGCAAGATGTAATGCTTGATCTAAAACTCAAGACGGATAAATTCCTAAAAAAACTCAAAGAGG
>JBHHVF010000030.1:0-11609 GCA_046754145.1 Candidatus Nitrosopumilus sp.
GGATCTGTATCTTTTTCAAGTGCTGCATAGTAAGTTAACAACTGTATTGGAATGATTTCTGAAATTGGATACAACACTTCATCTATCTTTGGCATTTCTATCCAATAATCATAAACATCACTTTCTATATCTGAAACTCCAATAATTTTTGCTCCACGAGCTTTAATTTCTCTTGCACTTGTTAGCGTATCTGAATACGTTGAATCATTTGGATTGATAATTATCACAAATACATTTGAATCCATTAATGCAAGAGGCCCATGTTTTAACTCTCCTCCTGGAATTCCTTCTGCATGAATGTATGTTAATTCTTTAAGCTTTAGTGCTGCCTCTATTGCAATTGGATAATTTATTCCTCTACCTAAAACGTAAATGTCTGAAATTTCCTTTAATTCCTTTGCAATCTGCTGAATTTTTGATGGATCCTCTAATATTTTTAAAACTGATTCAGAGAATTTTTCAAAATTGATTGTTATGTCATTGTTACTTAATTTTTGTACAATTTTGTAGAGTATTACTAGTTGTGATGTAAAACTTTTTGTTGCTGCAACTCCGATTTCAGGTCCACAATTCATGCCAATCACTATATCTGCTTCACGTGCAAGTGATGATGTTAGCAAATTTACAATAGATATTATCTTACAATTTGCTTCTTTTGCAATTCTTACTGCATCTAAAACATCAGCACTTTCACCGCTTTGTGATATTGCAATTAGAATGGAATTTTCCTCAATGATGTCTGGAGTAAACTGGAGTTCACTTGATATGATTGGCTCAGCCTTGATTTTGGCATATTTTGATAAAATTTGCTTTGCAATTAGTGCCGAATTATAACTTGTACCGCTTCCTGTAACATAGATATTTTTTGCATGTCTGATATAATCGACTGTTTTTTCAATAGCATCATCTGTTTTTTCTCCTGCTTTCAAAATTGTTTCATGTTGTTCATAAATTTCTTTTAATGTAAAATGTGCATAATCTCCTTTGTATGCATCACCAAATTCTTTTGAAACCTTTGTTATTCCATATTTTGCATGATCACCATTAAAATCTGAAATCTGAAATTTATCTTTGTCTAAAATAACAAAATTTCCATTTTCCATGTATATAGCATCATCAGTAAATTCAATGAATCCTAAAACATCACTTGACAAAAAGAAATCATCTTGTCCAACTCCGATAATTAATGGTTCATGAAATCTTGCTGCTGCAAGTTGACCATTTTCGAACATTGCAACAAATGCATAATGCCCTTTAAGTTCTGCAACAGTTTTCATAATTGTTTCTTTGACATCTTCCGTTAATTCATAATTTTTTTGAAGTAAATTTGCAATCACTTCACTATCTGTGTCGCTTTTGAATCTGTATCCTTCACTTTCTAATTGTTTTTTTAGTTCCTCAAAATTTTCTATAATTCCATTATGTACTATTGCAATTTTTCCAGAATTACTTGGATGTGGATGTGCATTGACATCTGTAACCTTTCCATGAGTTGCCCATCTAGTGTGACCAATGCCTATTTTTCCTGGTAATGTATCTAGCTGAACTTTTGAATTTACTTCATTTACTTTTCCAGTACCTTTCTTTAACTCAATTTGATTTTCTGATTCTGTTGCAACCCCAACACTATCGTATCCACGATACTCCATTCTTTTTAATCCCTTTACAAGAATGGGTGCAGCAATTGCATTTCCGTAGTAGCCAATAATTGAACACATAACTATTCTATCTGATAATTGGGGGTTATTTACTGATAAGCCTATTTTTTCGATTATTCTGTTGAAGAACTTTCATCTTTTGGTGCTTCAGCTGCTTCAGTAGCAGGTGCTTCAGCTACTTGAGGTTCAGATTTTGTCTTCTCTAATATCTCTGGAATCTTAGATTCTGGTGCAAAATGAATACTGTCTTCTTCTTCTACTGTAACTGTATATGATGGAATGTCTACTTTTCTTTCTCCAACCATAATATGTCCATGAATTACTGCTTGTCTTGCTTGATATGGTGTTTTAAATTCAAGCTTCTTTGTAACAATAGTTTGTAATCTGCGTGCAAGTAAATTATCCACATTTAGATTAAGTACATCATCTAATGTTGCATCACTACTTACTAGTCCTATTCTAGCAAGTGATTTCATTAAGATTGGTTCTTTCTCTTCTCTATCTTCTTGTCTTAATGCCAGCAATGATCTTGCTTGATGTCTTACACGTGATAATTCTGTGTGTGCTTTCCATAATTCTTTTTTAGTTCTTAATCCAAATGTTCCGAGAGTTTTTAGTTCTTCCATCTTTAATTCATAATTAAGAGGTCTCTTTGGTTTTCTCCAAACTCTACGTGGATATTTTGGGTCTCCCATTCATAACACCTATTCTTTTTTCTCCACTGGAGCTTCTTTCTTTTCTGCTGCTGGAGCTGCTGCACCTTCTGCTGGAGCTGCTGCACCTTCTGCTGGAGCTGCTGCACCTTCTGCTGGAGCTGCTGCTGGAGCACCTGGATCTCCTTTCTTTGCTGGAGCTGCTAGTCCAGCTTTTGCTACGCCGACTGCTCCACCTTTTCTACCTGAAGTTCTGGTTCTCTGTCCTCTAACTTTTAATCCACTTAGATGACGATAACCTCTCCAACTTGCAGTTATTCTTTCTCTTTCAATATCATTTCTTAATGTAAATGGAATATCTGATGTTAACAAATGCAAATTTGCTCCGGTTTCAATATCTTTTTGTCTGTTAAGAAACCATGTTGGAAAATTTCCTCCAACTGGATCTGTAATTAATTTTTCAATTGCTTGAACATCTGCGTCAGTAAGATTACCAATATTAGAATTTGTGTTAATTTTTAGAGTATCACAAATTGCTATGGCAAAATTGTATCCAATACCTTTGATCTGGGTCAATCCTACGAGTAATTTTCGCTCTCCTGGGATATCGTTACCCACAATCCTTACAATGTGTCTATATTCTTGAGTACTCAAGTATTCCAAAATTCAAGGAAACCCCGATAAAAACCATGCTGGGCGTCAAATTAAGCGATTTTCCAAATATTTTTTTCTGATGATTTTTGTCTCTAGTCATAATATTGGTACCTTTTTTGATTCAAATTATCTAAAGTCTGCATCCTCTGTCCAGTCACTACCTTGAACATTCCATTGACTACATTTACAGCATTTTTTGACTCCTCGTTGGGCATCAATATCTATGCAAAAACAGTGCTCTCCTTTACCAGATGGATCTTTACTGCAAAGTTTTTGCATGACTCTGTTAGTGTCTTTTTCTTAATTATCTTATTGGAACGATCCA
The DNA here is from genome assembly GCA_046754145.1 of Candidatus Nitrosopumilus sp. Classification (GTDB taxonomy): domain Archaea; phylum Thermoproteota; class Nitrososphaeria; order Nitrososphaerales; family Nitrosopumilaceae; genus Nitrosopumilus. Next base: position 3,291 of record JBHHVF010000030.1, read on the forward strand.
TTTGAAAAGTTATAAATTTCTAAATTTTCTATTTTATGGAAATGACTGAAACATTTGATCGAGAAAAAGTTGTAGATTGTATGTTTGATCCTGTGACCTCTTTGATCTTAGCAGAACTCGAAGATGGTGAAAAAGAATGTTCATTTTTAGCCAAACAAGCATCTATTTCTGAATCTGAAGTTTTTGAAAGACTCTCTTATTTGATAGAGCATGAATTTATTTCCAAAAACTCTGATGATGGAAAATGTTTGCTGATTGCTAATTCTGATAAACTTACTACTATTGTTGAAAATAGTGAGAACTTTGATGGTGCCATAAACAGTCTTGAAAAAATGGATAGTTATCTAAACTGATCTTCTTCTATTTTTAATTCCATAGATCCCAACTACTACTAAACCCACCATTCCAATTACAAGTATGTACACTGAGATAAAACCAAGTGACTTCTTGCCAGCATCTGGAAGTGGTCCTATGGCTCCAAATACCTGTGTTTCTTCATTACTAGAACTTTCAATGATTAGTTTGTAATCTCCAGTCTCTGAAACATCAAATTCTTTTTCAATAGTTTCTTCATTAATTGTATGAGAAATTATTTCGATATCAAATGGATCTAAAACTCTTGCAGAAAATGTATTGTCTTTGAATTCTATTACTTGCACTGCAAAAACTCCTGTTGATATCTTTTGTGCATCAAACTCTCCAGAAATTGTGAGTGGTTGACTTGAACTTATTTTTCCATTTCCTTGACTAACTCCTTCTAAGATTATTTGATTCCCTAAAACTAACAGAATTAACCCTACTACAATTAGTGCTCCAGTAATGACTACAATTATTGCTGATTTCTGCACGAATTATGGCTGATTTTCTTTAGTTTAAACGTAATTTTTTAAAATCTGTAAATTAGCCTTATATAATAAAGTTAGATTAGACTAAAAAAGTTAGCTTGGGTTAAATTTAAATAAAGAATTTTTTATTTTTATGTATCTTGAAGATGACTCGTTCAAATGTCATGGTCTTAGCAGTTTCTTTAGTTGTTGGACTTTCATTGATTGTGATTTTTCCAATAGTATCTGAAGCTCAATTAGAACAGAAAACATTTGTGACGCATTCAGGATCTGTTGTACAGACATCCGGAGAAGTCATTGATCCTCTTTATACCGTATCTACTGTAGAATTTGATCCTGATAAATTCCTGAGAAATTTTGAATATGGTAGAGTCTCAATATCTGAAAGTGGTCAGACAATTAGAGATTACACAATAATTGCTGAAGATGATAAAATTCAAGAAATCTCGCCTGGCATTTTTTATAATGTTTGGACTTTTAATGGAACAGTCCCAGGTCCTACTATACGAGCTACAGAAGGTGATCTACTCCGTATAAACTTCATCAATAATGGTTCAAAAGAACATACGATGCATTTTCATGGAATTCATCCAGCTATGATGGATGGAGTTTTTGAACCTGTAGGGGGTGGTGGTGGACAATTTGTATATGAATTTGAAGCTGGTCCAGTTGGTGTTCATCCATATCATTGTCACATTATGCCCCTTGAAGAACATATTGTACATGGTCTTTATGGTGTCTTCATAGTTGATCCAAAAGAAGGAAGACCTGCAGCAGATGAAATGGTTATGGTTCTAAATGGTTTGGATATGGATTTTGATGGAGAAAATAATTTTTATGCTGCAAACACAATTCCATTTTACTATCAGCATCATCCAATTCAAATTAACACCAATGAATTGATTCGAGTTTATGTTGTTAATATGGTAGAATTTGATCCTATAAACAATCTTCACTTACATGGCAATTTGTATCGATATAATCCAACTGGAACTGATACAGATTCATTTTACACTGACATGATTACTCTATCCCAAACTGAGCGTGGAATTATGGAATTTGAATATGATTATCCTGGGAAATATCTATTCCATGCCCACAAGGTAGAATTTTCAGAGAAAGGATGGATAGGAATTTTCCTGGTTAAGGATAATCTAGAAAAAAATACACAGGAAACAGAATATGGAACTTAACGACAAGTCATCTAAAGGTAAAGTTGTTGCAAGTGGAGTAATTCCATTTGCTTTTGTTATTCTTATGATGGTCTATATTTTTGGCCCTGGTGCTGATTTGTTAGATTTAGGAATTCCATTACCTGAAATAACTATTGAAAAAGTTGATTTTGTTGATTCTGAAATTCAGGCAACTGTTAGAAACACTGGACCGATTCCTGTTGAGATAGCTATGGCAGATGTAAATGATCGAATTCAGCCAGCTGCAGTAGAACCTGATAGATTTCTAGATAGATTTGAAACTACCCTGGTTAGAATTCCATTTGAATGGAATGAAGCAGAACCATACATCATTGGAATAACAATTGAAGATGGAACACGATTTGAAAAAGAAGTTGAAGCTGCAGCTCCTGCATTAGAACCTACTTTAGATCTTGCCATCTTTTTTGCAATTATTGGAACTTATGTTGGAATTATCCCTGTGATGATTGGTTTATTGTGGCTTCCTTTCATCAAAAAGATAAGCAAACAAAAGTTCCATTTCTTTTTGGCATTAACTGCGGGATTGTTACTTTTCTTAGCAATTGATTCTATTGAAGAAGCAATGGAAGTTTCTGATGAAAGCCTAGCAGGAAGCTTCAATGGTGGTTTACTAGTTGCTACTGTTACAATATTGTCTTTTCTTGGATTATACTATTCAGGAAACAAGCTTGTTGAAAGAGCTAGTTCTTCAAAACTTGCAAAACCTGTTGCAATTGCATTAATGATTTCTATTGGAATAGGTTTGCATAATTTTGGTGAAGGATTAGCAATTGGTGCAGCCGTTGGATTAGGCTCTGTTGCATTTAGCACATTTTTGATTGTAGGTTTTGCCTTACACAATACTACTGAAGGAATAGCCATTGCAGCACCAATGTCAAGAGGCAAATTAATGATTGGAAAATTGGTGGTTATGGGAATGATAGCAGGTGCTCCTGCTATTTTTGGTGCATGGATTGGTGGTTTTTCCTATTCTCCATTTACTTCAGTTATTTTTCTCTCAATTGGTGCTGGTGCAATATTCCAAGTAATCGTTGTAATAATGAAATGGATTCGAGATGAAGGCGATAATAATCTCTCAAGTGCTTCAGTAGCATCTGGTTTTGCAGTAGGAATGTTAGTAATGTATCTAACAAGTATCTTAGTTTAATTTGGTTCTGGATGAATTGTTATCACAGCATTTTTGATTTCTGCTCTGATGATGTGTTCTATCTCTGATGTCAAATCATGAACTTTTTCAATTGACAATTCCTTGTCAAATGAACAATCAATGTCTATTTTGAGAATGTTCTCAAAATTCAATGATACTATGCGTCCAATTTTTTTAATTTCTGAATATTTCTCTAAAATTATCTTGATTTTTTCCTCTGTAACTTTGTCTTCTAAATTAAAATTCTCAGGTACTGTTACGAATGGTTCTAAATGGATTGTGGCATGCTCAATTTCAGGCACATTTTCATGAATTTTTTGCTCAATAATTTCAGAAATTTTGTGGGCTGATAACAGATTGATTTCTCTATCTACCATAACATGCAAATTAGAATATGTCCTTCCTTTGGTTTTGTGGGTACTGACATTGTGAACTCCTTTTACGCCATCAACTCCTTTTGCAATATCTAGAACTTTTGCATCGAGTGGAACATCTTTCCAATTTGGCTCAAAATGGACTGTAATTGCAGCGTTTGAAATTATATTTTTTATGTTTCTCTCAACGTTATTGCTGATTTCATGTGCTTTATCAAAACTAGTATCGCCTCTTAGTGAGATTGTTACATCTGCAAAAATTGTATCTCCTGATCTTCTCATAAGTATTGGGTCTGCATCAATAACTCCTTCTGTTGAAGTTGTAATCTCTCTAACATTTTTTACAAGTTCAGGTGAAATAATATCTGTTAAATCAAGTGCTGTTTTGTAGACTAGTTTTACACTAAGTATTGCTAACAATACTCCTAAGATTAATGCTGCAACAAAATCACCATAATACAATCCATATGATACCAAAACTATTCCGACAATTGCAACTGAGGTTGAACCAAGATCCATAAATGCATGATAAAAATCTGCTTTGAGAGTTGCACCTCCAATTTTTTTAATAGATTTTCTTAACAGAATTATTCTGAAAAAATCAATTCCAATTGTGTATAGTCCTCCAATTATTGCAAACAATCCTGGTAGAATACTTGGTGGTGGACTTTGCAACCTGTTAATAGATTCGTAAATGAAAAAACATGCAATCAAAAAAATTGCTATTCCTCCAATTAATCCTCCTAATGATTCAATTTTCCCATGTCCATAGGTATGTTCTGCATCCGGAGGTTTGATTGCCATTCTTGCTGCTAAAAGTAAAACAAGAGTAACGATACTGTCCAATAATGCATGAATACCATCAGTAATGAGAGCAAGACTGTTGGATACTAAACCAAAAATCAGCTCTACTAAAAATGCTGAAAAAATAGCTAAAAGTGAAATCTGTAAAACTCTGGTTCTTTGAACAAACATTTTCCTTCTTTTTTGATATTTCTTATCATGTATTACAGGTTTCTAAGAAGAAATGATGCGACAATGTTATTTGTGATTATTCGGAATTTTGAGATATTGGACACGAAATACTTCCATTTGTTGGTAATTTTCTCAATAATTTCACTAATTCCTGTAATGAATGCTGAGGCAGCAACCAATCCTAACTTGTTTGTATCTGCAGAAAATTCCCAATTTACCAATCATTTTTCAGGCTCTATGGTAATTGAGGTTGTAGTAAATGATCCTAATCTTCATGATACTGATGAAGGAAAGGGTGAACCTGACGTAACAATTAATGGAAAATCATTACGAATGGTTCAGGCAACTGATGGACAATGGTATGCATATTTTGCAAATGTTGAGAAGGCAAAGATTGCAGATTCTACAGTTGGTTTAGCTGGTGAAGGATTAGATTTTGGAGTTTTTTGTAGTAGAGATACACTCTCTTCAGTATTTGGAATTACTCTTTCTGAAACTGATGGAGTTGCAGTACCTCAATCTGCAGGATTGGGTGGTTCTACTAATGGTGATTCCTCATTTAATTCATGTACTGGTACTCCCACTGGTTCTGCAAATTTGAATAATGTAGTTAGAAAAGCAAAATCAATTAACACTAATCCCAATGTACCAACTGGTCAAATTGGATTAGATTCTAATGCTTGGCCATTAATTCAACTTTATTCATTTGATAATGTTGTAATTCAATACAACCCTGGTGGTCCATCACAACAAGTTTCACTTGAATATGATGAAATGCAAAATATCTCTTTAAGTATTGATAGAGATCTTTATCCTGAAAATGCTGAGGTTTTTCTAACTGTAAATGATTTTCAATTAAATCAGGATCCTACTGATGAAGACTCTTGGACTTTTGATATTGATTCTAATCCATCAACATTTTATCAAGCATATGATGATAATGGTGCTAGTTCTGCAAATGGAGGAACAGGTTTAGTAAATTTAGTTCCACATCTTCCAGCTTTGGGATTTGAAGAAAATGGTAAACTTTCTTTGGATCTTGGAAACATACTAGAACTAAAAACAAACAGTGATCAACCAAATTCTTCTGTAAGTGATGGAGGTGTAAACATCTTTTCTGAAATTGTTACTCTAGTCGAACAAGGTCCGAATTCTGGACTTTTTGAAAGCTTTGACTCAAATGACCAATCTACTTTAGGTATACTGGATGATGCTCCACGTGGTCAAACTGGACAAATCAATTACAATGATGGCTCTATTTCAGTTTTAACAGGATCTTCAACGGCATCTTTTTCACAAAATAACGAACCAGCACTAATTATTGGAAATGGTGACACCCTAAATCCTGGAACTGAATATCCTGTTATTTTGGTAGATCCTGATCAAAATCTAAACACAGGTGCTCGTGATGATTTGGATGTCTTTAGAGAAACAGCAATCATTCCTACGATTACCATTGAAAATCCAATAACTCTGGAAAATGCTCAAAATGTCTTATTTCATACAACTTCTCCTATTACAGCTGGAGGAGATGATGCAAATTCATCTATGCCTGATTCTAATTCTGACAGGCTGATAATTAATACCTCAACTGTGACAAATGGTTCATTTGAAATGGTTTCAGTAAACTTAGGAATTTCGGCATCCAATTTAGCTTCAACATTACTTGATGTGTCAGAATCAAACACAGATGGTACAAATTGGATTAATTATGATTTAAGATCCTTTGAAAATGATTTTGGAATTTCTGACTTTAGCGATACTTCATTTACTCTTTCTTTTGGAATCTTAGGAACATTTCCAATCACTATAGTTGATGCAGGTGATATTTCATCATCCCAAGGATTTATCCAAATTGATGACATAGATGTAGCAGATATCTCAGATGAAAGTGGAACTGTATTTCTTGTAATTGATTTTGATTCTTCTGATAATGATGTTGGAGTAATGTCTGTTTCTAGTGAAACAAATGAACAACCAATTGTTTTTGATTTCTTTTCTTTTGGGTTAAAAAATGATCAAAGTATAAACAATTCTATTTATCGTTTTGAATTAGAAGAAACTCAAGATAATTCTTCAACTTTTGAAGGAACTTTTGAATATGCTGTAACAAATCAATTGAATATACTAGATCCTAATTTCATTCAAACCACACAAACCATTGATGATGAAATAAAAATTATCATAACAGACCGTTTAATTGATGAAGAAGGTATTGCAATATCTTATTCTGATTTAGATGATGCAGGTGTAACTACTACCACTTCTTCAAAATCTGATGTAACAACCAGTTCTGGAACTGTTTCAACTACTTCAACAACATTTCGATTTGGTCAACCAATAACTATTATTCTCAAAGATTCTGATCTTAATTTGAAAAGTGATACCGTAGAAACCTATCTATCCGTTAACGATCCAAATTCTTCTATTGTTGACACTGTTGGTAAAGATGGAGAAATTTTGTTAGAGATTAAACTCAAAGATATTCGATACAAACGTTGTACTATTGATGGTGTTGAATATGGTGGTTTAGCTTCATCAGGGTTTGCTCTTGTTGAAACAGGCCGAAATACCGGAATATTTGAAGGAGTCTTTAAAATGCCATCATGGATTTGTGATAAAACAGGCTCAAAATTAATCGCACCCATTGGTGGTATTGATGCACGATATTATGATTCACGTGATGCCTCTGGAAATTCAAATATATTCAGTCTATCAAGTTTACAAACTTCATCATTTTATAGTCCAGCAAAATTGAGTCATGATAAAGTTTCATTACCAAGAACTGATTCAATTCAAGAAATAATTTTGTCTGGAAGTATTGAGAATCAGAAACGTGGAATTCCATTATCTATTACTCTTACAACCCCTGATGGAACTGTTCAAAACTTTGGTGCAACTCTAAGTAGTAGTGGTAGCTACAAGTCCATTTTTACTGTAAATGCAAATTCTTTACCCGGAAACTATTCTATCCATCTTTCTTACGATGGCAAAAGTCTTGACACTCTCTCTTTTTCTGTAACTTCAGAACTTATCCCTGATTGGATCAAAAATAATGCCCGTTGGTGGTCTTCTTACAGTATTTCTGATAGTGAATTTATTGATGGAATTGAGTATCTAATTGAAAATGAAATAATTCTTGTTGCTCCTTCTGAGAGAAGTACTTTTGATAGAGAAATTCCTGATTGGATCAAAAATAATGCAAAATGGTGGGCTGATGAGCAAATATCTGATGAAGACTTTATAAAATCAGTTCAATACTTGGTCAAAAAAGGCATAATTCGGGTATAATCTGGTCAATTTTTCTTTCATTTAATACATAAATACTCTCAACTCAGATTCAAAATGAAAATGAGACTTACGGGTTTCCTAGCGTTTGCATTGTTATCTTTTTCAATTCTATCTTATGGTGTAAGTGGATCTGTTTTTGCAACTAGTGATCCTAACCCTGCATTACCTGTATCTACTGATATAGATATTGCTTCAAATGGTGCATCTGTTACAGTCTCTGGAAGTATCAAAGATTATGATTCTTCATCTGGACATGGACTTACCTTTATTGTAACTTCTCCTGATAACAACATTGTAACTATTGGACAATTAGTTCCAAATTCTGATGGTTCTTTTGAAAAATCTTTTGTTGCTGGTGGCCCCCTATGGAAGCTAGCTGGAGATTATACTATTGAATTACATTATAGTGCAGATAGTTCTGAAGTTTCAATCAATTATGTTGGTGGAGAGCAAGTTGTTTCTACACCTGAACC
>JBHHVF010000031.1:0-11602 GCA_046754145.1 Candidatus Nitrosopumilus sp.
GAACCAGAACCTCAACTAGAAGCACCTGAACCAGAACCTCAACTAGAATCTCCTAAACCTCCGGAAGATCGTGATGTGATTTTTGTTGGCACAAAACCAATTATGACTTATGTTTCTGCAACCTTAACACAACTTTCAACAAGACAAACTGTGACAATCAAGGCTAGAGGAAAAAGAATCACACAAGCAGTTGATGTATCACAAATGATTGTCAAAAGAATGGATTCTGTAGGTTACGTTGTTAGTGATGTAAGAATTTCATCTGATTCTCTTACTTCTCAAGATGGCAAGCAACGTAATGTCTCTACTATGGAAATTGACATTTCAAAAAGTTAATACCAAAAATTTAATTTTACTTGTAATTGGAATTTTAGTTGTTGCAATATTGATAAATTTTTCTGGAAATTCTTGTGGCATACAACATATGTCAATTTTAAATGAAATTAGTTCCTATGAACAATCCCTAGACCCAGAATTTTGTGAAGATATTCTTGAGAAAATTGATTTTTTTAACGATGAATGTAAACCTCAAATAGAAATTTTAGATTGTGGTTAAGGTAATATGTCTAGTAAAAACGTAATTCCAAAATAAATTAACATTACACTTAGTCCTATGATTGAAATTTTATAATTTCTATTAGACAGAATTTTAGAACTTTTCGCAGCAAGAAATGCTACTGTTCCTAACCAAGCAAAATCCATCCAAATATGTAAACCAAATAACACTAGTATTCCTGCAAAAGCCCACATTAACATCGCATCTGAAATTAATTTGAACCCAATAGTTAACCACCAAATGATAAAAAATGGATTTAATGCACTTAGTACAATTCCTGCAATTAATGGACTTTGTTTTGAATTAGATGATTTCAATTCTTTGTTTCTAAATACAATTACAATCTGCATCCCCGCAAATACAAAAAGTGTGATTGCTCCTAGAATAGAAATAACAATTCTAAACTCTGGTAATGATTCTAAAGAAAAAACTCCTATTCCTAACAAAACCACTAATGGAAACTCGACAATTGTGTGACCAATTGCCATCTTGTATCCTGCTTTTGCACCTTCTCTTAACCCATATGATACATTTGCTGCAAAAAGTGGTCCTGGAGCCATTACTCCTGATGATGAAATAACTATAACTAATACTGCAAATTCAAGAAACTGAATCATTTTCTTCTGATATCACTGTTTTTTATTTATGAAATAAACATGATTGAAAAATTCTATCTATACATAGAATCTTTTAGATGCTTTGATTCTTTTTCTGTTTTTTTTATAATCTCTTCAGCTTTTTCAGCTTCTTGTTGTAATGATGGAATGTTGCATGAAGCACCTGGAATTAATTGAGACATTGCAATACAAATTTGTGCGCTTGATTTAAAATCTGGACCTTTCCCATCTGTATGAAAAATTATTACAATTACATCTTGATCTGTTGTACTTCCTTCATTTAACAAAACTGCTGGAATTCCTGGCACTGTTCCATGTTCTAAAACTTTCAAACCTGCTGCTTTGATTTTCTCTCTAGCTGAATCTGTGTTTCCAATTCCTACCACCTCTTCATTACCTTCTAATGATTTTACTGCTACACTGCTAACAATTAATCCAATTTTGTGTTTCTTTGCCCACTCTAGCATTGTTTTTGCTGCAGTTCTATGTAGTGATTGGTCTAAAGTAAGATATGACAAAAATACTCCTACTTTCAAATCCTCATTAACAAAAATTCTAGTTGGATAATTCGGTTTTCCATCTTTAATTACACTAATCGGTGGAAAGCTATCTGAATCAATAACTCCTACTACTTCAAATTGTGCAGTATGTATCATTGATTCAGTTGCAATTGCACTACTAAACCCAACTGATGGAAATCCATCAATAAGATACCCATCTTCTAAATTAATTTCCTGTAACTCTTTAATTCTAAATTCTGGTTGACTCATAATTATACTTGATATTATAATGAATAATAGGTTTTATCTGATTATTTTAATTTTGAAATTAGTGCAGCATAGATGAATGGTAGTATTGTTGTCACTTCTGCGTGAAGCGTTGCCTGTTTTGCTTTTTGTGTTACTTTTCCCCAAGAAATTGCTTCTTTGACTAGTGCTCCGCTAAGACTTCCATCAAATTCTTGTGCAGTTGTAATGTAAAATGCATAATCAAGTCCCTCTCTGTATTGATTCCACCATAATGTATGGTGCTTTGAAATTCCTCCTCCAATCATAAATGCTCCTGATTTTTTAGCTTTGAAAATAAATCCTGAAAGTAGATCTGCATCTCCTATCATGTTCAATTTGAAATCATTGTGTTTTTGTGTGAAAAGCCAAATTTGACTTCCTACAGCTCCATCCATTATTCCTGGAACTACTACACTAACATCATTTTTGTATGCCCAATAAAGAAATGAATCTTCTCCCAAATGTTTTCCAATCATTTTGCATATTTCTGCAGTAGTCATTTCTTTTACTCCGTTTTGATATTCTTCTTCTAAAAACGACTGCATTTTTTCTTCAATGAGCGGTCCATAACTATCCATTGGTACTAACACGTTGCCTAATCTGTGAATATTTTGATCTGCTAATTCATTGTCATCCATTGTAAAAGAGCCTTCTTTGTAATGTGAGAAATGTCTTGCAATGTCATGGTCTAATGCACCACAAGTTGTCAAAGCAACATCAAACCATTTGTTTTTGATCATGTTTTTGATGATTCCTCTTGTACCTGTTGAGACTACAGCTCCTACAAATGAAACAAATCTAAGACATTGTTCATCTGAAATCATTTTTGTTAAAATTTCTAAGCCATCTGATAGATTTACTGATTCAAATCCTCCTGATTGAGATAATTCTTCAAATATTTTTTCTATTGATGTGTTTAAATCAATCTCGATATCTTTAATTGGACGACCTGGTTCTACCATGTTTTTTTTGTTGATTTCGAATATAAATTTCAACGGGGAAAATAAAACATTACAGCCACACCAATCAGCACAATTCCCGAACCAATAATTTCAAATCTGTCTGGTTTCTTTTTGTCAATCCAATATCCCCACACAATTGACATTATGATGAAAATTCCGCCATAAGTTGCATACACTCTTCCAAAGTCTGCTGGCTGAAATGTAGGAATTATTGCATACGTAAACAAAATCAATGCTCCAAGAAGACCAAAAATTTTCCCTTTGTGATCTTTGAGCCATCTCCATACAAGATATCCTCCACCAATTTCTAATACTGATGCAAACAAAAAAAGCCCTAAAGTGTATGCTACTTCGACCAAATCTTCTCACCTTTTCTTGGCATGTAAAAAATTATCATGACCCCGATTACTGCAATTATAGAACCAATGATGTCATAGTTGTCGGGTATTGCCCCATCAATTAACCATCCCCAAAATACAGCCATTACAATAAAGACTCCTCCATAAGCTGCGTAAACTCTGTGAAAATGAGTTTTCTGAAATGTTGGAACTATTCCATACAAAAATAATACAAATCCTCCAATTGCCCCTAACATCCAACTAAAATCTTCACGTAACCATAACCATACAAGATATCCTCCACCAATCTCAAAAAGGCCTGCAAGAAAGAATAGAAATATCGAAGTTAGAATCGTTTTGCTATTCTGCATTTACATTCATTGTTCCAATAATTCAAGAAAACTATAAACCCGTCTAATGTCAAATGATTCTAAATGGCAGGCAGAATTAAAGTTGGTTTAGTAGGTATTGGTAATTGTTTTTCAGGATTAATTGAAGGAATTGAATATTATCGACTAAACCCTTCTCAAGAAGTTCCCGGAATTATTCATGATAAATTATCTGGATATGGAATTCATGACATTGATTTTGTTTGTGGGTTTGATGTAGGTGAAAACAAAGTTGGAAAGCCACTCAATGAAGCAATTTATGAATATCCAAACATGGTTGACTGGATTCCAAAAGATGAGATGCCAAAAACTGATGCCAAAGTCTATGAAAGTCCTGTTTTAGATGGAGTTGGAATATGGGTTGAAAATAGAATTAAACCCGTTCACAGTGATAAAACTCCTGAACAGATTGCTGAGAATGTAAAACAAGTAATCAAAGATACTGGTGCAGAAATTATTGTATCTTATTTACCTGTAGGTTCTGATAAAGTAACTGAGTTCTGGGCTCAAATTTGTCTTGACACTAACACTGCATTTGTAAATTGCATCCCATCATTTATTGCATCTGATGAAACATGGGCTAAAAAATTTGAAGAAAAAAATATTCCTTGTATTGGTGATGATATCAAAGGTCAAGTCGGCGCAACTATTGTTCATAGGACTCTAGCTAAATTATGCAATGACCGTGGAACCAAAATTGAAAAAACATATCAAATCAATGTTGGAGGCAATACTGATTTCCTAAACATGAAAGAACAAGATAGATTAGCATCAAAGAGAATTTCTAAAACAGAAAGTGTTCAAAGTCAACTCAATGAAAGATTAGATGATGATCAAATCTATGTTGGCCCTTCTGATTTTATTCCATTTTTAGGTAATACTAAACTCATGTTTATGAGAATTGAAGGTCGTCAATGGGCAAACATTCCTTACAATATGGAAGTACGTTTGGAAGTTGATGATAAAGCAAATTCTGCAGGAATTGTAATTGATGCAATTAGATTAGCAAAAATTGCACTTGATAGAGGGGTTGGTGGACCAATCAAGCCCGCAAGTGCATATTTGATGAAGCATCCAATAGAGCAAACTTCTGATGTGAAAGCAAAAGCTGCGTGTGAAAAGTTTGTTGCTGGCGAATAATTATTAGATTAACTGGATTATTGGTAGATATTTCTGTTATCTCTCTCAGTTTTCACAGACAGACAATTAGGACACAAACCTTGACAATTATTTAGATCATTGTTATTTTTATTCCCATCAATGTGGTTATACTTCCACTTTGTTGGTGGGGTAAAACACATGTTACATTTACCATATTGCCTATCTTTTACTTGCTCTTTTTGTGTGCTAGTCCATCCATGTCTTTGAATATTCAAATCTAGTCTTTGAAATACTTGGAATTTTCCCTTCTTTGCACTGATAATTACTCCACTACCTAAAATTCCAATTAAAAAGAACCCAATAGTTTCAAGAATTGGAAATTGTTCACCATCAAGGGCTATTTTCTCTGTTTCTTGAAGAATATTTACCCCAGAATTTGTTTTTTCTGAGTTTGAATCAATAGTTGTTATCGATTCTGGTTCTAGAACTTGATTAGTCAAAATATCTCTACAGGCGTCATTTCCCTGATTATCTAAACCGTGGTAAGCATTTTTTGGACAGTCAATTACAAACTCCTGTTCTCCAAATGCATCTAAAACAAAGTATGAGAGGCCACATGCAATAAGCAATGATACTCCAAGAATAATCCCTATTCGGTCCTTTTTACTTTGGGCTTTTTCAGAGATTTTCTGTATCCTCTCATCAAATTTCATATATCTGCCAATTTCCCCCATCATTAATACTTATTGGTAATGATTGGTATGTATTGGTATGTAATACCAATGTTTATAACCTAAAGGTGAATTTTCACTGACATGGTCAATTATCGATCAAGTATGCAAATTGTGGCAGATCTGCTAGTGGCTACTGAGCAGTATGGACAAGAAGGAATCAAAACTACCCATCTTCTAACAAAAGCAAATCTTTCACATTCAAGATTAACAAAATTCATTGAAAATTTGACAGGCGCAGGTCTGATAAATAAAATTGAATATGATGGAAAAAATACATTTGTAATTACTTCAAAGGGAAGACAATACTTGGAATCATACAAACAATTTTCTGATTTTACTGGTTCATATGGATTAGAACTTTAATCATCAGGCACAATTAGAAATACATTATTTCACAATTCATCACGACTACCACTACGAAAAATATCATAATGAAACAAGAAAAATTATGCAATTATGTCAACTAAACTTGTTCGTCATCGATTATCCTACCGATTAAGAAAAGATCGTTATTGGTTCATGTTAAAAAAGTTGAGATCTTTGGCTTCAAGTCTTTTGGATTTAAGAATACTACTGTCCAATTTGAACCTGGTCTAGTGTCGATCTCTGGTCCAAATGGTTCTGGTAAGAGTAACATCTTAGATGCGATAATTTTTGCAATGGGTGAAAATAAACCCAAAGTGATGAGGGTTGACAAACTGCGATCCTTAATTCACGATATAGAAGGAAATCGACGTGGCCCAAAAATGGCAAGAACCAGCGTACACTTTGATAATTCTGATAGAAAGATTCCTGTTGATTCTGATATTGTTGAGATTACAAGAGAAATGAATGATCAGGGAGACAACACATACTATCTTAACAAAAAATTAACAAAACGAAATCAAATCCTTGATCTGCTTGATATGGCAAATGCAGGTTTAGGTCAACTCAATGCAGTTCAACAGGGAACCGTAACTCGAATTTCTGAATTTACATCAGAAGAAAAAAGAAAAACAATTGAGGATTTAATTGGGTTATCTTACTTTGATGAAAAAAAGTCAGAAGCTGTAAAACAGTTAGATGATGCTGATAGAAGATTTGAAATTGCACTTGCAAAAATGGGTGAAATTAAAAAAAGAATTGATGAACTTGAAGAAGAAAGGAATCAAAAATTACGCCATGATATTTTAGAGCGTGAACTTAATCGATACAAAGCAATTGCAGCAGCCAATAAAATGAAGGTTGTTTCAAGCCAAAAAACCTCAAAAGAGTCTACTTTACACGAAATTACTGCTGAAATCACCAAATTTGATGGGGAAAGAAGTGTTTTGAGACGCCAAATTGCAGATTTAGAAACTAAAAAAACAAAATTAATGGCAGAGGCTAATGATTACAGCCAAGCCAAAGCATCCATTGATGAAGAACTAAGTGCTGCAATGGAACAATATGAAGTTGACAATAGTGCAATTTCAGCTTCGACAAAAAGAATAGAACAACTAGACAACAGGATTCCAGAAATTAAAACAGAACTAGAAGAAATTAAAAACACTGCTAGTGATATTGACATTCAAATTCTAAAAATAAATGAATCAATTGAAGAAACAAACCTCAAGAAAAATAAAATTAATAAAGATTTAGAAATTATTGACTCTGAAAGAAACAAAATTCTAACAGAACAGTCAGATGTTGCAGCAAAAAAATCTGAAATTGATAATAAAATCAAAACATTAACTACACAACTAAACGATGCTAAACTCAAACTTTCTAAAGTTCAACATGAAAAAGAAGAATCTAAAAATAAAGTTAAAACAAATTCTATAAAATTCGATGAATTGAAACAAGCTAGTAAATATCTGTTGGCGTATAAATCTCAACTAGAATCGATGATGACAAACAATAACTCCACTATCACTGAATTAAAATCTAGAATTGCAAAATTACAAACAAGAAAATCGAAAATAAACAATGACATGGAAGAATTAGGGTTGATATTAGAAAAATCAAATAAAGCTGCAACACAATACGAATCAAAAATTAAAACAGTAAAGGGATTTATGCATGAAGATTACACTGTTGCAAAATTAAAAGAAGATGCAGACAAACTTGGTATTGAAGGTTTGGTCTATGAAATGATTTCATGGGACAAACAATACGAACGTTCTGTTCTGGCTGTAAGTTCTGATTGGATAAAGGCAATTGTTGTAAAAGATTTTGCAACATTACTTGGAATTGCAGAAGTTGCTAGAAGTAAGAAACTTCCAAAATTAAAAATTATTCCTCTTGATGCTATTCCAAAATTCAAACTAACACTTCCAAAAGAACCTGGTGTCAAAGGTGTTCTTGCTAATTATGTAACCTGCGATTCTGCATATTCTGCGCTCAAAACCTTCCTATTTGGAAATATTTTGCTTACAGAAACTCGAGAATCTGCATATAACGTGTCTCAATTGGGATACAAAGCAGTAACAATAGATGGTGAATACTTTGAGGCCAAAGGTGGCACTGTTGTAATTGATATTAATTCAAAAATTTCAAAACTCACAAAATTAATTTCCATGAGTGGTGATATTGATGGACTATTCCAATCAATTAGCATAATTAAAAAATATTTACTAAAGAAAAAACATTCTTTGAAAAAATTAGATGATTCAATTCAATCTTATACTAAGAGAATTTCTGTTTCAGAAAAAGCTCTTGCTTCAACAAGTGAAAATTATTCTAATTTGAAATCAAGAATTACTTCAGCTACAAACATGAAAGAACAATTAACAAAAAGAATTTCTAAATTAACTTCTAGAGATTCTATCATAGATTCAGAAATAACTGCTAGTGAATCTCACATAGAATCACTGCATCAACGTATTGCAATTGTAGAGGATAATTATGCTAGTGGAGAACAAACCCGTATTGCAAATGAATTATCTAGAATTAATGTAAAGAAAGCAGAAGTTGAAAAACTATACACTACAATTATGAATGAATATCGTGACAAATCCTCTCAGCTCACAACACTACAAACTCAAAATAATCGAGAAAAATCTCAATCTAATCGACTTCATGATGAAGAAGCCTCTTTGAATTTAGAACGTAAAGAATTAGAAACAAAAATTCAAGAATTAGAAAAACAAAAAGAATCAAAAAGTGAGGTTCTTGTTAAATTAAGAGAAAAAGAACAAGATCTCATCTCTACTTCTGGTTCATCTATTGGGGAACTCAAAGAATATGATGATGAACTCAAAGTTTTATCTGAAAATGATAAGGAATTAACCAAACAAATCAACACAGCTGAGAGGCATTCTGATTCCTTGACTCGCGATTTGAATGATCTTAAAGAAAATGAATCCAAATTACAGCAGATTCTATCTGCTTTTGGCTTTGATAAGGACATGGAAACTTTTGATGTTGAATCAATTGTTCAGGGGTTGACTGCTGAATTGACTTCACTTAATGCACTAAATGCAAAAGCACCTGAAACCTATCTTGAAGTATCTTATGGGTATCGTTCAATGTCTACAAGAAAGAATTCTCTTGAAGAAGAAAGAAACTCTATCATAAAATTCATTGAAGATATTGAAAAAGACAAACGACAAACATTCTTGGATGCATTTGATACAGTTGACAAGGAAATTCGTCTTATCTTCAACAAAATGACTAAAGGAAACGCTTGGTTAGAATTACAAAATGAAGATGATATATTTAATTCTGGAATTTCTTATCTTATTCAATTCCCTAACAAACCAAAAAGAGAATCTACATCAATTAGTGGTGGTGAAAAGACATTAGCTGCAATTGTCTTTGTACTGGCACTTCAAAAACTAAAACCCTCTCCATTTTACTTATTTGATGAAGTTGATGCACACCTTGATGCACCAAACTCTGAAAAACTTTCAAAAATCTTAGAGGAAAGATCTAAAGAAAGTCAATTCATTTTGGTATCTCTGAAAGACTCTGTGGTACAAAAAGCAAAATTAGTCTATGGTGTTTTTCCAAAGAATGGTGTTTCACATGTTGTTACTTACAAAGATAAACGAATGCCCTCTGTTAGAACTTCCTAATCTAGTTTAACATAACATGCAGCATATTGATCGTCATTTACTTTTTCTAAATCAGGCTCATCTTTACATTTCTCAATAACATGAGGACATCTTGCTCTGAACCTACACCCTTGAAAAATATCCACGTCTGATGGTTCGTTTATTCGAATTTTCTTTTCTTTATGCAGATTATCTGGGTCTGGCTCTGAGATTGCATCAATTAATGCTTGTGTGTATGGGTGCTTGGGTTTTGTTAAAACTTGATCTATTGGCCCTATTTCTACAATTTTACCAAGATACAAAATTCCAATTCTTTGACCAAAATATCTGGCTGTTGCTAAATCATGCGTTATATAGATAAATGAAATATTGTATTTTTTCTGTAATTCTTGCATTAATTCAAGCATCTCTGCTCTAATTGAAACATCTAACATTGAAACTGGTTCATCTGCTAGAATCACTTTTGGTTTTAATGCCAATGCCCTTGCTAACACAACTCTTTGTCTTTGTCCGCCTGATAACATGTGAGGATATTTTTTTATAATTTCTTCAGCAGGTTCTAACTTTACTTCACGCAAAACTTCAAGCACTCTTTGTACTCTTTGATCTTTATTTCCAACATTATGAATTTCAAGAGGTTCAGACACAATACTCCCAATTTTCATTCTTGGATTGATGGAATCATAAGGATCTTGATGAATCATCTGACAATTCATTCTGATTTTTTCTAAATTATTTTGTTTCTCACCAATTTCTTGTTCCTCGAAAAAAATTTTTCCTGAATCAGGTTCAACTGATTTTAGAATTAATTTTGCTATAGTTGATTTACCTGAACCTGACTCCCCTGCTAGTACAAAAACTTCCCCTTCATTAAGAGAAAATGATACATCATCTGTTGCTCTAACGGTAGTAGATTTTGAACCAAACATTCCTTTTTTTGTAAAATATTTTTTCAAATGTTCCACTTTGAGAATCTCACTCATGTCTCTTGTTGAATTAAGAAGTATATCAAGAAATATGATTTGTGCGTAAAGAATTGGGATAAAGCATTTATGTCAAATAATTGCGGTTTTAATACTTGAGTAACACTGTTCAAAAAAATCTTGATTATAAAAAATACGTCGTAGATTCTAAATTACAATATTTCAAACCTCATGCAACTCAGATAGAGAAGACTTTTGCGGAAGAAGTCTATTCAAGTTTGAATCATGATTCTAAATTTATCCATCCTAAATTTTTCTATGATAAAAAAGGCTCTGAATTATTCGAAAAAATATGCCTAGTTCCTGAATATTATCCTACAAGAACCGAGATTTCTATTCTAAAACAACTGCAAAGTGAATTACCAACTTTTCTAGATGATGATTTTAGACTAGTTGAACTAGGCAGCGGAACTTCAGTGAAAACTAGATTACTTTTAGATATTTTGACATCTCAAAAAAATATAGAATATTTTCCAATTGATATTTCTGAAATTCTCACGGAAAGTTCTGAACAACTACTTCATGACTATCAAAATCTTACGATCACTGGAATTATTGATACCTATGAAGGCGGTTTGGAATTTCTTAGTACATATGATGAAAAGAAAAACCTGATAATTTTCTTGGGTTCTAGTTTTGGTAATTTTTCTCCAATTGATGGTTACAAATTCCTAGAAAAAGTTCATGCTACAATGAAACCCGGTGATTTATTCTTAATTGGTCTTGATCTTGTAAAGGAAAAAGAAATCCTTGAATCTGCATACAATGACTTACAGGGAATAACTGCAAAATTCAATCTTAATGTGTTATCTAGAATTAATGATGAACTTGATGCTGATTTTAATCTGAATAATTTTTCACATTATGCAATTTACAATGAAAAAGATCAACGAATTGAAATGTATCTAAAATCTCTGAATGAACAATCTATAGTTATTTCAAAATCTGATCTTGAATTAAAACTGAAAAAGGATGAGTTAATTCATACGGAATACTCACACAAGTATCACTTGTCTCAAATCCATGATCTTCTTGATGATGTTGGTTTTAAATTAAAACATACATGGTTAGATGATAACAAACATTTCTCACTAACTTTGGTATCAAAAAATTAGATG
>JBHHVF010000032.1:0-11242 GCA_046754145.1 Candidatus Nitrosopumilus sp.
TTTGAGATGGAAGTTGTAGGAAATGTTTTGCCCTTTAAAGCAAACAACTACGTTGTTGAACAATTAATTGATTGGAACAATATACCAAACGATCCAATGTATGTTTTGACTTTTCCTCAAAAAGGAATGTTAAAACCAGAACATTATGAAAAAATGGCAACTACTCTGAAAAATAATTCTGATAAAAAAGAAATTACATCTATTGCAAATGAAATTCGTTTACAATTAAATCCACATCCAGCAGGACAAATGGAATTTAATGTTCCAACACTAAAGAATGGAACCAAATTGTATGGTATGCAACACAAATACAAAGAAACTTGTCTCTTCTTCCCAAGTCAAAGTCAAACTTGTCATGCATATTGTAGCTTTTGTTTTAGATGGCCACAATTTGTTGGAATGGATGAAATGAAATTTGCAATGCAAGAAGGTGAACAACTTGTACAATATGTTTCAGAACATCCAGAAATTACTGATGTACTCTTTACAGGTGGTGATCCAATGATTATGAAAGCAAAAATGTTTTCAAAATACATTGATACTCTTATTGAATCTAAACCCTCAAATCTTAAAACAATAAGAATTGGAACAAAAGCCCTTTCTTATTGGCCTTACAAATTTTTAACAGATTCTGACTCACAAGAAATGTTAGATGTTTTTAGAAAGATTACTGATAACGGATTACATCTAGCATTTATGGGCCACTTCAATCATCTAAATGAATTATCAACAGATTCTGTAAAATATGCAATAAATGAAGTTAGAAAAACTGGTGCTCAAATTAGAACACAATCTCCACTTTTAGCACATATCAATGATGATGCAGAAATGTGGGCAAAAATGTGGACAAAACAAGTTCAATTGGGATGTATTCCATACTACATGTTTGTAGTTAGAGATACAGGAGCTCAACATTACTTTGGGATTCCATTAGTAAAAGCATACGAGATTTTTAGTAAAGCCTATTCTTCTGTAAGTGGATTAGCTAGAACTGTTCGTGGACCTAGTATGTCTGCAACTCCTGGAAAAGTACAGGTTGTTGGAACTTCAACAATTAATGATCAAAAGGTAATAATTCTGAGATTTTTGCAAGGTAGAAACCCTAATTGGGTTCATGAACCATTTTTTGCAAAATATGATGAAAATGCAATCTGGTTAGATGATCTAAAACCAGCATTTGGTGAGAAATTCTTCTTTGAGGATGAATTAAACAGTATCAAAACATCAAAAATTAGTTAATCCCCACTTTCTTAGAATTAACCTGACTATCTTGACAAATCTATCTTACTAGATAACATTTGTAAAATAATTTATTAAAAATGTCAATTGAACCCAGATCAAGTGTTACAATCTATACAAGATGAAAATATCTCCTTTATTGATTTTTGGTTTGTAGATATTTTTGGTGAACTACATAATGTTGGAATGCCAAGTTATGCAATCGATAAAAATAGTTTTGTGAATGGTCTTGAAAAATTAGATGCAAGTTCAATTGTTGGATTCAAATCAGTAAATAATTCTGATATGATTCTAATGCCAGATCCAAATTCATTTAAAATTCTTCCAAATGATTATGATCCAGGTAATAGAAAAAATGCAAGAATATTCTGTGATTTGTATGATGGTAATACAACCAAAGAATCAAGATATAACCGAGATTCTAGAGGAATTGCACATAAAGCATCAGAGAAACTCAAAGAATTTGGATTAACTCATACTAATTGGGGGCCTGAAATAGAATTTTTTGTATTTGATACCATCAATGTTTATCCATCACCTTATGCTGCAACTCACTCAGGTGGAGGTTCTGGCTATTCTATTGAATCTAAGGAATCACCATGGGCAAAAGGAAATGTAAGTACTGCAATAGATATCAAAGAAGGATATTATCCATCACAACCCAAAGACACGCTTGAAGGATTTCGAAAAGATGTATGTGATGATCTGTATAATTATTTTGGAATAAAAATTGAAGCAGAACATCATGAAGTAGCAACTTCTGGTCAATGTGAAATCAATTTAGTTTATGATGAAATGATTGCCATGGCAGACAATGTAATAGCTGTAAAAAATTTAGTAAAGGTTAAAGCTAAACGAAAAAATAAAGTTGCAACATTTATGCCAAAACCAATTTTTGGTGATAATGCATCTGCTATGCATACTCATCAGAGCTTATGGAATGAAAATTCTAATGTAATGTATGATAAAGATGATGAGGTAGCACAGATGAGTCAAACTGGAAGATACTATATTGGTGGAATTCTAAGTCATGCATCAGCTTTATGTGCCGTCTCAAATCCTACAACAAATTCATACAAACGCCTTGTTCCTGGATTTGAAGCACCAGTCAATGTTTGTTGGGGATTAGCAAACAGATCTACTGCAATTAGAGTTCCAATGTATAAACGAAATCAAGAAAAAAGCAAGAGAATTGAATACCGTGTTCCTGATCCAACTGCAAATATCTATCTTCTAGAATCTGCATTATTACTAGCGGGATTAGATGGGATTAAAAATAAAATTGATCCAAGTGATCCTATTGAAGAAAACGTGTACAAACTTTCTTCAGAAAAGAAACGAGAATATAACATTAATTCTTTACCAGTGTCATTAAAAGGGGCTCTAGATTCTTTGACAAGCGATTCAAAGTTCTTAGAAGAAATATTCACAAAAGATTTCCTTGATCAGTACACTGATCTAAAATACAAAGAATATACTGCATTTGCACAAACTCCTACGGCCTGGGAAGTTTCAATGTATGCAGATGCCTAATTGGTACAAATATCAAAATTTACTTAAATTCAAAACCATTAATGAAGATAAGTAGAACATTTTTAAAATCAAATTTAGTTTTTTTAGTATTGAAATTAAAACATCTAGCATTATTTTTGTTAATTATTCCAAGTTTAGTTGGAATTGCAAATGCACACACAGTTGATTCTGTTGGAGAATACAGAGTAGAAATAGGTTGGATGAATGAACCAGTTGTTTCTGGAGAAACAAATGCAATTGAATTTTATGTTAGCCCATTAATTCCATGTCCTGAGATTCCTGAAGCAATCAAATGTGCAGCATCTCAGGAATTTCAAAATGGAGTTGAAGGATTGAAAAAAACTGTTAAAATGCAATTAATCTACAAAGATGAAAGCATTACACTTCCACTTGCTCCTGATCATGATATTCCTGGAAAATATTATGCATTTATCAATCCAACAATTGCTGGATATTATCAAGCAAACATATTAGGAACAATTAAAGATACTTCAATTAGTCTATCAATGCATCCACCACCTGTTGCTGAACGTGCTTACATAGAATTTCCTGAACCATCCGATATTACAGTACAACAAATGATTGATGGGCATACAACATTGATTGGTGACATACATGATTTGAAAGAATCAGTAGACAATCTCGAAGAAATAAAACAGAAGATGGATATTGGATATGTAGGTATTGGAGTTGGAGTTATTGGAATTGTAATTGCAATTGTTGCACTTGCAAAATCTAAGAAAAACTAATTCGTCACATTAATGCTAAAGCTTTTGTTACATCGGTTTTACTAATTATTCCAGCAATACCGTTATTTCCATCAAGAACAATTAATCCACTAACATTATCTTCCAAAAATATTTTACATGCATCAGCCAAATCTTCATTGAATTTTACAGTGATTAATCCTTCAGTCATTACATCTCTTGCCAATGAAATGTTACCAAATCCCTCCTCAGAAAGAAACCCTTTTCTGATGTTGTCTGAAAGATTAAATCCAGAGTAATCTTCTTCACTTCCAAGCTCAATTGAAATTCTGAACAAATTTCTGAATGATATTATTCCTACTGCTTCTTCATTCTGATTTTTTACAATTATTCTAGAGATCTTCTTTTCTAACATCTTTCTTACAACCTTATACAAAGGAGCAGCAGTATGAGTAGATTCATAGTTATGAGTCATAACATCTACCACTTTCTTCTTTCCAGTAAAATTCTCAGCAAAATATCTTGCAAGATCACTTTTGGTAAAAATTGCTTTGACTTCACCATTTTCTCCAATAGCTAATGAACTAATTCCTTTTTCAATCATAATTTTTGCTGAATTCTCTGGTGTGATATCTTGATTTACAAATTCAATAGGTTTCATTATATTAGTAATAGGAATATTGTCTAAACTTTGTTTTGTGTTCTCTGAAAATAAAAATAGTCCTATATCTTTTTCAGTAATTATTCCAATATGTTTTCCATTATCTACTACAATTAATCTGCTAATCTTTGTATCTAAGAACATTCTAATTGCATCAGAAATTGTTGAATTTTTCAGAATCGAAATTGGTTTATTTGAAATCTCAATAATTGACAATTCTTAATTTGATAAATTTTTTATATAAAAACTGAAGTTATAATTTTCAATCCTGATTATAATTTCAATCTCAACTTTGAAAATTGATGATTCCATTTAATATTAGAATTTGTATAGTTACAGCATGGCAAAATTCAATAAAATTCTAGTCCCTCTAGATGGTTCATCAAATTCAACAAGAGGATTAGATAGAGCAATTGAAATTGCAAAAAGTAGTGATGCTGAAATCACTGGATTTTATGTATTTCAGTTACCTATAGCAGCAGGGATAAAATATACACAAAAAATGAAAGATGAAGCACAAAGAAAAGCTGTCAAAGCTATCGGTCCTGCAATGAATCGTGCTAGAAAGGCTGGTGCCACATTCCAATACAAAACTGGAGGTGGAAATACTGGTCATGAAATTGTCAAATTTGCTGAAAAAGGAAAATATGACATGGTTGTTATTGGTGCAAGAGGTATAGGTGGTGCAAAACAAGCATTTCTTGGAAGCACATCAAACTACGTTATGCACAAAACAAAGATTCCCGTACTAATTGTAAAATAATCCAATCCAAACTTTTTGCATTTTTATTTTAATATTCTGAATGTAATAACCTACAAGTATAGTAATTATGAAAAATTAACCTAGTTGATGTAAAGTTTGGTAGAAAATAATTATGATATCCTAGGAATTGTGGAAGGTACAACAGAGAAAGAAATTCGAGATGCATTTAGACGATTAGCCCTTCAATACCACTCAGATCGTGGTGGAGAAAATGAACAATTCATAAAAATTAAACAAGCATATGAAGATCTCAAAATTGGTAAAAAATATCCAGACACAGATATTGAAAAATTAAAAAATTCTAGAGTATATTCTGGTGATACTGAGGCTGATGTTAGACGGAAAAATCAGATTCTAGGTCAAGAATTATCTAAAGAAATGAAAACCGCTGAAGAATGGGCAGCAGCACTGAATAAATCAAATTCAACTGCTACAAGATTATTTGGTTCAAAAACTCTTGGTGAAATTGAACTAGAAAGAAAAGCAAATGGAGCTTTATCAATTAAAGGAAATTTCATGGCTGGAAGTCTAACTTATGATGGTCCAATAACAATGCAAGGAAGTGTAACCAGTCCATCTTGGACACAAGAATTTAAAACAAAAATTCACATCACTAAAGGAGATTTCAAATTTATCAATCCATTAGAAACTAAATACAAAGTTGAGAATGGTGCTAGAATCATTGTAGATAATGGAAATGTTATAGTGGGAAATGTATTTGGTAGAAAATATAAAGTTGAAGACAAAGTGAAAGTCGGCATCTTTCATATTCAAGAACATAGAACACACATTTCAGCCCCAAATGGAAAAATAATTAGTGAAAATGTAGTAAATACTGTTTCACTTGATGCTGATACAATTATTGTTCTTAATGTGGAAGATGATGTAACAATATCTGCACGTGAAATTTTATTTTATGGAGGAAAACTAACATTTGATTCTGTAATAGAATTAAAACAAGGTGGTTCAATACGATTTTTTGAAAACTTTTCAATTCAAGGATTAAGTGGTGATGCTATAATCAAACTTGAAAATGGCAAAAAGATTAGATTATTTGATCTAAAAACTAAAAAAATTAAAGATTTAGCTGATGAATTTGTGCTCAACAAAGAAAAGTATGGAAAAGATGCTACTTTGGTTGGACATGGATTTACAATTACATATGATATGTTAGATAACCTTTCAAAAAATCCCACTAAAAAACAAAAAAATGGTTGGGCGTCAAAATTTGGTTTTTCTAAAAATTAATCCTTTTTTCGTTTGAATCATACATTAAACTTGATTTTTAGCCTTGATACTGACCTCTTCTCATAAATAAGCCTCTTTTTGAAAGTTATTTGTGAAAAAGATAGAGGCAGTAATTAAAAGAAAAAATTTTCTAACAATTAAAACCACTCTGAATACACTTGGTACATATATTATTGATAAACGAAATTTAGATGACAGTAATATTTACGATGAATCAAAAATTGGACGTGTTGGTCATAACGGTTTAAAATCAATTCCTTTAGCAAAAATCGAATTGGTAGTATCTGATAAAGATGCAAGAAAAGTAGTTGATGTAATTTCAAAAAAATCTGGTTTGTCATCAAAACATGGAGGAAAAATCTTTGTTTCTGAAATGGAAGAAGTTTTAGACATGGAAACACTTGATGGACCACAAGACTTTGAAATATCTTCAGAAGAAAAATTAGAAACACGCTCATTACCTAAACGTAGTAGATTTGTTCCATTACAAAAGTTCACTTTGTATAAACTTCAAGTAATTTATGAAGAAAATAATGAAACACTTCGTAATGATTACAGAATAAAATCTTTTAGTGATTTTGTTAATTATTGTATAATGAAATCTCTTCCTGCTTTAGAAAAACAACTAAAGAATCCTACAGTTGTTTATGAAAATAATTTTGGCGATTTTTAATAGTTAGATGTAAGGTCCAAACAAATACAAACCAATCAAGGTCATACCAACAGCAGCCATAACTAATTTTGCAAGAGAAATCTTAGAGATTTTCATACAACTGCAAAAAGTATTGGAGGTATAACAATTATTCCTACTATTATTGCAACTTTGGGATAGTCTCTAGGTTTGAGTGGTTGCATCTTTTCTCTTTGGAATAATTTACTTTTACGAAAATTCATGAAAATCCCTCTAGATTGTTTCTTCTCCTTCGTGTTCTGTTGCAATATCAACTGCACGCAAAATCTGAGATATGAAAATCTTACCTCTTCTTCCATTCTTTTTGATAACGTTTATGACTTCATCTTCTTGCGTATCTGCGATTATGACTTCCATCAAATATTTTTCAGTAAACTGGGGAACAAAAATTTCACTTCCTTTTGATGCGTGAATTTCTGGACCTGGTGTCTTTCCTCTTCCTCTTACTTTAGAAACTGTAAGTCCCCCTATACCTAATTGTTTTAATCCTTCACTAATTGCCATGACATCATTGTCACCTAAGATAACTTCTATTTTGAGCATTTAGTAATTGTAATTTTGATTATACAAATATAATTTCTGGTTTTGATGTTCAAATGATTATCATTTGTTAATCAAATTTAGACATTGTTATTAATTCAAAATTCACTTTTTTTTCAATGGTACTTGATTCTGGAGATACAGCATGGATGCTTGTCGCAGGAAGTCTTGTGCTATTAATGATTCCTGCATTAGGTCTTTTTGAATCAGGACTGCTCAGAAAGAAAAACGCAGCATCAATTTTCATGCAGATCTTCTTTGGTTTGGCATTATTGAGTGTCATGTGGTTTGTATTTGGATTTAGTTTATCATTTGGTGATTCTACTATGGGGTTGGTTGGAAGTATGGACTGGGTATTTCTCAAAGGAATTCCATCTGATGCCCCATTAGAACAATATGCCCCAACAATTCCTGGTGTTTTGTTTGTTAAATTCCAATTAATGTTTGCAGCAATTACACCACTATTACTTACTGGAACAATTGCTGAAAGAATGAAGTTTAGTTCATTTATTATATTCATTTCAGCATGGTCTATGCTAATCTATTATCCTCTGGTCCACTGGGTTTGGGGTGGCGGTTGGTTATCTCAACTCGGTGTTGTTGACTTTGCAGGTGGTATTGTAATTCACACTAGTGTTGGTATGGCAGCTCTAGCTGCAGCTCTAGTCCTTGGTAAACGTCGTAACTATGGTCCTGCAATTATGATTCCACATAGTATTCCACTTGCTGTACTTGGTTCTTCATTGTTGTGGCTTGGATGGTTTGGATTTAATGCAGGAAGTGCACTTGCAGCATCTGGTGGTGTTGCAGGAAACACTGTAATTGTAACTCATATGGCCTCTTCTGTTTCTGCTTTAATTTGGGGTGGACTTTCATGGGTAAGAACTGGAAAACCTTCTGTAGTAGCAACAATTAATGGTGCAATTGCAGGTCTTGCTGGAATCACACCAGCATCTGGATTTGTTAGTGCTGAACACGCATTTGTTATTGGTATTGCAATCGGCGTAATCTCTTACTCTGGTGTAGTACTATTCAAAGAAAAATTAAAGATTGATGATGCACTTGATGTAAGCTCTGTTCACGGAGTTGCAGGTATTGTTGGTGCACTTGCAATAGGAATCTTTGCAAGTACTGCTATTAATCCTGGAGGCGTTGATGGATTACTATTTGGAAATCCTGATCAACTTTGGATTCAAGCAGTAGGTGTTGGTGTTGCAGCAGCAATGGGCTTTGGTGGAACTTGGATACTCATGCAAATAATCAAACATCTGATTGGAATTCGAGTTTCGCCAGAAGTAGAAGATGTAGGATTAGATATTAGTGAACATGCAGAATCTGCGTATTCTGATGAAGAAGAATTCATGTTAGATATGGATTCATACACAGAAGAATTACAAGATAAAGATGAAATATTCAGAAAGAAAAAATAATTTTGGTGAAAAACTTTGACTGTCAATTATGATGAATTATCAAAACAAATTCTTAATTTAAATAATCAAGTAAGATTTGCCGGTGTTGCAAATAGTAAAGGTGAGATAGTTGCAGGAGGACAAAAAGATGATGTTGAACAAATGTTATCTGGTGATGAGGTAAGCATGTCAATTCATTATGCATTACAAAAAAGAGATCTCTATACCAATTTAGCCTATAAAATTGGTCCTGAAACATCTTCTATTACTGAATTTGGTAAAGTCACAATGATCAGCATACCAATAAACTCTAATGAATTGTTTCTGATAAGCACAGAACCAAGGGCAGATTATCTTAAAATAATTGATTATATTCACTCTGCACTTAATTCTCAGAAAGATACGGAATAGAACTTAGTTTTTTCTTTTAACTTCAAAAATACTATAACCATATTTCTGTTTCATTTCAATGGAACAAAATTGCGAATACTCGTATTCAGAAAAATCTTTACAAACTTCATACAAATTAATCCCTATTACTACACTATTTTTTGGACAAAGTGAATTAATTTTAAAACATCGATTAACTGTAGGTCCAAAAATATCAGCTATATTCGAAGTAGTACTTTCAGCTACCTTTACAGAACCATATGTTGCACTAATCTTGTAATCTAATCCAGGCATATTTTCTGCTTGGAGTTGTTTTTCTAGTTCATCATGAGAATCAATCATAGATAAACAACATTCCAAAATATTTTTCATTACTAAAGGATCGTTAGGATCAACGTTAGGAAATCTAAACATCAAAGCATCTCCAATATTTTTAACTACTTCACCATTGTGTTGACGAACAATTTTCGCCATAAAGTTTAGAAAGATTTCATACATTTTGGTAATTTCATCATCTGACAATCCAGCTGAAATTTTAGTAGAATCTTTCATATCAATTACGCCTACACAATCATTTTGTACATGCTGAGAAAATTTTAGTAAAATTTCTTCTTGTTGTTGAATAACTTCTTCCTTCTCTTTGATCTCAATTAATGATTCTTGTAGTTTTTGTGCCATTGAGTCAAACGCATGTGATAGCTCCCCAATCTCATCTCCTGTTTTGATATTGGTTCTTACATCAAAATCTCCACTTGAAATTTTATTTGCAGCACTCTTCAATTTGATAAGTGGTCTTGAAAGTGATTTTGATATTACAAATGCCACAATACCCATTACTATGATAATTACTATTCCTGTTTGGGCTATTCTATCTTGTAGAATATCTATGGGTTTTTCTACTTCAGATTCATCAATTTCTGCAAGTAAAACGATCCCTAAATCATTTGCACAATACGAAGATCCATATATTGGAATACCTCTATAATCATCATAAAATCCTAAATGATCTTGTCCTTCTTTGAAACATTTTTGAACACCTACAGTATTTACTCTTTGTTGCATTATTGCATTATCAAAAAATCTAGACTCGGATAACATCAAAAATTTGTCATCTACAATGTAAACTTCTCCAGTTTCTCCTAATCCACTTCTATTTAGTAAAACATTATCGATTGCTGCTGTTCTCATTCTTGAAATTATTACTCCTATTGGCTCATCTCCTTTTTTACTATCATCAGCAAAAACTGGAGAGACAACAATCATCTTTTTGCCAGATGCAGTTGGTTCAAATTCAATAAAGGATTCTTTTAATCCCTTTTGAAATAATGGATTTTCATGAAAATCTTCATTTATGATTCCACCAAGAGAAAAGAAAATTTTTCCATTAGCACCAATTATCTTTACATCTTCAAATCCTATAGAAAATCCAATTAGTTCTTGGAATGCCTGAACTTGAATTAAAAAATCTCTACGGTTAACTTCTTTACTTTCTTTTAACTCATTTTCAGGAACATTATTCATTTCTGAAATTAAAAATTGAATCATCGGATCATTTACAAGAATATTATTTTGTTCAATTCTTGATTCAAAAAGTAATCTTAGGGTTTCTCCACGTGCTGTTGATTCTCCTAATAATTGATCTCCTGCTCGTTCCTTTAGAATTTGATCAGCATAATTAAAACTAAGAAATCCTGTAATTGAAAGGGTAACAACAGATACGATCATTACCAAGAAAATGAGTTTTTTACTGAGATTAAATGAGATTGACAATTTACATTCACATTGATTTTATATGAATATCAAGGCTTCTAGCATTCTCAAGTATATTATGCCTACAAGTAATTCTTTAAGTTGGTAATTACTTGCTATTGTTGAAAATGACCTTAAGTATTAAATTAAATAATTCATCTTTTAGAAGCATGAATTTTCTAATTCTATTTTTGATGTTAGTTACTTTAGCCTCAACATCTGTTGCTTATGCAGAAGAATATATTGTTGATATTCCATTTGGTGCATCTAATCCAGAACTAAACACTCCAGCTGAGGTTTGGTATGATCCTC
>JBHHVF010000033.1:0-10698 GCA_046754145.1 Candidatus Nitrosopumilus sp.
CTCTTCAATTGAGTATAATGAAAGAAGTTTTTTTGCATCATTAATAGAGATTTTATCTGCTTTCAATGACTCTAAAATTTCATGGATTTCCAATGATGATTTTTCTTTGTTTGGATAAAAAAAGGCTTAGATCTCAATTCCTGAGATGGCACCTTTTACGCTCTCAATTCCTTTCTCAAAGCCTTGTCTTTCTTCCTCGTTTAGGTCCAACTCCACAATTTTTTCTACACCATTCTTTCCAATAACTGCTGGAACTCCAATTGTGACATCTGATTGACCGTATTCTCCATCAAGATATGTTGCAACTGGGATAACTTGTTTTCTATCTCTAACTACTGATTCAACAATTGCAGATATTGCATTTCCTGGTGCATGCACTGTTGCACCTTTTAATTCAATAACTTTGGCTGCAACTTGTTTTGTATTTTGGACTAACTCATCCATTTTTTCTTTTGAAAGAAATGATGATAATGGAATTCCTGAAACTGAAGAAAATCTTGGTAATGGTAACATATTTTCTCCATGTTCGCCAATTACTAGAGCTCTAATGGAGTCACGAGAATACCCTGTAGATTCATGAATAAATTGTCTAAATCTTGACAAGTCAAGCATTCCTCCCATTCCAAATACTCTACTCCTATCAAATCCTGATGTTTTGTATGTGATGTATGCCATTGGATCAAGTGGATTTGTTACTGGAATTATCATAGAGTCATCGGCATACTTTTTGATATTTTCAACCACACTTTTAACAATTGAAGAATTAATCTTCAAAAGATCCATTCGTGTCATACCTGGTTTTCTTCCAGAACCTGCAACCACAACTACGACGTTTGAACCTTTCATGTCTTCATAATTATTAGAACCCTTTACCTCGACATCAATTCCTTGCTCTGAAAGCATATGATTGATATCCATTGCTTCTCCTTGTGGTAATCCTTCAACAACATCTAATAACAAAATTTGATCATCTAGTCGCTTTAATGCAGAGAATAATGCTGCATCTCCGCCTACTTTACCTGAACCAATTATGGTAATCATGAATGACGCTGTTAATTTTCAATAATTAAATCTAATGAAATTCATGAATAATTAGACGAATTTATAAGCATTTTTGATAATTTTTAATCAATGGTTATTGTCATCGATCCACAGATTGCAGGTATATCAGGAGATATGCTTCTTTGTTCTTTAGTAGATTTAGGTGCTGATAAAAATAAAATAATTGACGGAATTAAGAAATCTGAAAAATTTTTCTCAAATTCTTCTATTAAAAAAATTGATTTTCAAAAAATTCAAAAACATGGAGTTGAATCTGTTCAATTAATTTTAGAAATTGATGAAGATGTTCATGAAAGAAAAGGCTCAGAAATCAAAAAAGCAATAGTTGATGCTTCTCAAGAAATTGGACTTTCTGAAAAGACAAAAACATTTGCAGAATCCTGTATTGATACTCTGATTTCTTCAGAGTCTAAAATACATGGAATTCCAGAAAACTCTGTTCATTTCCATGAGGCCTCTAGTATTGATACTCTTGTTGATGTTATTGGAATTGCAATTGCATTGGAAGATTTAGGATTGTTTGATGAAAAAATCATCTGTTTGCCTGTTTCAGTTGGTGGAGGTGATGTATCTTTCTCACATGGAATCATGTCCAATCCAGCAAGTGCAATTCTTGAGATTTTCAAAAATTCAAATTTAGTTATAAAAGGTAATACTGCAAATGAAGAACTTACTACACCAACTGGGGCTTGTATTTTAGTAAATCTGACAAATAATGTTATGGAGTATTATCCTTCCATGAAAATAGATTCAATTGGTTATGGTGCAGGACAAAAAGATTTTGAAACATTTTCAAATGTTTTGAAAATTGTTAGAGGCTCTGAAAATGATTTTGATATTGATTCAGTAAAGATCCTTGAAACAAATGTTGATGATGTTTCTGGAGAAATACTAGGAAATCTAATTGAAAAAATCATGAAAAAAGGTGCAAAAGATGTTTCCATTTATTATGGTATTACCAAGAAAGGAAGGCCCACAAATCTTGTATCTGTGATTTGTAATGATGAAAATGTTGAGAAAATAGTTGACACATTAGTTCTTGAAACTGGTACTTTGGGAATCCGAATTTCTGAATCTAATAGATTTACTGTTCCAAGAACAAATCACAATGTCTCTATAACTTTGAATGGAAATTCTTTTCAGGTAAATTACAAAAAATCTTCATTTAAAGGAAAAACTGATTTTAAGATAGAATTTGATGATTTGAAAAATATATCCAACTCTATTGATAAATCAATTAAAGAGACTGAATCATTATTGAGAAAAGAGATTGAAAAATTGGAGAATTCATAATGGCAAAGATTGATGATCTTGTAAATTGGTTTGAGGATAAAAATAAAGTAATGATTGCATTATCTGGCGGTGTTGATAGTGCACTTGTTGCATATGCAGCTTTTCAAAAATTAGGAAACTTGGCAATTGCAGTTACTGCTGATTACAAAACTCTATCTGAGGAAGAACTTCAAACAGCCAAACAAATATGCTCTGAGATAGGTATTCAGCAACTCCTATTGGACTATGATGAACTTGAAAATGAAGAATTTACAAAAAATGATTCAAATCGGTGTTTTCACTGTAGGCTTGAATTGGGAGATCATTTGATTGAATTGGCAAAAAAACACAATGTTCAGGTTATAGTTGATGGGACAAATCTTGATGATTTAGGTGATTATAGACCTGGAATTGAGGCCTTAAAACAAAATGGAATTAAGAGTCCGCTTGTAGAAACTAATTTTTCAAAATCACAAATTAGAGATATGGCAAAATCAGTAGGATTATCTGTATATGACAAACCATCAAACTCTTGTTTAGCTTCAAGAATTCCTTGGGGACAAAGAGTTACATCTGAGAAACTAACTAGAATAGAATTTGGTGAAACTATTGTTAAACAACTAACAAAAATAAGGCAAGTTCGAGTTCGTGATTTTGATGGTTCTGCAAAAATTGAAGTTGAGAAAGAAATGATTCCTGTCTTTAGTGATGATGTTTTAAAACAAATTACTGAGAAATTAAAGATGATTGGATTTACTAGAGTTGAAGTTGATCAAGAAGGATATAAACCAGGAAAAATTAATGTGATTGCAGATTGATCTATCTGGATAATGCTGCATCTACTCAAATTCATAAAGATGTTTTAGATTCAATGCTACCTTATCTTAAAGAACAATATGGTAATCCTTCATCTATTCATCGTTATGGTAGATTAGCTCACAAAGCAATTGAAAAAGCAAGAAAACAAATTGCATCTCTAATTAATGCAGAATCTTCTGAAATTTTGATTACCTCTGGTGGCACAGAATCAAACAATACAGCATTAAGGGGAATATCGATGAAAAATTTGTCAAGTCAAATTATTACATCTTCTATTGAACATGACGCAATTTTAGAGCCATGTAAAAAATTAGAACAAGATGGATTTGATGTTGATTATCTATCAGTTGATCAATTTGGTATGGTGAAGTCCTCCATTTTGAAAAATCACATTTCTGGAAAAACTAACCTTGTATCCATTATGTTTGGAAATAATGAAGTGGGTACAATACAACCCATCTCTGAGCTTTCCAAAATATGTAATGAAAATAACATATTATTTCACACTGATGCTATCCAAGCGGCTGGTAAAATTCCAATTGATGTCAAAGAATTAGGCATAGATTTGATGTCTATTTCATCTCATAAGATCTATGGGCCCAAAGGAGTAGGTGCATTATATATCAAAAATGGCATTGATATTGATCCTGTAATTTTAGGAGGTGGTCAAGAAAATGGACTACGTTCTGGAACTGAAAATGTTGCAAATATTATTGGATTTGGAAAAGCATGTGAAATTGCAAGAAGCAATTTACAAGAAAATATCTCTCATACAAAAAAACTTCGAGATACTTTGATTCAAAATGTATTAAATGAAATTCCTGAAGTAACTTTGAATGGTCATCCTACATCTAGGTTACCAAATAATGCTCATTTTACATTTCTTGGTGTTAATGGTGAGGATCTTATAATCAAACTTGATGAGTATGGAATTGCAGCATCTACTGGTTCTGCCTGTTCTGTAAATACACAAAAAGCTTCACATGTTTTACAAGCAATGGGATTTTCACTTGAACAAATTACCGGCTCTCTGCGATTGACGATAGGAATTTTCAATGATCAAAAAGAAATTGAACAAACAGTTGATGTCCTAAAAAAAATAGTTCAAGAACTTCGATCAGTTTCCCCATTCAAAGAAAAATATTCTTTTGTTTCAAAAAACTAAACTTTGATTTGAAATTTATTTCTAGAGACTACAATTGTTGCCATAATGCCCATAACCAAGATCATCATTACAATAGTACCAAATTCGGGAACAACATAAGTTCCAATTATCTCAATATCTGAATCACCTTCTTCAAAATTAATTGTTATTATTCTGGATTCTGAATGTACTACTGATTCTTGATATGCAACTTCTATACCATCTATTAGAATGATGAAAGTATCATCTTTACCATCTTGTTTCTCAGCACCTATGAACTCTCTTGGTAAATCTAATGTAATGGTTCCCTCATCTACTGAATCTATTTGGGCTATTATTGCAAAAATCTCCTCATCTACTACAATGTCTTTAATTGTACCACCTTTGATGGTATATTCTACATCAAATGTTCCATGACTTCCTGCATCTACTTCAAAGTTTGTTGTGGTTTCAATTGATTCTGATTTAGGAGTATAGCTAAATTCAGATTCTATTGTATTATCTTGATAGGATGCTACAACTGTATATTCTCCAGATTTTTTCCATAATGCACCTTCTGCAAGAAATGTTTTTGTGAAGCTGCCATCTTGTGCCACTACAATTTGTGCAATATCTACCAAATTCCCTTCAGTAAAGAGTTGTATTATGACTGGAGTTTCACCAATCACTGTATTTACAGAACCTGATACAACAATTGTGTCCCCTTCATCATAACTACTGTCATCTGTCTGAACAGAAATAATAGATTCTTGTGCAAAAACTGTTCCAGTAGAAATTATTAGTAAAGCTATAAGACCATAAAATATTCTAGAATCCACAAGTCTTCAAATGCATGTTTGTATATTTTCTTTACTATCAAAAATGAAAAAATGAAAAAAAGTTGTGATTTTAGTATCTTGGTATAATGTTTAGTCTTGATTTTGCAGATATTGCAATTATTGAGATAATTGCTACTGCTAGAATCATAGCTGCAATTGTACCAAATTCTGGAACCACAAAGGTACCAATAACTTCAATTTGTTCAGCGCCTGCTGGGAACATGACTGTTACTTTATTGTTAACAATTTCAACATCATCCCATTCTTCGCCGTCAACTAGTACCATGAAGATACCATCTGCGACTGTTTTTGATGGGCTTATTGTTAATGTTCCGTCATCTTCAGCGTTGATGCTAATGACAATTGTGTTGTCATTAGCATTGAGAGTTGCACCAGTTACCATTCCACCTGAAATACTGTATGGTATACATTGACCATCTGCAGATATATCATTAGCACCACATTGTTTGTCTGGTACTGTTGGTGTTGAGTAGCTTGGTGTATATGCAACTCCACCAGTTAGTTCAACTTTTGCACTGTTACTTTTTTCAGGGCTTCCATAGTTTACTTTAATGGTGTAGGTACCGTCGTATTTCCACATTGCACCTGCTGTGTTTATTGTTGTCTTAAAACTACCATCATTTGCTACAGTGAGTTGATCAACTGTGACAAGGGAGTTTAGTGGACTTACAACAGTTACTGTGATTGGAAATCCAGATACATTTGCTACTTGGCCTGTTACCATAATCATGTCATTGTGACCATAATCTGTTTTATCTGTCCAAACAGATACTGGGAGATCTTCAAGCAACATCTCATTTGCTGCTGCTCTTGCATCCTCTTCAGAATACACTGCTGGTTGTTCAGCATATGCTGATGACATGGTTAAAGTACCGACTGCAGTCAAAACGGCTAGTAGCGCGAACGACGTACGGTTGTTCATCTTGTTGCGATTTACACCTGTCTCTATTTATGTATATTTAAAAAATGAAAAAAGATGTGTGTGATCTTAGTATCTTGGTATAATGTTTAGTCTTGATTTTGCAGATATTGCAATTATTGAGATAATTGCTACTGCTAGAATCATAGCTGCAATTGTACCAAATTCTGGTACTACTGTACCATCTTGAATATCAACTACTATTGAATCAGTATATTTTGGATTCTCATTTTGGTATGCAGTTACAGTATAGTCTCCATTTTGTTTCCATAATGGTCCACCTACTGTAATCTCAGCATTGATCTCTCCATCAAGTGTTGCTGCTACTTGAGCAATTGATACCACATTTCCATTTGGTGCAACTATTGTTAATGTAACGGCTTCACTTACTCTGTCAGTTGTTCCAGTAACTGTGAACATTGTGTCCCCATTTACAAAACTTGCTTCATCAAGTTCAAGTCCTGCATCCATAGCAACATTTGGTTCAGTTGTTCCTAAGAATCCTGTCTCTAAATTAGATTCAGTTACATCAGTTCTTTCAGTAACCCCCTCTGTTATTTCAACAAGTACTGTCAAAGTATACAATGAATTTGAAGTAACAGCTTGCATAGCTGTAATTTCATAAAATCCACTTTCAGTCCATGTTGGACCTACTTTGAATACAGTTGAAAAGTCTCCATTAGCATCTGGTGATAACTGACCAACAGCTACCACATTATTTCCACTTGGGGATGTTACTCTAAATGTAACATCTGTGATATCTGAAACTGTCTTACCTGTTAGAGTAATGGTGTCTGAGCCTTTATCAGCTGTAGCTGTAATTGACATTCCTAGACTTTGAGCAAAAGCATCTTGTTGAACTGATGCCATTGAAATTAATGACAATGCCATAAGGGCTATTGCCATTGATGTCGTAGAACGTTTAAAATTCATCCTAATTCACTCCAGAAATCTTTGGTATTTATGTATATTTAAAAAGAGAAAAAAGATGAAATTTAGTATCTTGGTATAATACTAAGTCTTGATTTTGCAGATATTGCAATTATTGAGATAATTGCTACTGCTAGAATCATGGCTGCAATTGTACCAAATTCTGGGACTACAAATGTACCGATTATTTCGATCTCCTCAGCTCCTGCTGGGAATGCTATGGTGAGTATTCTATCTGTTGATGATGTTGTTTCATCAAAGTCTACTTCTTCTCCGTCAATTAAGACAAAGAAATCATCATCTTCACCATTGATTGTTGCATCTAACACAGATCTAGGAATTGTGAGAGTTATTGATCCATCGTCTGTAGCATCAATAGAAATGATCAATGAATTTGCATCCACGTCAGGCGTAATACCTAGTAGTTTTCCACCTGTAATCTCATATCCTATCAAATCACTAGAACCTTGAACTGAAACGGTTGTGTCAGTTACTTTAGATTCTTCTACTTCACTTGGTGGTGTTGCTGTAGAACCTCCAAATTCAAACGATGTTCCACCTACATTGTTTTTGTTGTCTCCATATTGGACTGTAACTGTATAGGTTCCTTCAACCTTCATCAGTGAACCACCTGCAGATAAACTAGTGCTGAATTTTTTATCTGCACCTACTGCTAACTGATCAATGGAAACAAGATTTCCATTTGGTGCTGTCACTGTGAGAGATAAAGCATATCCTCCTAGAAGTTGAGAAACTTCTCCTGTAACTAGGATTGTTTCACCTTCTGAATAGGATGCTTTGTCTGTAGATACTACAACTGAGCTTTGTCCAAATGCTGGTGCCATACCAATACTTACAATTAAAATTGCAGATAAGGCAAACACCGATAGATGAGCTTTCATCAAGTTTACGCCTGAATTTACACTATTTAAGGTTGTGAAAAAATTTGTTGACAAACAAGAAAAAACACTCCTTATGACGAATTTCAGATTAGATATATATTAACCCGAGCGTGAATTTTTGACAGTTTGTGTGTATTATTTACGGTTACATTTAATGTTCGAAGTGGAGGTTTTGTAGATGGCAACTAAGAAAAATCAAATTCTAGTTCCCGATCACATCTATGTACCAAAACATGAAATTATTCCAAAACAAGAAGCTGAAGAAGTTATAAAAAAATACAATTGTAAACCAACTGAATTACCATTAATCTTTGTTAATGATCCTGCAATTTTGGGACTTGGTGTAAAACCTGGTGATATGATTAAGATTACCAGAAACAGTCCAACTGCTGGTACTAGCCTCTATTACCGATATGTGGTGGAAGTATAGATGGTAGATCCTTCTACAAAACGCTGGCCAGTAATTCAAGATATTTTAAAACGTGAAGGTATTGCACGTCAACATCTTAACTCCTTTGATGAATTTTTAGAAAGAGGACTTCAAAGTATTATCAATGAAGTTGGACAAATAGATATTGAAAATGCTGAATATCCTTACAAGATTCAACTAGGCAAAGTTAAACTTCAACAACCAAGAATGATGGAACTTGATGGTTCTATTACTCATATTACTCCAGCTGAAGCAAGACTGAGAAATGTTTCATACTCTGCACCTGTAATGATGGAAGCCAGTGTTGTAGAAGATGGGAAAATTTTGGAGTCCAGATTTGTTCATATTGGTGATGTACCAGTTATGGCAAAATCAAATGCATGTATTCTACATAATTTCTCTACTCAAAAATTAGTTGAACACGGAGAAGATCCAAATGATCCAGGTGGTTACTTTATCATCAATGGTTCTGAAAGAGTCATTGTAGGATTAGAAGATCTCTCTTACAACAAAATTATAGTTGATAGAGAAACTGTAGGTGGGAATATTGTTTTCAAAGCTAAAGTCTATTCTTCAATTGTTGGTTATCGTGCAAAATTAGAACTTGTCATGAAAAACGATGGATTAATTGTTGCTAGAATTCCTGGCTCACCGGTTGATATTCCAGTTGTTACATTAATGAGAGCACTTGGATTAGAATCTGATAGGGAAATTGCTGCAGTAGTTTCATTGGTAGATGAACTTCAAGATGAATTGGAAGGTTCATTTGAGAAAGCAGGTGATGTTCCAACATCAAAAGACGCAATTGTCTATATCAGTAAGAGAATTGCACCTGGAATGTTAGAAGAATTTCAGATAAAACGTGCAGAGACTTTACTGGATTGGGGATTATTGCCACATTTAGGTAAACATCCTGAAAATAGAAAAGAAAAAGCCCAATTCTTAGGTGAAGCAGCTTGTAAACTATTAGAACTAAAACTAGGTTGGATTAAACCTGATGACAAAGATCACTATGGAAACAAAGTCATAAAGTTTGCAGGACAAATGTTAGCAGATCTATTTAGAACTGCATTTAGAAATCTAGTTAGAGACATGAAATATCAATTAGAAAGATCAGGCCAAAAACGTGGAATTAATGCAGTTGCTGCAGCAATTCGTCCGGGAATAATTACTGATAAACTAAACAATGCTATTGCCACTGGAAACTGGGGAAGAGGACGTGTTGGTGTTACTCAATTACTTGATAGAACAAATTACCTTTCAACAATTAGTCATCTTAGAAGAATTCAATCCCCTCTTAGCCGAACCCAACCAAACTTTGAGGCAAGAGACTTGCATGCAACCCACTTTGGAAGAATTTGCCCAAGTGAAACACCAGAGGGTTCTAACTGTGGTTTGGTCAAAAACTTGGCACTATCTGGAATTATTTCAGTAAACGTTCCAAATGAAGAAATTATAGAAAAACTCTATGATCTTGGAACAGTACACTTCTTTGATGCCAAAGAAGATTTGAAAAAAGATGGTGCCAGAATATTTGTTGACGGTCGTCTAATTGGATATTATAAAGATGGTGAACAACTAGCTGAATCACTTAGAGATCTAAGAAGAAACTCAAAGATTCATCCTCATGTTGGAGTTTCATTCCATAAATCTGAAATTGAGGGTTCAACAAGAAGACTTTATGTAAATTGTAATGCAGGACGTGTCCTACGACCATTAATAATTATCAAAGATAACAAATCATTGTTAACACAAGAACTATTGGATAAAATTTCAAAGAAATTACTTTCTTGGACTGACCTTTTGAGAATGGGTGTCTTGGAAATGATTGATGCAAATGAAGAAGAAAACTGTTATGTTACATTAGATGAAAAAGATACAAAGAAACATACTCATCTTGAAGTATTCCCGCCAGCAATTCTTGGTGCAGGTGCTTCAATTATTCCATATCCTGAACACAATCAATCTCCAAGAAATACATATGAATCTGCAATGGCAAAACAAAGTTTAGGATTTTCTACACCAATGATGAATACTAGTACCTATGTTAGACAACACTTTATGCTATATCCCCAAGTCCCAATTGTTAACACTAAAGCAATGAAGCTTTTAGGACTAGAAGATAGACCAGCTGGTCAGAATTGTGTTGTTGCAGTATTGCCGTTTGATGGTTATAATATTGAAGATGCAATTGTGCTTAGCAAAGCATCAGTTGATAGAGGATTAGGACGAACCTTCTTCTTTAGAATCTATGATGCTGAAGCAAAACAATACCCAGGTGGAATGCGTGATGACTTTGAGATTCCTAATGCTGAAGATAACATTCGAGGTTACAAAGGAGAACGTGCATACAGATTACTTGAAGAAGATGGTGTTGTTGC
>JBHHVF010000034.1:0-10046 GCA_046754145.1 Candidatus Nitrosopumilus sp.
ACACTACTTGGTAACATACCGATGGTAGAGGTAAGTAAAAGCAAAAATCCTAAAAGATATTGTTTTTTCATTTTAAGATACTACTAAGAGTCAGGGCATCCGTCTTCATCTCTATCACCATCATAATCCTCTGGTTCTAGAGGACACAAGTCATAGTCATTGATAATATCGTCTAAATCAGCATCATGTTTGTATCTTGATTGTTCTGGAGCAATATCTGGACAACCGTCTTCATCATTGTATTTGTTCCAAGATTCTTTTTCATTTGGACACAAATCAATCTCATCATTTATGCCATCTTCATCATTATCAAATGTAACATTTCCAGTTGGCATAACATCAGGACATCCATCATAATCAACATATCTATTCCAAGTTTCGTTTTCTTTTGGACACATATCCATCACATCTGGAACACCATCGCCATCAGAATCAGGTTGAGTAGTATCAACATCAGGACAACCGTCATCGTCTTGGAATCCATTATAGTTTTCAGCAACGAGAGGACAATCATCAGAAACATCATTAATTCCATCATTATCAGAATCAACTACAAATGATTCTGATACAGAATCAGGACAACCGTCATCGTCTTGATATTTATTGTAAGTTTCTTTAGCAGTTGGACATGCATCAATAGCATCTGGAATGCCATCTAAGTCACGATCATTCTTTCCGATATAATCATCAGGACAACCGTCTAAATCAAGAATTCCATTATAGGTCTCTGGTTGATTTGGACAATGATCTCTGAAGTCATTAATTCCATCATTATCCGAATCGGCAACTCCTTTGTTAACTCCTACAAAATCAGGACAGCCATCTTCATCTTCAAACATATTGTAAGTTTCTGGAATTAATGGACATTGATCTAATTCATCAGTAAGTCCATCAAAGTCTGAATCCAGGCTAGTAACGAAATCAGGGTAATCAGGGCAACCGTCATCATCTTCGAAGCCGTTGTAACGTTCTCTGTCAAGAGGACACTGATCTACTGAATCTAAAATACCATCCATATCAGAATCAGATTCTGTTGGATTATCAGGGCAACCATCCCAATCTTGATATCTATTCCATGTTTCTGCAGTTGCAGGACATTGATCTAATATGTCTCTAATTCCATCACCGTCAGAATCTCCAACTACAGCATCAGGACAACCATCTGCATCTTGATAACTATTATACACTTCAGGTTCAAGTGGACATTGATCATTCAAATCAGTAATTCTATCACCATCATAATCCAATCCTGAAGCTCCAGAAACACTATCAGGGCAACCGTCCAAGTCTTGATGCAAGTTGTATGTTTCTTTTGCAGTTGGGCATTGATCTACACCATCTGGAATTCCATCCATGTCTCTATCACCTGCATCATCAGTGTCTGGACAACCATCTCTATCAAAAACACCGTTGAATGTTTCTGGTTGATTTGGACACAAGTCTACATAATCATTAATTCCATCATTATCATTATCTGGAACTCCTTTATCAGAACTAAGAAAGTCAGGACAACCGTCATCATCTTGGAACATGTTGTAAGTTTCTTTTACTTTTGGACATTGATCAATACTATTAGGAATTCCATCTAAATCTGAATCAGCATCACTGGGGTATGGAGGAATATCAGGACAACCGTCATCATCTTGGAATCCATTGTATCTTTCAGGATCAAGAGGACATGCATCATCAACATCCATAACTCTATCACCATCAATATCATTTAATGCCCCACTAAATGATGGAAGTGAATCGGGACAACCGTCATAATCAGCAAACCTGTTGAAAGTTTCTGGATCAGTAGGACAAATATCAAATTGATCTGCAATTCCATCACCATCTTTGTCATCAAATGAAGAAGTTAGTGAGACATCTGGACAACCGTCAGTGTCTCTATAACCATTAAACACTTCAGGTTCGGTTGGACACAAATCAATTTTATCTTGAAAACCATCATTATCAGTATCAATAAAATCAGAACTGTTATCAGAATCAGGACAACCGTCATCATCTTGGAATCTGTTGTAAGTTTCTGCACTTAGTGGACATTCATCTGCACTGTCTGGAACTCCATCCAAGTCTCTGTCACCTGCACCAAGAGAATCAGGACAACCATCTCTATCAAAAACACCATTGAATGTTTCTGGTTGATTTGGACACAAGTCTACATAATCAATAAAACCATCACCATCAGAATCAGGGGCTCCACCTTCTCCACTTCCAGGAAGTGTATCAGGACAACCATCTTCGTCTTGGAATTGATTGTAAGTTTCTCTAATATTTGGACATTGATCAATATGATCTTCTATTCCATCATAGTCTTCATCATACCATGGAACAAAGTTTGATGGACAACCATCAATAGCGCCTTCATTATCTTCTTGCAAATTTGGGCATCTGTCTATAGAATCGTCAACACCATCATTATCTAAGTCATCAGCAGCAGCAAAAGTGTAGTTGACAGGCATACTAGTTAATGTGGTTAAAAGCAACACTAGGAATGGGAAAATATGTATTTTTTTCAATGCTAAAATTACCTTGGGGATCCAGTAAATAAACCTCACTCTAAAATCGATTCAGAATTGTAATAGATTTGAGAAAAGTTTCCATGTTGGACAAAAAACTCGATCAATTTAAGTAAACCAAAATAAGATCCGAATTCATGAGTTGTTCCGGTGAAATAATTGCAGAAGATGATCGTTTAATTCAGATAAAACCTGCAATAGCAGAGCAATTAAAAAAAGCAAAGTATGGTGTTTCTGATCATTCTACGGTAGAACTATGTCATTGGACAAAAAAATCATTCAAACATGAAGGAAATTGTTACAAACATAAATTTTATGGAATTTCAACTCATGGGTGCATGGAATTTTCTCCAGCTGGAATGCATTGTGAGAATCGTTGTGTATAT
Source organism: Candidatus Nitrosopumilus sp. (assembly GCA_046754145.1). Lineage (GTDB taxonomy): Archaea > Thermoproteota > Nitrososphaeria > Nitrososphaerales > Nitrosopumilaceae > Nitrosopumilus. The sequence continues at coordinate 2,909 of JBHHVF010000034.1, forward strand.
TGTTGGAGACCAATGGAATTTTATGATTCATTAAAAATGGAACCAACACAAGTTGCAGAACCTGAAGAGATCATAACAAAATTGATGTCTGAAAGAAAAGAACTGATTAATGGATATTTTGGAGATTCAAGAAACGATAAACAAAGATTAGATGAATCATTATTGCCTAGTCATTATGCAATTTCACTTTCTGGAGAACCAACAATGTATCCAAAATTACCAGAACTAATCAAATATTTACATTCACTTAAAGCAACAAAATCAACTTTTCTTGTAACTAATGGACAAGAACCAGATATGATTCAAAGATTACAAGAAGAAGATGCACTACCAACACAATTGTACTTATCAACTAATGCAGCAGACTATGAATCATTTATGAGAATTAACAAACCGAAATATGATGATTCGTGGGAAAGATGGAATAGAACTCTTTCAATGTTAAAGCATTTGAATACAAGAACAGTTCTAAGAGTTACTCTGATTAGAGGCTACAATGATATACAAGAAATGATTCCCGCATTTGCAGAAATGTTTAGAAAAGCTAGTCCACATTTTATTGAAATTAAATCATATATGCATATTGGTCGCTCAACTAACAGATTAGAACATTCTAATATGTTAGAAATGGACGAAATAAAAAAATTTAGTGAACAAGTTACAAAACAAAGTAAGATATTTTCAGTGATGGATGAAAGTTTTGTTTCAAGAATTTCAGTTTTACAGAATAATGAACGATTAATTGATCGTTATATTCCTACTTATGTAAATACCACTTAGAGAATTTTTTTAATGCTTTGTATCTATGTGATAGTTCATTTTTGTTATTCATTTCAGCAAACGTTTTTCTTGTATTTTTTGGAATAAATATTGGATCATACCCCCAACCTTTTCCTTTTTCTAAGTGTGATATAGTACCATAAAGTTTTGCATCAAAAGAGTGAAGAGTTTTTTTGTCGCAATAACTAATGATAGAAACAAACTTTGCTTTTCTATTATTATGTAAGAGATTCAGAATTCCTTTGTTACCAATTGTTTTAAAAACATATGATGAATATGGACCTGGAAAACCATCAAGTGAATTAATGAATAGACCATCATCCTCAATTATTACAGGTTTTTTACATTTAGAAAATGCATCTTTTGCTTTTTTTAATGCAATATCTTTAAGTGAATTTGATTGAATCTCTTCTAAATTAGATTTAAAAAAACCAAGTTTTATTCCAAAAGAATCCAAAATCTTTTTTGCCTCTTGATATTTGTGATTATTTGAGGATACAAAAAATAGATCAAACGACTGCTGCATACCTACCACGACTTTCAATATCTAAAACAAGTTTAGTGATTTTAACATAATTTGCATTTCCAACAATTGATTTGTATCCAATTAGGAAGTTTTTCCAAGCAGACTCCATGATTTTTGCATGAGCACTATTGAGAATTTCTTTGATTAATCTTAAATCAACTGCATGATCTTCAGGTTTTATTGTATTTTGAGATAGACCAAAATCAATGACAAAAACAGTGTTTTGAAACAGGATGAAGTTCGATGTTGTCAAATCTCCATGTATTACTCCATTTTTGTGCAGTATTCCAACTAATTTTCCAATTTCTTTTGATAGTCCAATAATTTTTGATTCAGGTAAATCATGAACTGGTTTTCCAGGAATTTCTTGCATTATGATTGAGGCATTTTCTAAATTTACAAAGTAAACAAGAGGTGTAGGTATTCCAAATGACTTCACTAGGGATAACACTTGGGATTCTTTTATGGTTCTTTGTTTACGTATTTTTGAGTCAAGTAAGGAATTACGATAATTTTTTGTTTTTCTGATTTTGAGAATTGCTTTAGAATTTTGCCATTTAGTTTGATATATGTCAGCTTCTGCTCCTTTTTTTATTAATTTCATTAACATTATATCCAAAGGGATTCAATAAAAATTAATCATGGAAAAAGGAGAGAGAAAAATAAAACAAGAAGATTGTAGTGAAGATAATTTAGGTTCAGGAATTCTAACATTAACAAACAAGAGATTAGCGTTTGACAAAACTAAAGCAAGGATAATGGATTTTTCTAAACACATGGGGGATACGGTACTAGATATTTCACTAGATAATGTGACTAAAACATGGAAAGAGGGATTACTAATGAAAAAAGTATGTTTTACAGTAAAGATAGACAAAGATGAACAGAACTACAAGTTTGGAGTTTTTAATACAAAAAGTTGGCTCAAAAATATTGATGAAGCAATTAATGATAACAAAAATCAATAGTCAACTTTAACTGAATCTAATCGCCAAGATTGTGTAACCAAAGTATCTTTTAGTAAAGTACCTTGTTTGACTTGTGATTCTAAAAGTCCAGTCCAACATATTTGACTACCACAATCTCCTGCATATTGTAACGGAACTACAAAGAATTTACATCCATGACGTTTACATACATCCTGAAGCATTTCAGACAATCTTTTGTTAGCTGCAACACCACCTACAATCATCAATTCTTTTTTGCGTGTAAATGATAAGGCACGTTCTACAACCTCGCTAATCATTGCAAAAGCAGTTTCTTGAAGTGAATAGCATGCATCATCTTTACTTTTCTTTGCTACAGGTTTTGTTGCAGATAATAAACCTGAAAATGAAACATCATTTCCTTTTACTGAATATGGTAACATAACATAGTTTGAAGATCTGGATGCCAATTCTTCTATATTTTTTCCACAGGGAGAAGCAAATCCAATAGATCTTCCAAATTGATCAAGTAGTTGACCTAATGTAATATCCAAAGTTTCACCAAAAACTCTCCACTGTTTGTTAAGAAATGCAAGAAGCATAGTATGTCCTCCAGATACTAAAAGTACCAAAGGATTAGTTGCACCGGTAAGTAGTTTTCCTAATTCAATGTGACCAATTGCGTGATTAACAGGATAAATTGGAATTTTATAAAAAGAAGCTAAAGATCTTGCAACAACTGCACCAACACGTAAACATGGACCTAATCCTGGACCTGCAGCATAAGAAACAAGATCCAGATCTTTGATTGTAATATTGGCCTTTGTAAGACATTCAGATAACACTGAAGAACTATGCTCAATATGATGGCGTGATGCTTCTCTAGGATGAATTCCTTCTCCCTCTTCAGGACGATAAATTTTTCTAACATCAGAAAGAATTTTTCCTTTTTTCCCTTTTTTTTCAATTATAGCACAAGAAAATGTATGAGCTGTACTTTCAATACCTAAACCTAACATGCTATCCCCTACTTAATGTGGATACAATTTTGATCACATCACCATTTTTTAGTTTCTGATCACCACTGATTCGTTGTTTAGTTTTACAATCAATTGCATGTAAGAATCCTTTAGCAATATCTGCATGAATTAAACCTGCTAACTCTTTTGCAGTAGAATCTTGTGGAAGCAATTTTGTATCAGGCAAAATAACACCGTCTTTGTTGGTTAGTTTAGTTTCATCTTCTACAGGATATACAACAATAAATTTTAGAGAATCAAAAATAGCAGTGTTAAGGATTTTCTGAATACCAGTAGAAGGAATTTTAGAAAATACAGATTTAACCAAATCTAATGCTTTTTGTTGAGGAGGTAGAATTTCTTTTCCTTCTATAATTTTAAAGTCTTCATCTCCAGAAGTATAGTTCACAATTCCTGCTTTTGCTGCTTTTCGTAAGAGTAACTCAGTTTCAGCACTACAAGGAATTACAGAATCTGAAATTTTTTTAAGAATATCAAGGTCTTGACAAAGATCTGCTTTGTTTGCAGCAATAATCATTGGTTTCGTATTTTTTCTTAGTTCTTTAACAAAAGTTTCGATATCAGAGTCTTTCCATTCCTTTGGATTTCTAGAAACAAGACCTAGTTTTTGTAGCACTTCGTGTACTTGATAGTCTTTGATACCTAATCCTGTGAATCTTTTTGCAATACCATCAGTAAGTTTTGCTCTCTTTTGATCTATTTCACGAGTGATTTTGTCCCATTCTCTTTTGAGAATATCTATAAACCATTGATCAAATTCATCTTGAACAAATGCAACATCTTCTAGAGGATCATGTGTTCCAACTGGAACTGGTTGTCCTTGGATATCAGTACTTCCAGCAATGTCAACTACATGAATCAAAACTTCAGCTTGTCTTGCATCATCAAGAAATTGATTTCCTAATCCCTTTCCTTCATGTGCACCTGGAACTAATCCTGCAACATCAATGAGTTTAACTGGAATAAAACGAGTGCCATTAACACATAATTCATTTTCATGTTGAATTCCAAAATGCTTGCAAGCACAATCTGCTTTAACATAAGCCACACCAATATTTGGTTCAATTGTAGTAAAGGGAAAATTACCTGATGCTACAGGAGTTTCAGTTGCAGCTGAGAAAAACGTTGATTTTCCAACATTTGCTTTACCTAGTAAACCAATTTGCAATATAGTCAAAAATCTAATTCTACTTATTAGTATTACAGAAATCGTTTAATGCAGTTTATCGTGATTCTATAACATGTCAATTGTAATTACTGGAAATCCAGGAGTTGGAAAACACACTATTACACAGAAAATTGCTGAAAAGCTTGAGCTATCTATTATTGATATCAATACTATAGCAAAAGATGCAGGGTTATTTGAAAAAAATGAAGATGCAAATGATGTAGATACAGCAAAATTAGAAAAAATCCTTGAACAAAAAATTTCAGAGAAGAATGTGATTGTTGGACATTTAGCGCCTTATGTTTTAGATAAAAATAAAGTAAAGATAATGATTATTTTGAGAAGAAACCCATATGACTTGATTTCAGTCTACAAAGAACGAAAGTACACAAATGAGAAGAGTAGAGAAAACGCAGGTAGTGAAGTTTTAGGCATTATTGCACATGATGCAATAAGTAAGTTCCAAGAAAAGGCATTTCAAATAAACACTAGTGGAAAAAGCATTCAAGAAATAATCGAAAAGGCAATTATTCTAATTTCTAGCAATAAAGGCAATGAAGATGTGGATTGGCTTGATTTAGTTACAAAAAATAATGATTTGAAAAAATTTTTTGTTGATTGATTAAATAACGCCTTTAAATTTGTGTAATTACTTGTTTGAAATTTCTAAAACGGATTTAGCAGGAAGGATAGGTACTCTATATACTAATCATGGAAAAATTGAGACACCAGCATATGTTCCTGTTATTCATTCAGTAAAACAGACAATTCCATCAAAAAAAATCAGAGAGATTGGTTTTGATTTAGTAATTACAAATGCATACATTACCAAAAATAGTTATGGTAATGAAGCTATAAAAAAAGGAATTCATAAAATTATAGATTTTGATGGCGGGATAATGACAGACTCTGGTGGATATCAAGTTTTAGAATATGGAGATGTAGAAGTTTCGCCACCAGAGATGGCAAAGTTTGAAAGAGGAATCTTAACTGATTTTGCAATTCCACTTGACAAGCCAACAGGATTTGGATTACCATTAAAAAAAGCAGAAGCATATGTTAATCACACTCTCAAAGTTTCAAAACAGACACTTGATGATAGTGAAGATAATGGTCAGATTTGGATTGGTCCAATACAAGGAGGAGAACATTTTGAACTTGTTGCAAAGTCAACAAAAAAATTGGTAGACATTGGTTTTCAGATGTTAGCCTTAGGAAGTCCAGTTGAATTTATGGAGTCATATGAATATAGATTATTGGCACAGATGATCGTAGCTGCAAAAAAACAAATGTCACATTCTATTCCTTTACACCTTTTTGGGGCAGGACATCCTCTAACAATACCATTTGCAGTGGCTTTAGGATGTGATACATTTGATTCAGCATCTTACATGCTTTATGCCAAACACCAAAGATACATCACAGAGGATGGTACACGATATTTGTCAGATATTGCTGTATTTCCATGTACTTGTGAGGTGTGCTCAAAATATACTCCAAATGAATTACGTCAGCTTGAGACAACTGAAAAAATCAATCAGCTAGCAATTCACAATCTCTATGCAATAAAACTTGAAGTCGATAAGGTAAAGCAAGTAATCCATGAAGGAAGATTATGGGAATATGTAATGAAAAAAGCAAGAGCTCATCCCAAATTATTTGAAATGATTGAAGTTATGACAAATAATTATGAATTTCTTGGTATTACTACACCAAAATTCAAAGAAAAGGCTATTTTCCTATTTGATAAAGAAGACCAATTTCGTCCAGAGGTTCAAGCATATCATAATATGGTTAGAAAATTCAAGTCAAAGAAAAATAAACTTCTCATCACCAGTGAATCAAGTACAAAACCAGGATATTTATCTCATCAATATGTTGACCTAGAAAAAAAATTCAAGGATTTTGATTCAATACAAGTATGTCAATACAACCCACAGTTGGGACTAATTCCAATTGAGATTTCAGATATTTTTCCAGCTGCACACCATGAAACATCTAGAATAGATTTTGATCCAAAAGAATTTCCTATGTTTGAGAAGACATGGAAACATTTCTTTGATCACAACAAGTTTTCTGAAATTTACTATGACAAAAATGATCAATTCTTGAAACATTTTGTTAAAACTCTACCAAAAGAGATCAAGAAAAAATTATTTGTTTAATTAAAAATAAGAAAAAAGAATGTGCTAAAAGATTCAGCTTATAGTGCTGCGTCTTCTGCCCAACCTTTGATGAAGATACCGTTTTTGTGAAGAGGTACTGGTTGTCCAGCAGTGTAATTCATTGGTCTCATCCAAAAGATTGATTTTGTTGGACATACACCGATGCATGCACCATCAGAAATACATCTTTCTGGATAAAATACAAATGCTTTACCTCTCTTCCAGCCTTCAACAGGTTTTACTCTAAGGACATCTGGACCAAGAGTTGTACAGATTTCTACACATAGTGCACATCCGATACATCTTTGTTCGTCAATGTCAGGAAGTATTGCTATTGGCATTACAGAAATAATTCTTCTTGATTACTATTTAAACCATGATTGAAATTCATAACCCTGTTATGAAATTGATCGAATGAAAATACATGCACAGAATTTAGATTTAAAAATTTAAAAAACAAAAAGATAACGTGATGTGCACGTTTATTTTCTCATTGCGTCTATTTGACCAGAAGTAACCCAGTCAAGTAGTTC
>JBHHVF010000035.1:0-10021 GCA_046754145.1 Candidatus Nitrosopumilus sp.
AACTACCGAACCAGTTACAGAAACAGAACCCTCCCAACATTCTAGAGGCTCATTACCAAAAGGATTCACAAAAGAACTTCCAAGAGAAATAGAGAAAATACAACGTGATACAGAAAAATCTAAACGGCAACTTTTAGAAGAATATGAAAATGAATACTTGGAAAGAATAGAACAAGATAAAATAGCACAAGAAAAAGAACATCAAGAAGCTCTTGAAGCTGAAGTATCAGAAAGATCTTCACAAATACATGGTAACCTACCAAAAGGTTTTGAACCAACTACCGAACCAGTTACAGAAACAGAACCCTCCCAACATTCTAGAGGCTCATTATCAAAAGGATTCACAAAAGAACCCACTCAAGAACCAGAACCAACCACCGAACTAGAAGAAGAAGCTACTCCAGAACAATTGGCACAATTCAATGATCTCCAACAGCAGATTGATGAATTAGAAGATATGTTGTCATTTCAAATTTTACCAGAGTCTCAATCTGAAGAAGAGGAAGAAGCTACTCCAGAACAATTGGCACAATTCAATGATCTCCAACAGCAGATTGATGAATTAGAATATGTTTTGTCCACTCAGTTAAGTCCTTCATCAGATGAACCAACTCCAGAACAACTTTCCAGAGTTAAGAAATTAGAAAAAGAAATTCAAAAACTTGAATCTATTGATATTGAACAAGAAATTATCCAAACATTACAAAAACAAAATAAAAAACTTGATGATATTGAGAAAAAACTTCATGGTTCTACAACCAGTAAAAAACATACTTTAGAATCTAATTTTCCACAAGCTTATTGTGTAAAATGTAAAACTAAAAGAAAAATTGAAAATCCGGAAGAAACTACTATGAAAAATGGTAGAGCTGCTATCAAAGGATTTTGTTCTGTTTGTAACTGTAAAGTTTTCAGAATTGGAAAAATAAAAAAATAATAAAATCTTTTTTAGATTTATAGAATTACATTTGTCCTGATTGCCATGTCTGATTAAATTTTTTGATAGCTTCTTGGTACGCCTTTATTGAATCATCACCTGATGTTTTAAGAAATTTTTCCCATTGATCATTGAATTTTTTCATTGATTCAACATTAGTTTCCTTGAAAATATTTTCAAACATTTTTGTTTGTTGTTTGATATATTCAGGACCAATCTCTTCCCATGTATTTTCCCAACTTGAACTCACTTTTTTCAATAATTCTGCATCTGATTCTATCGCTTTTTGACATGCATCATTATATGTCATCAGAGTTTCATTTGTTGCTTTTTGCCATTGAGCAAGAGATTCTTTCCAACCACTTAACGCAGCATTGTATTCTGTCCATGCTTTTTCAAATTCCGGTTTTTTTGTAGAGGATTTTGATTGTTTTTTTGATCTAGTTGTTTTTTTGGTTGACTTCTTTTTACTAGTACTTTTTTTCTTTGCAGCCATATGATAGCTTGAAAATAGTAGGTGTTAAATCTTTCAATGATTTTAAAATTTGAAAAATCTAATAAATCTTATTAAAATTCTGATGCTTTGGTAAAATTTGTAAGATATTTTTTATCCTTATTTTTGAATAATTTGTAATGTTCCTTACATAAATTTCTGGTTTCTCTAAAACTAATTTTTACTGTCTCTATTGATTTTAATTTACATTCCGAGATACTACATTGCAATATGACAAATAATCCTCATTTGCTAATAAAACTTTGAAATTATATTATTACCTTCTGCCAACTTTTTTATCATTGAATTATATCGAAAAATTATGAATGATGATGAGAAAGGAAAGCGATTTTTAGAATTAATTGACGAACAAAATAATCTCCAATGGAGCATTGTTGCAAAGATATCTTCTTTAATTAACTCAAAATGGGATTCTATTGAATTACAAAACGAGCTTCAAACATTAGTAGAAAAGCATACTGCAATCACTAAAGAGCTTAACAGTCTTGATGATGATAGCAGTATCTTATAATGCAGAGTCTACCATTAATGCAATAAACAGTACTGCCAAATAAGGACTAGAAAATTTAAACAAAGTCCATGCAGCTTTTTCCATAGGCTTAACTATAACCCATATTGATAATGCCGTCATTAATGCGCCTGATACTATTGCAGTCCATAAATAGATACTACCCACCATCTGTTCGCCACTTTCAGTTGTTATGAAAAATGGGGCAATTGAAAACAATACCATCACAACAGTCGAACCTGCAATTGCTCTTGCTGATGTTTTCTCAGATTGTACTGCAGTTAACATTGGAACATTTACTTTGTTGTAATCATCTTTGAAATGTAAAGTCAAAGCCCAAATGTGCATTGGAATCCAAATAAACACTAGTCCTGCCATTGCAAGACCCATTGTCCATAAATCTGACATACTTACAGCTACCCATCCAATCATTGGAGGTGCACCTCCACATAAACCTCCTAAAATTATGTTTGTCCTTGAATTTCGTTTTAATACATATGAGTAAACAAGAACATTGTTTATCAATCCAAATGCAATGAATGTTGTTGCCCATACACCTTGTTCTAATGTTGTGGTAAATGAAATTCCAAATGCTAAAACTAATGATATTCCAGCTAATGCTAATCCAAAATTCCTTGCTTTTACTGCCGGATAGATTCTTTTTGATGGGAGAGGTCTATTTTTTGTTCTTTCCATAATTGCATCAATATCCCTGTCGTGATAGTTTGTCAAAGTGTTAGCAGCAGCTGAACCCGCTGCAACTGAAAATAACATTAATGTCCATGTAGCTGGAGAAATTTCAATATCATAAATATTGGCTGCTGTTAATGCTGCACCAAATGCAGTAAACACCAGTAAATACCAGATCTTTGGTTTTGTTAATTCATAATATACTGCAACACGAGATTCTGACTTTTGTTTTTGCAATATTAGTCAGTATCCTTTGATGACATATATGGCATTACTTTAGTTCGTGATTTCATCTCAATAAACGACTCTGAAGACTGTATTCCTTCAATTCTACCTATTCGCTCAGAGACCATTTTATGCATCTGATCTAATGATTTTGAATACATAGTGACTAGTATGTCAAATCTGCCTGTAACTTCTGCAACTTCTCTGACTCCATCAATCTTGAATAATTCTTCAATTATGTGATCGCGTTTTTTTGTGTTCATATTAATTCCAGTTAGTGCTTTAACATTGTAACCAAGTTCTGCATCATTCACATCAATAGTAAAACGTTCAATTAATTTTCTTTTGACCAGTCTTTTGATTCTTGAATATATTACTGACGAGTTAACATTGATCTTTTTTGATAAGTTTGGAACCGAAATTGATGCATCATTAGATAATTCTGATAAAATTTGTAAATCTAAATCATCTACTTTTGCCGTTCAAAACACCTGTGTCGATCTAGATTTCTGGTTCTTATAAAGTTATTATTGTAAAAATTGCAAAAAATAATCTAAATCTTGCCTTTTTTGTATAACATTTCTGCTAACAACACAGCTCCTTTTGCTGAACCCATTTTCTTGTTGTGTGAGAATAACATGTATTTGAGACCTTTGTCAAACAATTCTTCTTTTTCTACTCTTCCAATGGTTGTTGTCATTCCACCTCCAACTGTTCTTTCCATTCTTGGTTGAGGTCTTGTTGGATCTTCATGGAATGCATAGTAATCTTTTGGTGCAGAAGGTAATCCTTCAACTGAAATATTTTGATTGTAAGAGTTGTAAAGTTCTTTGGCTTTTGCAGGATCAATATCTTCTGAAGTTTCTACAAATACTGATTCGGTATGTCCATCAATTACAGGAACTCGAGTACAGGTACAACTTACCTTGATATCTGCATCCTCTATTTTGCCGTCCTTGAGTTTTCCTAAGATCTTTTTAGTTTCAATTCTAACCTTTCCTTCTTCTTTTGGAATGTATGGTAAAATATTATCGGTAATTCCCATTGCAGATACTCCAGATTTTCCACCACCTGAGATTGCCTGCATTGAGGTCATCATAACTTTTTTTGCACCATATTTCTCAAGTAATGGTTTTAGTGTAATTGCTAAACCCGTTGTAGTACAGTTTGGTAATGGTGCTATCCAACCTTTCCAGTTACGGTTTTTCTTTTGAGTTTCCAGTAATTCAGATTGCTCATCATTAATTCCTGGAATTAGAATTGGAACATCTTCTTCGTATCTATATGCAGAACTAGTTGAAATTACTGGTAAATCTGCAGCCATTGCAGTTTCTATATCTCTTGCAGCCACTGATTCAACTGCTGAAAATACTAAATCTAATTGTAATACATCAAGTTCATCAATTCGTTTTACAGTCATTGACTTGATATATTCAGGAATTTCTCCGTCAACATCCCATGCAACAATTCCACTTGCATCTTTAATTGCGTCTAGATAGTTTTTTCCTGCTGAACGCTCAGAAGCTGCAATTTGAGTTACCTCAAACCAGGGGTGATTCTCTAAAGATTGAACAAATTCTTGCCCTACAGCACCTGTTACTCCAATAATTGCTACTCTTTTCTTTTCCACGAATTAAAACTTGATCGGCTTCAATTAATAATCGTTATTCAAATTACCAAAAGATACTATATCGCCTATTCTTATTTGGTACTGTGAAAATAAGGACAAAACATACTATTCTAACACATAATCCTGTAGCCCACGGAGGTAGATACTCAGTTGATGATCGAGATCCTAGTATTGTAGATTTTAGCTCAAATATCAGTCCTGCCGGAATGCCTACATCTGTCAAATCAGTCCTGAAAAAAAGACTGAGTCAAATATCTGACTATCCGGATTTACATTCTAGCGATTTGATATCTGGCCTCAAAAAATATACTGGATTGCCAGAATCAAACCTAATTGTTGGGAATGGAGCAATTGAGATAATCTATAATTTCTGTAGTGCATTTTTATCAAAAAAACGTATTTTGATCCCTACACCCACATTTGAAGAATATGAGACTGCAGCAAAACTTGTTGATTGTAAAATTACTTTTTTTAAAACAATGAATCTTGCTGAAAATCTTAATTCTTTTATTTCCAAAATTCCTACAAAAGGTTGTATCTTTATTTGTAATCCAAATAATCCTACTGGAACCATTTTATCAAAAAAACAATTAAACAAAATTGTACTGGCTGCTAAACATAAGTTTTGTTTTGTATTTATTGATGAATGCTTTATTGAACTTGTTCCACAATCAAATCAATCTGTATTAAATTTAGTAAAAAAATATGATAATCTATTTGTATTAAGATCACTTACTAAATCGTTTGGTCTAGCCGGTATTCGTATTGGATATGCAGGATCTTCAAAACAAATCATTGACATTCTACAAAAAATAAAAATTCCTTGGAGTGTTAATGCTTTAGCACAAGAAGCTGGAATTATTGCAATTAAAAATAAATCACATCTTACAAAATCAAAGTCTATCATAAAAAAAGAATCTAGTTTTCTTAAAAATAAAATTACTGATATACAGGGTTTAGAGTGTCATGATACATCAACTAACTTTATTTTAATCAAAACAAAACAAGACTCTACAAAACTACAAAAGAAATTATTAAAACACAAAGTCTTGATTCGAGATTGTAAAAACTTTCGAGGTCTAAATAATCATTACATTAGAGTTGCAGTAAAATCTCACAAAGATAATCTAAAACTAGTGCGAGCATTGGAGGCAACTGTATGAAGCCTCTGATGATTCAGGGAACTAGTTCTGGTGCTGGAAAGACTACACTAGTTGCAGCATTGTGTAGAATATTTGTAGAAAAAGGTTACAGTGTAGCACCATTCAAATCACAAAATATGTCAAATTTTGGCTATGTCACGCCTGATTTTGAGATATCTCGTGCCCAAGCAATTCAGGCAATAGGTGCTAGATGTCAAATTACTCCAGACCTTAATCCAATAATGCTAAAACCATTAGGAAATTACTATAGTGCAGTCTATCTTAATGGTAAGTATTACAAAAAAATGCACGCAAAAGATTACTATGTAAAATTTGTAAAATCAAAAGGAATCAAAGCAGCAACTAATTCTTTATCTAGACTCAAAAAAAATTATGATTTAGTAATTTTAGAAGGAGCAGGTTCACCTGCTGAAATTAATTTACAAAAATTTGATATTGCAAATATGTCTATTGCTCAGAAAGCTGATGCATCTGTTTTGTTGGTGTCTGATATTGATAGAGGTGGATCTTTTGCAAGTTTGGTAGGAACAATGAAATTATTAGACAAAAAATATCAAAAATTAGTAAAGGGATTTGTATTTAATAAATTTCGTGGAGATATCAATGTACTAAAACCAGGGTTTAGAAAAATAAAACAAATAACAAAAATCCCTGTTTTAGGAACTATTCCAATGACAAAAATGAATCTCCCTGAGGAGGATTCACTTTATGCAAAACCAAAAGAGATTGCTTGGACCAAAAATAATGTTGCTAAAATTGATAAAGAACTAGACAAGCTAGCAAAAACTGTAAAAAACAATCTAGATATAAAAACAATTGAGAGGATGATAAAATGATTATAGAATCTACAGTAATCATTGTATTTGCCTTAGGATTAGATTTTGTATTAGGAGATCCTAAGAGTAGATATCATCCAACTGCATGGATTGGAACATTAATTGCAAAGCTAACACCATTAGCTAAAAATCAAAATGCATATGCTGAAAAACTTGGAGGAATCTTCATAGTCACAATACCTGTAGGAATTGTAGTTACATTACTTTTAATTTTAGATACTGGAATTTCATTACTTACAACTGACTGGGTAACAATAGTCGTATCAATTATTGTTGGAGTGATACTACTCAAATCTACTATTGCTATTCGAGGCATGGAACGTTACGCTCAAGCCGTAATAGTTTCTCTAGAACAAGACGATTTGGATTCTGCACAGGAAAAACTATCCATGATAGTTAAGAGAAATACCAAGAATTTAGACAAAAATCATGTAATTTCAGGTGTGCTTGAAAGCATAAGTGAAAATACTGTTGATGGTATTACTGGACCTCTGTTTTACTATACTCTTTTTGGTTTGCCTGGAGCATTTGTGTATAGAATAATCAATACTGCAGATTCAATGATTGGATATAAGACTGATATTTTCAAAAATGTAGGATGGTTTGGGGCAACATGTGACACAATTTTAAATTATATCCCATCTAGACTTACAGGATTAGTGATGATCATTTCAGCTGCCATTTTACAAAACAATTGGAAAGAATCATACAAAATAATGATTAGAGATGGCAAAAAAACTGAGAGTCATAATGCTGGCTATCCTATGGCTGCACTTGCAGGTGCTCTTGAAACAAAGTTTGAAAAAATAAATCATTACAAGTTAGGTGATGGTGAAATTACTCTAACAAAAGAACATGTAACATCTGCACTTACAATGATGAAACTTACTTCAATTCTTTTCTTTGGAATGGTTACTATTCCAATAATTACTGTTTTATCACTGGTTGGATGGTGGATTCATGCTTAAAGAAATTGGTTCTGTTTTTTCTTTTCTGACAATTTTTCCATCCTCAAATGCAACATTAGAAAATGTTGCAAAATACATGTATCTTTTTCCTATTGTTGGAATAGCAATTGGACTTTTAGTTGGCTCTTTTGGTTTTGGATTATCTTTCTTTTTAGATCCTTTGATAGTTAGTTTGTTAGTAGTTGCCTCTCTTGCAATTGTTACTGGTATACATCATGTAGATGGATTGGCAGATTTTGCTGATGGACTTATGGTAAAGGGAAGTAAAGATAGAAAACTCAAAGCTATGAAAGATCTTTCTACTGGTTCTGCAGGAATTGTTGCAATTGTTTTGTATCTTGTCGGTTTGATAATGGCAATTTCTCTTACAAATGGATTTGATTTGTTTAAAGCAATTCTGATTAGTGAAATTTTGGCAAAATTCTCAATGGTACTGGTGGCTAGTATGGGAAACTCAGCCGCGTTAGGCTCAAATTCTCCTTTTGTAAAGATTATGAAAGACAAGAAAAAACTTACAGCCGCGTTCATCATTATGTTAATTCCAGTAATTGTTGTTGGTGAAACTACTGGGCTACTGATGCTTGGTGTAACTGTTACTCTGACCATGTTTCTTTTAGCTATATCCACTCGTAGTTTTGGTGGAATTACTGGTGATGTTCTTGGCGCTACTAACGAACTAACACGTTTAGCTTCTTTGATGGTATTTGTATCGATATGATTGGTCTTATAATGGCAGGTGGTAAAGGCACTCGCATGAATTTAGATGATGAAAAACTATTACTACAATACAAAAAACCCATAATCCTTCATGTAGTTGACTCGTTAAAAAATTCAAATTGTTTTTCAAAAATTTTAGCGATTACTAGCTCTAATTCTCCTAAAACAAAAAAATTACTGCAAGAAAATAATATTGAAACTTTTGACACCCCTGGAATTGGTTATGTAGAAGATCTAACTTTAGTACTTAAAACTATCAATGATGCTGTTTTAGTTACTTCTGGCGATTTACCATTATTAGATAAAGAAGTTATACAAAAAATTGTAAATCAATATGACTCTCAAAAAATTTGGACTAGTATTCTTGTTACAAACAAATTTTTAACTACTCTTGGAATCACATCTAATTATTCTATAAATTTTGATAATCAAATATGCCATTATACAGGAATCTCTTTAGTGAATTCAGAAAAAGTTTCTTCACTTGAAAATTTAGAAGAAAATTATGTTATAATTAATGATAAGAAAATTGCACTTAATCTAAATACAAAACAAGACTATGATTTACTCAGCACTACCTGAGATTTTACCATTAATCTTGGCTTTTGAACCTGTTGGTTCTGCAATGGCATTACCACAGGAATTACATGCAATTGATGTTGATGCATGAGAATAAACTACTTGAAGTTCACCACATTCATCACAGTTAACTTTCTGAAACTTGCTTGATGGTTTTGGAATTTCAATATGATCTTTTTTCATGCTGCCACCAACTCAAACTTTTTAATTCTAATACCTGGTTTATTGTATTTCTTTTTACATACAGTACATGTCATAATAGGAGTAACTTTCTTTGTAACTTTAGCTGGTTTTGCTAGTTTTGGGAATTTTTGTCCACCATATCCTTGTTTACGTTCAGCGTGTCGACGTTCTCCTCTAGCAGAACCACGTCTTTTTCCAGCTTTGTAAATGGAGACCTTTTGTTCAGTATGTGTCTTACATTTGGCACAATACTTTCTGATCACCTTTGGAATGTTCATATCAACAAAACCTCTTCAACCGTAATTTAAGCATTGAATCTATAATAGGTGCAAAATCCAATTAATAACCGTGAATTTGAGTCTAGCAAATTCGATCTCTTCCTTGAATTCTGTAGCAATGGGTGACAAAAAAGCAGATCTTATTTTGAAAAATTGTAATTTGTTGTCAGTATATACCCGAGAAATTATTCCAAAAACTCAGATTGCAATAATTAATGATAGGATTGCATATGTTGGTCCAGATGCTGCACATACACTTGGTCCCAAAACTACCGTCATTGATGTAAAGAACAAATATGTTAGTCCAGGTTTTGCAGATCCTCATTTACATATTGACCAATTCGTCCTTCCATCTGAATTTGCAAAAAAGGCACTTCTTTGTGGTGTTACTTCTCTTTTTTCTGACCCAATTGACGTTGTTAGTGCTACTGGTTACAAGGGTTTTCAAGAATTTCTCAAACTCGGAGAAGATTTACCGATAAGAATTTTTCAAGTGGTGCCTGGAGGTCTTCCTGTTGATGCAAAATTCAGTAATAGCAAAAATCTTTCATTATCGCAAGAAAAATCTGCAATAAAACATCCTCATGTTCTTGGTTTGGGAGAAGTTTTTTCATGGACTAAAGTTACTTTACGTGATCCTAAAACAATGAAATCACTTTCAACAATGTTAGAGTGTGATTGCATAATTAATGGTCATACTGCAGGTATAAGTGAAAAAAAACTTAATGCATATGTTTCATCAGGGATTTTATCTTGTCATGAACCAATTAACTTTGATCAAGTCTTAGAAAGA
>JBHHVF010000036.1:0-9931 GCA_046754145.1 Candidatus Nitrosopumilus sp.
CCAAGATTAATTGTTGGAAAATCAGTAAGGTTTTCCAGTGGTGTAAATAAAACAGTACGTTAAAGTATCAAATGATTTAAAATTAGTTTTTTATTGTGACTAATTCTGACTTGTGAACAGTTCGGATATGTCTTTGCAAGAAAGCATCTCCTGCCAGTTGTTTTTCACAATGAGGACACTGTATTCTAGTCATCTCTTACAATCTTATTTCTTATGATATTCATATATGCATATCTAGAATGTCCCAAAAGTGAAAATAGTAAAAGCGATCACATTTTTTTAGAGATGGTTGCGATCAATATTACATTACTTTGTACAAGATTATGAAAATTAGTTTTTGTTATTTTTTGTCAGTGGCAATTTGACTGTAAGAGTAACGCCGTAATCAGGATTATTTTTTGTAGAAATCTTTCCACCATGTGATTCAATTATTAATCTAAAAAAACATCAAAAAATAATATCGGGGATCAAATTGTTAAAAACAGTACAGCGATCACAAAGTTGTTATTTATTTTTACAACAGACACGATTTAATCTCATAATAAAATATAATCAAAAAGGGCATGGGAAGTTTTGACATCAGTTGTAATAATAGATGACGATAAAGATATTGTTTCAACTATATCTGAACTTCTAGAATTACATGGCATGGATGTTATTGGTAAAGGGTATAACGGACTAGAAGGAGTAGAACTATTTGATAAACTGCATCC
This sequence comes from Candidatus Nitrosopumilus sp., assembly GCA_046754145.1. Taxonomy (GTDB): domain Archaea; phylum Thermoproteota; class Nitrososphaeria; order Nitrososphaerales; family Nitrosopumilaceae; genus Nitrosopumilus. The sequence continues at coordinate 714 of JBHHVF010000036.1, forward strand.
AGATATTATTTTGTTAGATCTAATGATGCCAAAATATGATGGACTATACGCATTAAGAAAAATTCGAGAAAAAGACCCTATTGCAAATGTGGTGATTCTTACTGGAGATTTGCCTAAATCTGCTGAAAAGGAAATAAAATCCCTAAACCCGACAAAAATTTTATTCAAACCTATTGATGTAGGTGTTCTAGTTGACTCATTTTTAGTAGAATCAGATAACCTCATGCTAGTTAAAATCAAATACAAATTCAAGGAAGATACAAAATTCTATACATGTATTCTCACATACGAGCAATACAAGAATTTTAGAGAATTACCAATTGTAAAAGAGTGTAAAGCAATCAAAGAAGCTGAAAAAATCTTTGAAGACCATCACGATAAAATGCAAAAGGCACTAGATTTGGCTGCAAAAAATGACACTAGTTACCTTCTGGAGTTATCGGAAATTGTGTAATTTCAGGCAATCCATTATGATAAAAATTAAAAACACGACATTCCAATACCCAAAATACGCGTTTTGAAGCATCATGCCAGTTAAAATTAGATACAAATTCCAAGAAGACGAAAAATTCTATACATGTACAGTAACATACGGTCAATATCAGAACTTTAGTAAATTACCGATTGTAAAAGAATGCGAGATAATCAAAGAAGAATTAAAAGACTTTGATGAAATCAAAAATGAAATGCAAAAAGCACTAGATTTGGCTGCAAAAAATGACACTAGTCATATTAAAAAATTATCTGAAGCTGTGTAATAATTTTATACTAAAATTATAATAAATTATTTGTCATCTCCAATCCACTTGTTCTTGTAGCTTGTATCTACATCCCAAATTCTTAATTGTTTTTTATCCTTAACGTATTGTAAAAAATTATGCAACATTACTTTATAATCATCAATCTTCCAGAATTCTTTTTTTTCTGAACCGTGTATTGATTGAGAATATACAATGCAAGATAATGGAGGTATCACACATCCCAACAAATTCAGAGTTGCCATTAAATTAGAAACTACACTCATTCCACCTGTTGACTGACTAGTAACAATTAATGCAGCTGGTTTTCCCAAGAAGACATCACTTAATTCATCCTCTGTTGCATCTTCTAAGAATTTTTGCAGGAGATGTGAATGACTGGACCAATAATTACCAGTACCAAAAATTATCCCATCTGCTTTTCTAATATTTTCTCTTAATTCAGTATAGGAATTGTTCTTTAGATACACGTGTTTGCAATCAAGATCATTTGATATTTTTTTTAAGATTAACTCAGTGTTCCCTTTAGCACCTGATGAGGAGGCATTAATTACAATTACAGACGATTTGTTTTCATTTTGTGACATTATTAAACACGTCTAAAAAAATAATTTCAAACAACTTTGATCAATTTTTGATTGTGAATTATACGAATATGTCTTTGCAATGATTCTCCGCCTAGATGCATTTTACAGAAAGGGCATTGTGTTTTAGACATTTATCACAACCTCATGGCTTATGATAATCCCACTTAAATAAAGATGATCTTCTCAAAGAGAGAGAAATATTACAAATTTGGAATCACATAATGTTTGAACGGATTGACTGACTCAGAATATATAAAAAATCATAATCTAAGTCCAGATGTTAGCTATTCTAACGAAGCTAAGATTCAAGCTATCAAAGTATTTTTCATAGCATCAAATGCACCTGCAACAGTATGAACTTCTGCTACAGTATAAGACACATTGAATTTCTTTAATTCCTCAGATGTAAAAGGTCCGATGGATACTAGAGAAAGGTTTGAAAGATGATTCAGCAAATCATCTTTGTTATAATCTTTTGACATTATATCAAAGAAACCTCTAACTGATGATGCACTGGTAAAGATTACACCATCGACTTTGTTTTGTGAAAATAATTCTCGAAATTCATTCCATTGTGTAGTATCTCTAAATGCACAGACATCATACAGATGAATTTCCAATACATCAATTCCAATTTTATTTAACAGTTCTTTTAGAAAGGAATTAGATGCACCACTACGTGGAATGATTACCTTTTTGCCAACAGCATGAAGAGTTGTAAATTCTTCTCCAACACCAACTGATGAATGATTAGTTGCTTCATGATTTACTTTGATTCCTTCATTTTCAAGAGTGACAGTAGTTTTTGGTCCAACTGACATTACAATGGTATTTGCAACTGCTAATTGCAATGACTCAAATTTTCCAACTTGTTTTGCAGTATCAAATAGTAATTTGACTGCCTTTGAGCTTAGAAAAACAGAATAGTCAGGATGATATTGTTTTACTGAGTCTAGAAATTCATCAACAATTTTTTCTCCCTTGCTGATTAATTCAATTGTAGGTAATGGTATTGCTGTTGCTTTGTTTTCTTCAGCTAGAGAGATGAATTCAGCAGCGTCATCTTTTGAGCGAGTAATTGCTATAGTCTTTCCATCAATCATTATTTCCAACCTATAGTTTCAGACAGATCTACTACTTTGCCAATAATGATGTTTGTTGGAGGAGTGATTTTGTTTGCTTGGACTTTTTTTGCAATATTTGTGATGGTTCCTTTAAGCATTTTTTGTTTAGGAGTGGTTCCATTTTGGATTACAGCTACTGGAGTCTTTTTGTCCATTCCTCCAGCTACTAGTTGTTTACAAATTACATCAATTCTAGATAATCCCATCATAATTACAATAGTATCAACTGATTTTGCCAGTCTCTTCCATTTTACTATCTCATTTTTCTTTTCAGCATCTTCATGTCCTGTAACAAAGACTACTGATGATGCATATTTTCTATGAGTTAGAGGAATTCCAGCATAAGTTGCAGACCCAATTCCAGAAGTAATTCCAGGAATGATTTCATATTTTACGTTATTTTCTTTGAGAAATTCTGCCTCTTCTCCACCACGTCCAAAGATTATTGGATCTCCACCCTTCAGTCTAACTATATTTTTTTTAGATTTTGCATATTTTACCATTAAATCATTGGTTGTAATTTGATGAGTTGTATCATCACCTACTGCTCGTCCAACATAGACTTTTTCTGCTTTTTTTGGAATCATGGAGATTATTTTTTTACTTACCAATCTATCATACAAAACAACATCTGCTTTTTTGAGAAGTTCAACTGCTCGTAACGTAATTAATTTACTATCTCCAGGTCCTGCTCCAACTAGATACACTTTTCCAGTCATGTTTTATTCCATTCCTCTACTTTTTCTCTCCAATTTAATGCAAGATCATTTACACCTTTCTCACGGAGTTCCTCTCCAGCACTTTTACCAAGAGAATGAGGGTCTTCTTTGTTTCCAGTTTTGTTTACTTGTAATGATTTTTTTCCATCAACAGAAAATGCTACTACACTCAAAGTCATTTCCGTTCCATTTGATTTTGCATATGCACCTACTGGAAATCGACATCCAGAATCAACAAAGTCAGACAATGTACGTTCTGCTTCTATCTCTAATCTAGAATCAGCATCTTCAATTTTTTTTAGCATAGAGATTGTTTGAGTGTCATCGGCTCTTGCAACTATTGCAATGGCACCTTGACCAGGTGATGGAGAAAAATCATCAATTGATAATGAAGAAAATTTTACATCAACACCTAATCTGCTAATTCCTGCCTGAGCAAGTACTACTCCGTCATAGTTTTCTCCAGATGCCTTTCTAATTCTAGTTTCAATATTTCCTCGAATTGGTTTTACTGTAACATCAGGTCTCTTTTGAGAAACCTGTACAGCACGACGAAGTGAGCTTGTTCCAATTACTGCACCTTCCTTGATAGTCTCAAGTGTTGAGCCATCTGAAGAGATAAAGACATCATTAACTGCTTCACGTTTTGGAATACATGCTATAGTGAGAGTGTCATCTATTTCTGAAGGAACATCTTTGAGACTATGTACTGCAAAATCTACTTCTTTTTGTGCAACTGCTCTATCAATCTCTTTTTCAAAAATTCCTTTCTGATCTATTGTAAATAATGCTCTACTATCAGTATCGCCCTTTGTTGTAATAGTTTTAATTTCATATTCTGAATCAGGATTTACTTTTTTTAGTTCTGTGATGACCCAGTTTGTTTGTGCTACAGATAATTGACTTCCTCTTGCACCTATTATGTACTTCAATTTTTCACCGATTTTAATGCAGTATGATATGCATCAAGTGTTTTGTTTAGATCGCTTTCAGTATGAGCATCAGATAAGAAAACAACTTCAAATTGCGAGGGTGCAATGAATACTCCTTTTTTCAGCAATGTTTTGAACACTTTTTGGAATTTCTTTGCGTTTGCATTCTTTGATGTGGTATAATCAATAACAGGTTTGTTGGTAAAGAAAATCTGAAACATTGATGCTGTAAAATTAATTTGGTGAGGGATTCCCATGTCTGTAGCCATATCATCTAGTGCCGTAGTAAACAATAGATTGAATCTTTCAAGTTTTGAATATAGTCTATTTTTGATTTTGTTAATTGTCTTAATTGAGCTAATTGCAGCACTAACAGAGATTGGATTACCTGCAAAAGTACTTGCTTGATAGACTTTACCTCCTGGAGACAGTAAATCCATAATCTCTTTTTTTCCACCAACTGCAGCTATTGTAAATCCATTGCTTAGAGCTTTGGCTACAGTAGTAATGTCAGGTTTGATTCCAAAATGCTCTTGTGCACCACCAGGAGCTACTCTAAATCCAGTAACTACTTCATCAAAAATTAATGGTATGTTATTTTCTTTAGTAATTTTTCGCAGATCATAAAGAAAGTTCTTTTCAGGTAAGATTAAACCCATATTAGCTAAGATTGGCTCAACAATAACTCCTGCAATGTCTTTGTTTTTTCTGATTGTTTTTTGTAAATCATCAATGTTGTTGTACTGAACAACCAGAGTATTTTTTGAAACTTCATCTAATCCTCCATCAGAAACTGAGACTCCATTATGTGCAGCACCTGAACCTGCTTTTACCAAAACAGAGTCATGTGCGCCATGATAACATCCTTCAAATTTTATTATTTTTTTCTTTTTTGTAAATCCACGAGCTAATCGAATTGCAGTCATTGTAGCTTCACCACCAGTATTTACCAATCTCACTTTGTCAATAGATGGAAAATTTCCAATGATTAGTTTTGATAGTTCTACTTCAGATTCAGTTGGAGTGCAGTAAAGAGTTCCCTTTGAGAGTTGATTGGAAACAGAGTCTATGATCTCTTTTCTTCGATGTCCCAAAAGTAATGCACCATAACCATTACAGAAATCTATGTAACGATTGTTGTCTTCATCCCAAATGTATGCACCATTGGCCCTTTTTGTAAAGAATGGGTATGGCTCAAAATATCTTACAGGACTATTAACTCCTGAAGGGATCACTTTTTTAGCATTATTGAATAATTTTCTGGAATTAGACAATAATCAAGTGTAATTTGGGTCATTATTATTCGTAATTTGAGGCTCTTTGGGCTTGAAATTTGCCACGAAATAGAAATGCCACAATAATTGTTCCAACAAATGGCGCTGTCCAATATATCCAAAGATCACCAAAAGTACCAGACAGTAATGCAGGGGCAAGGGCTCTAGCAGGATTCATAGATGCCCCTGAGATAAATGCTAGAAACAAAATATCTAATCCAACTATTCCGCCAATGGCAACACCACTAAACCCTTTCAAGCCTTTTGTGTACACAACATAGAAGATTACTCCCATAAGCATTGCAGAAGCTAATATCTCAACTGGAAATATCAAAAACATTGAAAAATCATAGTTTGGTGCATTGGCACCAAGATTTGCCTTTTCTCCAATAAAAGATAAAACAAACAAAGAGCCTAACAATGCACCAATAATTTCTGCTGTAAAATAATATAGCACTTGAATTTTTGTAATATGTCCTGTAATGTAATAACCAATAGTAACTGCAGGATTAAAATGCGCTAATGATATTTTTCCAAAAGAGTACACACCAATAAGTAATGCAATAAATGGGGCAACAGCTGCAAACGGAATTCCTAACTTTCCATCAAATACTTCAGCATCATAAACAATTGAACCCGTAGCAAAAACTACAAGAATAAAAGTTCCAATTAATTCTACGATAAAAATTTGTAAATTCGAATAAGTCATTAATTATCTTCCTTAAGAGAATCAATTAGATCCATTACTTCGTTTTTAATTTGGTCACGAATTTTTCTTATCTCATCTATGGACTTTTCTTTTGGATCAGAAATATTCCAATCAAGTACATCTTTAACAAACAATGAAGGACAAGATTCTTTGTCCATGCATCCCATGTTAACAGTTTTGAATGAACTTTCAATCATGTTCTCAGACAATAGTTTTGGTCGTTGTTCATCCAAATCAATTCCAATCTCACCCATTACTCTAACAACCAAAGGATTTAGCTGTGATGAAGGAATTGTTCCAGCACTGATAACATTGAAGTTTTTTGGTGCATATTTTTTGAAAAATGCCTCAGCAATTTGGCTTCGTCCAGCATTTTCTACGCATACAAATAGAACATTTTTGGCATCAGTCATGAATATGATATAAATATTAGTTTATATAAATTTAAATTGATATGAATGGAGTTAGTCTCCTAAAATGCATTTGTGATGAGACTAGATTTGAAATTCTAGAGTTATTACAGAAAAACAAAGAGTTGTGTGTAAATGATTTTGTTGAGAAATTAAAAAAAGAACAGCCTCTGGTATCACATCATCTAAAAACTTTGAAGAAGTGTGGAATTGTCAAGTCAAGAGATGAAGGAAAAAAGGCAATGTATACAATTTCAAGTAATCAATTATCAGAACTAATATCAAATGTTACAAAGACAAGTAAGAAAATTCCGGTTCTATGCTCAGATGATACTTGCTGTTAAAATTTTTCGGTTCTAACTACTCCAACATCGTTGACATAAAGTACTAAAGCAAAATTAGCAAACATTGTTCTTGAGATCTCCTCTATAACGTCAGATAATTTTTCTTCTCTCATAATTACTTCAACTTTAACATTTTTTTCATTCTTAAATCCTTGACCACGCAAACCACGTGCTCCATTTCCTTCTACTTCATAAGTTGTATACCCAGTGATTTGATGTTTTTTTAAAATTTCAATAATATTTTTTTGTGCAAGTATTTCACAAGTAATTGTAAGTAGTTTTACGTTATAGAGTTTCATATCCAATTCTCCGTGATATAATGGAATAAGTCTATCGATCCTTCTGTGTTGTGTACAATAGACGAGATAGTAAACATGATGGGTAACAATACAATGATGTTGTAAGGAAATGTGATTCCTAGTGCAGATGTGATGTAAAGACTAGGTTTTGCCTCTGGGATTGCATGACGTAATACTGCAGGTGCTGCAATAAATGATGCACTAGCCAAAAGCAATCCAAACATTACTGCACCACCTAGACTTAATCCCATTACTGTTGCTACTAAAACACCAATAATTCCATTAAATGTAGGCATAATTATCGCAAAGGCAGTAAGAAAGATACCAACTTTTTTGATATCATCTAATCTTTGACCAGCAATAATTCCCATCTCTATCATAAAGATAACAATGGCACCTACAAACATCTCATCAAATACAATTTTGATGGATTCAAAACCTGCTTCACCAATAATATAGCCAATTACAATACTTCCAAGTAGAATAACTATTGCTTTGCCAGTAATTGATTCGTGTAACACTTGAGAGAGTTTTGTCTTGGTAGATTGCATTCCCATCTCAATATCAGATGTATCATCATCTGTGAAAGATTGTTTTTTTGCTTTGATTTGTTTTGATACTGCCATATTTGTCAAAAATATTGCCATGATAAACGCTACAGGTTCTAATACTGCAAGAATAGCTGCAAGATATCCTTCAGAGGTTACACCTTGATTCTTGAGAAAAGACAATCCAACTGAGAAAGTTACAGCTCCTACTGCACCATAAGTTGATGCTAGTGCATAAGAATCAAAGAGGTTGAATTTTCCTAATCTTCGTAAAATTTGATAATGATTCAAAGTAAACAAAAGTGAAAGACCAATTGCAACTAACATTGGAATTAACATGTTCTCAAATCCAGTATTTCTCATCTCAATTCCTCCATGAAGTCCAATTGCTGCAAGAAGATAGATTGGTAAAAATTCTGAGATTGCTTCAGGGATTTTCAAGTCAGACTTTATTCTAGCTGCAATAATTCCAAACAAAAAGAACAGAATTATTGGAGTTAGAAGATTAGCTTGAATTAATTGTAAAATATCCATTTGAATATTTCAGCAGATTTGTGCTAGAATAAAAATCAAACAAATAGATGAATCACATAAGTAAATCCAATTGCCATTGCAGCAGCACCTGGGATAGTAATTACCCATGAAAATACAATCTGTCTACTTACTTTCCATCGCACAGCACGTTTTCTTCTTGCAGCACCTGCGCCCATAATAGTGCCTGTTATTGCGTGCGTGGTACTTGCTGGAATTCCAAATACTGCAAATATTGCAATCATCAATCCACCACCAGTCTCAGCTGCAAATCCTTGGTATGGTTTGAGTTTTGTGACTTTAACTCCAAGTGTTTTGATTACTTTGTATCCACCAAAGAAAGTACCCAATCCCATTGCAGTAGCAGCTGCAAAGATGACCCAGAGTGGCATTTCAAGTTCAGGAATCATTCCTGCTGAAAATAGAATTAAAACGATAATACCCATAGTCTTTTGTCCATCATTTGCACCATGAGTTAAAGCAAACCAAGCTGAAGAAATTACTTGTAATCTACCAAAAGTTTTGTTTACTGGTCCAGGTCGACGACTTGCAAAAACAGTAATTATTAATCCTGTCAATAGAAGACCAAAGATCATTCCACCAATAGGGGCAATTACAATTCCTGCAAAAACTTTAGTTAATCCACCATAAACTAATTTTTCAAATCCTAATCCTGCAATTCCTGCACCCATAATTCCTCCAACTAAAGAGTGACTGTTTGAAATTGGCAATCCAAAATATGTACAAAGTGTACTCCAACTAATGGCGCCTGCCAAACCACCAATTATCATGTAGACTGTAATGTCATCAGGGCTGACAATTCCTTTTGCAATAGTGGTTGCAACGGCAACACCAAAAACAAAAGGGCCAATGAAATTCATAGCTGCAGACAAACCTACAGCTTGAAGTGGTTTTAGAACACGGGTTCCAATAACAGTAGCAACAGAATTTGCTGAATCATTGAATCCATTTACAAAATCAAA
>JBHHVF010000037.1:0-9787 GCA_046754145.1 Candidatus Nitrosopumilus sp.
ACGTTTATTTTCTCATTGCGTCTATTTGACCAGAAGTAACCCAGTCAAGTAGTTCTGCAGAAGATGGATTAAGGTCTGCTTTCTGATTCATAAGATTGTTTACCCAAATCCAGTTGAGTTGATTTAAGAGTGGTTTGTTTGCTTCGTCACCAGCACGTGTCTTTGCGACTACTGCTTGGTCTTGCTGTGCTAACCAATCTGCGAAACTTCTTCCCATGAGGATCGGATCTTAGCTTACACTAATTAAAGCTTTTGTAGATTCTATAATAGGAACAATGATTGGATCGTCTCTAAGAAGGTTTTAACGTCGTTGAAATTTCATCTTAATTCTTGGATGTTAAAGTTTTAGGAGCTGCAAACGAAGTTGGCAGATCTGGCTTTTTAGTTAATTGTAATGGAACAAAACTCTTGCTTGATTATGGGGTATTATTTGGAAGAAGAGGGACACCACCAGGATATCCACTCCATGTTAAACCAAAAGATGTAGATGCAATCATAATAACTCATGCTCATTTAGATCATTCAGGAAATGTTCCATCTCTTTTTGTAAGTGGAAATACTGATGTTTATGCCACACCACCAACCTTTGATCTATCAAAATTATTAATAGAAGATATGCTAAAAATTGAAAAAAATTCACACCCATTTGATCTGCCAGAACTAAACAATATGATGAAAAATGCCAAGGAAATCGGATTTAAACAAAAAGTAACCAAGGGAAATGCAACTTTTGAGTTAAGAGAGTCAGGTCATGTGATTGGTGGAAGTACTGTTTTAGTCGAATCAGAGAAAAAACGTCTCTTTTACACCGGGGATATCAAAACAAATGGATCAAGAATGCTAAGAGAGATGGATTTGGATATAGGCGAAATTGATTTATTGATTACTGAAAGTACTTATTCCCAAACAGAACAAAAACCTAGAAAAGAATCAGAAGCTGAATTAATAGAATTTGCAAATGAAGTAATGGACAGAAAAGGAATATTGTTTATTCCATCATTTTCAGTTGAGCGTTCTCAAGAGATAGCTTGTATTTTAAGAAGTGCAAATTTCAAACACAGAATCATAATGGATGGAATGGCACTAAAAGTAAACGAAATAATGTTTAGACATCCAGAATACCTAAGAGACCCCAAAATATTTTCAGACGCAATCAATAGTGCAACAGCAATTACAGAACATGTTGAAAGAAAACGTGCAATGAATATTGGACCTTGTGTTGTGATATCACCAGCTGGAATGTTAGTAGGTGGAAATGCAGTATTTTATTTGCAACAACTTGCATTTGATGATAAAAATGGAATTGCTCTAGTATCGTATCAAGGTGAAGGAACACCAGGAAGAAAATTACTAGAAACAGGAAAGGTTTCATCGAGAGGTAAAGATCTTAACGTCACAGCCGAAGTAAAGCAGTTTGAGTTTTCAGGTCATGCAGATAGGAATGAATTGTTTGATATGATCAAAAATATCAAAGGAAATCCCAAAGTATTGACTGTTCATGGAGATTCTGAATCATGTGAAACATTTGCTCAGGAAATTCATGAAAAATTTGGTTTAGAAGCATATGCACCTGCAGTTAATGAAGAAATAACTGTCTGAAATGCAAGAAAATTCTATAAATGTTGAAAATTCAATCAATAGCGGCCAAGTATTTCTTTGGAGAAAAAATAACGATTACTGGTATGGTGTTAATGGTCAAGATATTCTAAAGATAAGTAATTCCGGAAGTATCAAATCGTATCAAAATATCAAAACAGATTTTTTTAGAAAAAAAGACAACACGAATAAAATCATTAAGTCAATTTCAAAAGATAATACCACTAGAAAGGCTGTAAGAAAATATCTAGGTCTAAGATTACTTGAACAAGATCCATTTCAATGTTTGATTTCTTTTATTGTGTCATCAAACTCTAATATACAGAAAATCAAAATAAGTTTAGAAAAGTTATGCAAAAAAGTTGGAGATAGAGTTGAATTTGATAAGCAAGAGTTTTTTTTATTTCCAAAACCTGAAAACATTGCAAATGCTTCACTAAATGAAATTCTAAAGTGTGGTATTGGATATCGTTCAAAATTTATCAAAGAAGCTGCAAATATGATTTGTTCTAAAGAAATAGATTTGAACAGTTTGAAAAAATCTAATTATTTTGAAACTAAAAAGAGTATTTGTTCAATTCCAGGAGTCGGAAACAAGGTTGCAGACTGTATAATGTTATTTTCATTAAATAAATTAGAAGCATTTCCATTAGATAGATGGATGATTAGAATTTTAGAAAAATATTATTTTGATGAATTCCAGATTGAAACAAAAACAATTACAGAAAAACAATATGATATTCTTCATGAAAAAATTGTAAATCATTTTGGTCCATATGCAGGATATGCACAACAATTTCTCTTTAAAATGGAAAGAGAAAATTATCAAAAATCGTGGCTGTAAACCCTTAAAATGGTAATTAATTGCTAGGTTTTTGGGCCCATAGCTCAGTATGGATAGAGTGCTGGACTTCTAATCCAGTGGTCAAGGGATCGAAGCCCTTTGGGCCCGTTTAACAAAATTATTTATTCTGATTTGGATGTGATGTTTTTGTGAAGGATTTAGAATTCAAATTAAATTCAATTGATATTCATCCAAATTCTGAAATCAAAGGAACAATTTCTGTTTCATATCCAGGAAGATATGATGGTGTTGTGATAAATACGCAGATTTTAGATTCAAATGAACATATAATTTACAAGTCATATAATGGAAAGAACATATCACAAAATGTTTCAAGATTATTTATCAACAAAGATGTAATGTCTGAAAACAAGGCAGAGTTTACTGCAATAATTAATTTTGAACCAAAACAAGAGCATGAAATAAAATTTAGAGCATCAATTATTGAGCAACACAAAGAGATTGAAAGTCAAATAATTTTTGCAAAATATTCTATCTAGAATCTACTCTTTTCTACAATGATTGTACCAGTCATCCATGGATGTGGTTGACAGTGATAAGGAACCTCTTGTGGTTCAGTAAATAGAAATTCATATGTGTCACCAGGTTTTAAGACACCCACAGAACCAAAGTCTCCACTATATGTATCAGATTGTCTATGATCAGGAGTTACAGTATGTGCAGTATCATCATTATTTTTCCAAACTACGTTATTAGAAATTTCTAACAACACAGTTGGTTTGTTTGGAACATAGTTTTCATTTCCTTCAATTACTGCACCAGGTACAATTTCAATTATAAATTCTGCCTCTTCAGGATTTAAAATATGCTCAGATACAGATGGTTTTGCTAAAGATTCAGGAAGATAAAATGAAGTGTAAAATATTACTACAACAGACATACCAACGATTAATGCAATTAGTCCAACACCATATGCGTGACTAGATGTAGGTGTGCTCATTTTTTGAACCTCTCAAGATCGTCGGCACCAAGATTTGAATTGTTATCTATACTAACTCCTAAATCTGCTTGAGTTTTTGGTGCAGGAACTTCAGGTGATAGTTCTTTTGGTTCTGGTTTTCCTTCTGGTGCAGCATCATCTTCTGGGAGTTTACTTGGTTCAGGAGATGCCTCCGGTTCAGCTAGTTTTGGTTTTTCTTCTTGTACTGGAACTGGTGGAGGTGGTGGTGCATTCTTTTCCTCACTCAAACCATATCTGTAAACATGGAAGAATGCTGCAAATACTAACAAGATTATTCCAACAAAGAATAATGACATGTTCTTCATTCCTGTTAAAGCGGCATTATATGCTGCAATGTTTAGGAATACTTGGAATGCTAATAGTGCAATTAGTACCCAGTTAATCCATTTTTCCGAAAGATTAATGGTGGCAACTTTTTGTGGACCAGTATTTTTTGCAAGTTTTGATTTTCTTTCAGCTTCATTTGCAAGTTTAATCATCATGTATGTAAATCCAAATCCTAGTGGCACTAACAATATCATTGTAGAGTAGAAGAATATTGGATCAATTACCAAACGTTCTACTAATGGAATTGAGATGTCAGGTGAGATATAGAATCCCCAATATGTGGTAACCATAATTTGTGCAAGACTAGTTATACCAAATGCTGTAATTATTGGTCTTTCTCTCCATGAGAATTTCTTGTATCTATCAATGAATGGAATCAATACAAGTGTGATGATAAATATCAGAGGCCACAGCAGTCCTGTCACAAACTTGTCATATTGAGTTCGCATGAATGCATAAATTCCTGTAAGATACCATTCGGGAACTGTTACACCAGGCGGTACTGTAGGTTCAAACTTGAATCCCATGTCAATTGGGAACACACCACCAGTGATGAGAATAGCACCAGAAATAGCCATAACCATAGGTACATCAAATACCAAGAATCGTGGGAAATGAACTGCCATCAATCCTAACATTACTATCGGTAACAAGAATACGTGTTGTGCATAGAATCTTAACACAAAGTCCGAGAACCCACTACCAAGCGCTGCATCACGAATAGTTGGTCCAACTACAGGTATTGATGTCGTCAGAGATGCAGCAATACTAATTGCAAGTTCTGCCCTTTCACTAAATATAACATCATATCCAGTAAATGCTTCAAGAATAGTAACAGTACCAAGAATGACACCAGTCATCCATAAAACTTCATTTCTAATTTTGTATCTTCCACTAAAGAATTGGTAATACATGTGAAGAACAGCTAGTAACACCATTGCATTGGAACCATGATAGTGAATGTTCCTTATGTGGAAACCAAATGGGACATCATCATTAATGAATTGAACACTATCCCATGCTCTATCCAATATAGGTTGATAGTAAAACATGAGAAGTGCTCCTGAAACTCCAAGAATAATAAATACAATGAAGGTAAGCATTCCTAAGAATCCAAACGGACTTACAAATCTAGCAGGAAATGAAAACTTTATTGCAGTAAAGATTGTTCTATCTACTCCATCCCAAAGCCAATAAAAGAAGGCAACTAAGCCAGTTCTTCTTTCAAGCGAAACGGCCATATCCAATTACTCCATTTGCATTTACATCAAACTTAGGTGGCAAAATATACACAAGTCCGTCTGAATCAATTTCAAAAGTTAGTTTAGGTAAAGTGTTTGATGGTGCAGCTTGTACTGATGCAGGTCCTACAAAAGCAGTTCCAGTCATTACATCATACATACTACCATGACAAGGACATTCACCTCTCTTTCTTCCTTCATCAGGCCAATATTTCCACAAACACCAAAGATGAAGACATATCATACTGTATCCTCGGAGAGCAGAAACATCAGTTTTAGCACCACCTAATTCTTCAGGTAATCTAATGAATTGCCATTTACGAAATGCTTCTGCATCAAGGGCAGCATCACCAGTTGCAGGATATGTAATTACTTCAGCATGATTAATCGGAAAATTATTGATATTTGCTTGAGTACCATCAGGTAAAATTACTGGTACTTTTTCAAGAGATGCCTGATTTGGATTTGGCATGAAATTACCAAATGGGACAAAAGGAGCGAATGCTAATCCTGTGCCTGCAGCACCCATTAATTTTAGAAAGTCCCTTCGGGATAAACCGCCAGACTTTTTTGTCCCCAGCTCTGACATTCAAGCTCAATTACTCGCCAAATTGGTTATAAACCTTGTTCAATTTTTAGTCATGTTTTTGTCTAATGATGAATATGAAAACAACTCCGATCGTAACTCCAATGATTATTCCAAAAATAATTCCAAGACCAAAAGAGGAATTAGAGATATCATAATTGTTTGTTTGAACAGAATCATCAGGAAGTGTTTTTGTTTTAGATATTATGTTTTGATCATCTTTTGGAACAGAGCCATTTGGTTCAAACTCTGTTTCTACTTGTTCATCTTGAGATGAAATATTTGTAAATTTAGCTGCAAGTGTAATTGGCTCTGTTGTAGAATTTCCTCCAAACAATGTTGAATGTGTCAAAAGAGTGTAAGTACCAGTTTGGTTAATTGGAACATACAGAACAGTTGATGTGTCATCTTTATTTTTTACTGGAAAGAATCCACCACCTTGACTAAAAATAGAATTACCTAACCAATCAAGAGAAGGCCATCCAAGAAAATGACCAAACACTCCAGATGGAACATTTGTTTGAACTATTTGTCCAGATGGATCCATTACAAAGACAGCTAGATTAGTATCATCAGTAGTCCATGAAAGCTCAATTGCCGCTGAATTAATTGATTCATCTTGAATATCAAAATAATATTGTCTCCAGTCTCCTGCCATATAGCGATTAACCATATCAAATGCACCTTTGGTGTATCCATTACCATAAAGAACATCATCACTTTGTTTGCCTTCAATAATTACAGTAGAATCATTTTGAACTACTAATTGTTTTACTACAAAAGATACAGGTGCATTTACCAAATGTTTTTCTCCTTCAAAAGTTAGAAACCCCTGATAGGCTCCTGTTTGCAAATCATCTGATGCAATTAATGTCACATCAACTGTAGCAATATCTTTTGGAGGCACAGTAATTCTTTGAGATTCAGGCCAAAGCGCAGACCATTTTTCTTTTTTATAAAAACTTGCAGATAGTGTATAATCCATAGATGTAGAATTCATTTTTGTATCACCCAACCAGTAAGAAAATTTTGTCGGTACAGGATATACACCAACCAAAGGAGTTCCTTCAAATTTTTCATTTGGATCAGTAACTCTAAGTTCTTGAACAGTTCCCCAAGAGCCAGCTCTATTTACCAAAGATAATTCTTCACTTGTAATTTTTGTATCATTATTGTTATCAAGCCAATCATAAATATACAAAGAAGAGATTTGAATATCATCAGCATAAACATCTGAAGTCTCATTCATGAATGTATCAAATGGAAAATTTACATTCAATATCATTAACGATGAATCATCAGGGATAGGAGATCTCTCATCAAAAAATTCATCTAGTGTAGAAGGTTGTTTTATATCTGAAAGCTTGACATAGTTTGGAATATAGGTCTCAGATTTGTTAAGTATTGAATCCTGTTGACGTACAGTTGTAGTTCCGGTAAATTCATTCTTTGTAATTAAGGATAATTTTTTTGGCATAACATCAATTGCTATTTCATTTTCAGAAGGATTAGAGATAGTAAATGTAGCAGTACTTCTTTCTCCAGGTAATAATTGTCCTGCAAACCAACTAGTCATTGGGATGGAATTAGATGGTAGTTGAAATTGTTCAAATCCAATTGCAGTTGAATTTATTTTATCTATTGCAGGATCTAAAATTTTCTTGATATTATAATATGATGCATCATTATGAACGATAAACAATCCATCTTTTCCATTTACGTAATCCAAAGCTGTAGAAACATCAACTAATCCAGATCCTTGAGTAAATGGATCATTTTTTAGATCAGTTGCAGTAGACATTAAAATATTTTTTATTGTAAATGGGTCAATATCTTGAGACTGTTTTTTCATTCCCTCCATCAAAATTGCTGCACTACCAGATACAATAGGTGCTGCCATACTGGTTCCACCAAACAAAGAAAATGATTCATCTTTAGAGTCTTTTTCATATTTTATTACATTTGATGGAGTAAATCCATGTGCACCTATACTCATCAAGTCAGGTTTTGGATCACCAATAGAACTAGGGCCTCTACTAGAGAAATCAACTATCTGATTGTAATGAGATGTTGTGTTTCCAAATCTCGGTTGTTCCTTGAATGGACCATAACCTACAAAGACATTGTTAGTAGTTGCACCAACTGAGATTCCATAAGGTGATGCATTGGGTAATCCTATCGTTCCATATCCATGTCCAGAATTTCCAGCACTAGAAACTATTGTAACTCCAGGATAATCATCATCTAAGGAATGTGGTGTTACAAGTGTGCTAAGAATCAAGGAGAGTACATCCATACCAGGAGATGTTTCAAAAGAAGGAAAAGTTGACACACCCCAGCTATTTGAAATAATGTCAACTCTAGGATTTCCTGTAAATTTCCAATCATGTTTTGCATTATCAAATCCTGCAGACCACAGCCATCCATAAACAGTATCACCAAACCATAATGCTTTTACAGGAATAATCTTTGCATCAGGAGCTACGCCAGTAATAGAAAATTTCTCAGTATTGTTATAAATGTCATAAGTCTCAATTCCTCTTGAAGTAATAGATGCAGCACTAGATGTACCATGTCCCATAAAATCAGTCATCAAACCAAAAAATTCACCATCAGAATCTAATGCAGGAAGTAATGTTCCATTAATTGCTTTTATAGAATCATCAATTTCTGCAGTTTTATTTTGCATCACTCCATAAACATCTAAAACTTGTGCACCAATTGTTCCTGCACTATAATCATTTTTTCCATCATTGTTTGAATCATATACAAGAAATTCTTTTCCACTTCCCAACACAATTGGTTTTTCATCAGTGAAATCAAAATCATATTCTGGTTTTTGACCTGATTCCAGATCAAATCTAGTATAATCTTCCCACGAAGTACTCAAATCAGGAATGATTGTATCATAAACTCCAGAAATAAACGAGTCAACTACCAATACAGGTACAACTTGTATTCGCGCTAGAGGTCCTTGTAATCCTCCTTGATAAATTACACCAAGATGATACACACCGCTTTTTGATTTGATGTAATCTCTATTATTTTCACCAATCTTCATATCATCAGACAAAGTTCCGTTAAAAATTATTGATGAGCCAAGTTGTGGAAAAAAGGAATTGTAAATTGGAATTTGACTTCCCTTTCCACCTTGAGATACATCTAGAAAAACTCCTTGTTTTGTTACATATGCCGAAGATGTCATATGAGGTGGAATAGGTTTACTGTAATTTCGTATAATTTCATTTTTATCAATAAATGCAAAGAAGGTTGCATTTGTTAAAATAATTCCTTGACCATCTGGATCAAGCATCATAGGATGATTTTTTTTATCTCTAGCAAGAGAATGTTGAATGTCTAAATTGGAAAAATCAACTCCTGTATCTACAATTGCAATTGTGATTCCACTTCCTGTAACATTATAATTTTTTTGTGCAATATCAGAACGGGAGATTTGGGAAATTCTAGATGCATCATTTATCATTTTATCAGTAGAATGAAAATCTAATTGAAAATCTTCAATCACATTATAACCTTGAGAGATTAAACTTGATGCGCTATTTTCTGAAAGTATTGTTGTATAAAAAAATCCACTATCAGAATTAACTCCATACAAAGAATTATTTTTTAAGAGTTCAGAATTTTGTGAGTTTGTTCCAAAAATTACATATCGTTTAAAATTATTTTCAGTAAAAAAATTAGAATTAATGTTAATAATACCTGAATTAAATTCAATTTGATTTGATATGTGTTCTTCAAAAATCATATCCTCAGGAATAAATGCGTAGGAATTTGTTAATACAATTGAAAGAAGGATAATAGAAAATAAAATCGCCACTTTGGGCATCAGTAAATTTTCTTTTCTTGTATTATTATAACTATCTTCTTCGTGCAAGGATTGCAATTTGTAAGGCTACAATAATTCCAATGGATGCTATAATTGGGAACAACAATGAATTGAGTTGAGATGACGCTTCACTAATAAATTCTACAGATGTAGACATAGTACCAGTACTTTCATCAATTTTATTGCTTGCTTGCTCTAAAGTAGCATCAAATCCTTCAATTTCAGATTTTAAAACATCAAGTTCGCTTGATGTTTCATCTAAAATTGAATTTAGTTTAATTATTTGTTCAGAAATTCCCCCTAAATCTTGACTTAGAACAATAGTTGCAGCAGAACCATGAGAGGTAGTTCCTTGACTAAAAGC
>JBHHVF010000038.1:0-9581 GCA_046754145.1 Candidatus Nitrosopumilus sp.
CATGTCCAAATCAACCAGAGACAATCAATGGCATTGATGATGCTGATGGTTGTCCTGATAGTTTTGTATTTACACTTGATTCTGACATGGATGGAATTGTAGATGTTTCTGATGCATGTCCATTAGAACCTGAAACTTACAATATGTTCCAAGATGATGATGGTTGTCCAGATTCAACAGGTTCTATTGTTTCATCATACATCTTTGCAGATATTGATGGTGATGGAATAGATGATAGATGGGATGCATGCCTTGATGATCAAGAGAATTTTAATGGATACTTAGATTGGGACGGTTGCCCAGATGTGTTAGCAGCAGAATCTACAACACCAACAAAACTTGATTCTGACGGTGATGGCTACAATGATTTCATTGATTCCTGCCCAACAAGCCCTGAAACATGGAACAAGTACAATGATCATGACGGTTGCCCAGATAATGCTCCAGAACAACAGAGATTTGTCCATGATGATGACCTAGATGATATTATTAATGACGAAGATTTGTGTCCTCTTGATCCTGAGGATTATGATGGAGATAGAGATGAAGATGGTTGCCCCGATAATTAATACAACATTTTTTGCATAACTTTTTGATATAGTGAAATATAATAGGATTATCTCATGCTTCCAAAATTTTCCAGTCGAGCGTTTTTGGCTCCAATGGCAGGAGTAAGTGATCCTGCACTTCGTTTACAATGTAAACAAAAGGGGGCTGGTCTTGTTGTTACTGAATTTACCAATATCCATAGTATCATTGCAAAAGAAAAACAACTCCGAGAAAATACTAAAACAATTCAAGAATTTATTGAATATTCAGAACAAGAGCGTCCTCTTTCAGTTCAGCTATTTGGCTCTGATCTTTTTGCATTAGAAAAAGCTGCAAAGATTGTAGAACCTTATTTTGATATAATTGATTATAACATGGGATGCCCTGCACCACATATTACTCAACAAATGGCAGGCGGCGCTCTCCTACAAGAAGTTAATCTAACTCAACAAATATTTCACACTCTTGTTAATGCTGTGAAAAAACCTGTAACTCTGAAAATTCGTTCTGGTGTAACTGATGCTAGTAAATTTCTTTTTAGAGAAATTGCTGAAATTGCAGAAGATGAAGGAATTCAAATGATTACTTTTCATCCACGAACTGTTAGCCAAGGTTATTCTGGAGATGCAGATTGGAAGATGATCAAAGAACTCAAAGAAATATCTAATATTCCAATTGTTGGAAATGGTGATATTCTAACTCCTGAAGATGCTAAAGTAATGATAGATGAAACTAGTTGTGATTATGTTATGATTGGTCGTGGTGCAATGGGAAATCCATTTTTGTTTGAACAAATAAACGATTATCTCAAAACTGGTTCTTACAATGAATATTCCTTCAAAAATAGATTAGATTCTTTTTTTGAGTATCTACATCTAACAAATCAATACAAAATCAAATTTGCTAATATCAAAAGTCAGGCAATGAGATTTACAAAAGGTATGAGGGGAGGCTCAAAACTACGTTCAAAAATCACTCTTTCAAAAAATATTGAAGAACTTGAGAAAATTATGAATACTGCATATGTCTCATCTTAGAAATTTATTGGATTGTAGGAAATTACTTTACATTTGTTTATGATTTAATTCAATTTACTATAGAATTTTAAAGTAAATTGGACTATTCTTATATATTTCAAGATGCGATTTTATGTATGAAAATAGGAGTTGAATCATAATTGGCCACAGCTTATGTTCTCATAAACTGTGAGTTAGGTTCTGAAGAAGCAGTAATATCAGAACTAAAATCCATTGAAGGAGTTGTTGAAGTCCATGGTACATTTGGTGCGTATGATATATTGGCTAAAGTAGAATCTGGTCAAGTAGAAGCACTACGTGAGACTATTACTTGGAAGATTAGAAAAATCCCAAAAATCAGATCAACTCTGACATTAATGGGAATTGAAGGACAACAATAATCCTTCAAAATCCTTTGCTTTTATACTTAGATTGTAATACAATACATCCCTTCAAAAAACATGTCCCCCAAAAGGATACCGCACTGAGAGGAGTAGTGACCCTCTCAGTAGAATTATTACAAATCAAATGATAATGTGATCTTTAATTTGATAAAAGAAATGATCAGAGAGCTTCAGACCCACTCTTTTTTGATGCGATATTTTTCACACTATCAACATTGGATACAACTATAATCCCATCTCCACCTTTTCCTGTAAAAGCTGAATCTGCAATTGTTGTGGAAACCTTTTCTACTTCTGAGTCATCAACAATTGTAGTAATGATTGCAACTTTGTTGTATTCCGCAGTCACAGTACCTGTTCCTCTCCCTGATCTGATTTCTTGTCTTGCACCAGAACCTCTACCATTTCCTTCCTGAATGGTAAATCCTCCTACAATATCATTGATTGCATCAGAAACAATTCCAATTTTGGTTACCTGAATAGTTGCCTCAATTCGTTTCATTTTCATTCCTTTTTTGCTATTGTTTAAAAGAGATCATATGTTTTTATACAAATTTCATGATACTGTGAAGTATTGGTTATTTCATAATCCTCTGACCTTTTTAATATTGAAAAAAAAAGAAAATTATGAAAAGTGATGAAAAACGATCTCATAGACTAAACTATCTTTTGAAATGTTATCTGAACAATCCACAAGAAAATGATCTCTATCAAAGAGCCAAGCAGATGGGAGTATCTGATTTTACTGCAAAGGATTACATCAGAACAGTCATTATCCAAGCTCAAAAAATCTATTCAAAATAGATTTTGGTGATTTATCCAAGAAATTGCATTAAATTTTTAAAATAAGAAGAAATCCTTAGAAATCTTAAACAAGGAATTGATAAATAATCAATAGGAGAGAAAACATACATGACTGATCCATTGCTTGATGATGTAAAAGCCCTTTTAGACAAGGATTTTGGAGATGACAGAATTTTAAAGCAAATTTGTAGGGCATGTGAGAATGATGAGGTCATTAGCAATTATGAGAGAAATTATGTTAAAAAATTAGCAGAAAAACACTTAGGACGAAGACCAGAAGTTACTCAAATACCCCCAGTTGAAGAAAAACCAATAATTCCTGATGTTGTTATCCCTGAAACTCCATCTGTTCAAACAACTCAAACATTTCAACCAGAACCTCCCCAAATATCGTATTCTAATTCAAAAAATTCAAAAATGATGTTAGGCATTGGTGGTGTTGCCTTAGTAATTATTATTGCAGTCACTGTTTCATTTAGTGGTATTTCTGATGTAACACCAACTGTTTCAGATACGTTATCAATTCAAACTGATTTATCATCGTATGACAAAAAAGACATAATTTCAATTAGTGGTGTATCTGATACTTCTGGAACTGTCAATCTCTCAATTGAAAATAAAAATAATGAACTTGTTTGGGCTGAACAAGTCTCTGTAAAAAATAATGGAAAATATTCAACATTAGCTATTGCTGCAGGTCCAGGATGGGAAGATTCTGGTACTTATACAATCAAAATAGATAATGGTGTAGAAACAAAATCAAACACATTTTCATTTACAGTTTAATTTTTTTCAAATTCTTTCCAATGAGAATCAACAACATCTCTAAGCTTCTCTACACTAACTTCTTCCATATATTCACGATAAACTATGAATTTGTTTTGTCTACCTGAATTTTCATCATAAATGTCATTGGTGTTTTTTGGAACTGCCCCTGATTTCCATTGATTCATCTCAAAAATCCATACTGTTGAATCTGGATTTGAAAAATCAATATCATCACATCCTACAACGTAAAGAAAACATTTTGTTGCTTGGTTTAATTTTTCATGCAATTTTTCATATGCTATCATTTGGCCTTTTGCAATGTTTATCTTATCATTATGAAATCCCTTGAATTCTAAAATGATAAAACCTCCTTTGTGCTCAATAAGCCAATCTATGTCCGTTCCACCTGAGGCTATCATCCCATGTACAATTAGATCGCCTAATACTTCTCTACCACGTGTAAATTCTACCTCATCAAAAATCTGATATTTTGCCTTTGGGCTTTTACGAATAATTTGATTATGGTTATGCTCAGAGTGAATTGAATTTTTCTTTTCATATAATGTATCAATTAATTCATTTGTTTCATTTACCATGATCATAAAATTTTTAACTTAATGTTAAGAGAGTTTGTAAAATTTTGTAAAGTTAAACTATTTTTCTAACTTATCTGCAGAAAAATTCCCCGCCTGCTCCTTTATACAAAATAAAATATTCATTTGGGTTTTTCTTATCTTTCTTAGCATTCAAAGCATCCTGATACATTTCAAAATGTTCAACTAAATACAATTGATTTCTTGTATCTGCAAAATAATCTATTCCAACTAAATCAAATCCCGTATCAGGAGTTAAACTGATTTTTTCTTTTTCAAAAATATCTTCAGTCAATTTGTAAAATATTAAAATTTAAAATAATCTATTGATCATAAATCATTAGACTTTTTTCTTCTAATAATGAATGTAAATTGTGCACAGAACGATATACATCTGACTCTTTTTTAGCACCAGTACATACTAATTTTCCTGATGCAAATAATAATATCACAGTTTTTGGATCGAGCATTCTATGAATAAGTCCAGGGAATTGTTCTGGTTCGTACATGCTTCTTGGTAATGTTCTTGCTGCTTTTTCTAAGTGAATTTTTCCACCAAGATTAATTGCAGCTACAATATTTTGAACTGTAATAACTGCATCTTTTTTTATTTTTATTTTTCCTTTTCTTAGCTTTTGAACAACTGTGTTTACAGCTTTAATTGCCATTTCCTCAGATTTAGCACCAGTACATACCATCTTTCCTGTTCTAAAAATTAAAGTTGCAGTTCTAGGAGTCTTTAATCTAAAAACAAGTCCAGGGAATTGTTCAGGATGATATTCAGTATCTGGAAATTTTTCTGTAATGTCATTTAGATCAATTTTTTGGTCTACTGATGCAGATGCAACTACATTTTCAACACTAACAATGGGCTTTGTTTGAGGCATAACGAGGGTCTTTATAAAGCCCCTTTATATATACTAGCCAAATTTTTCCTAGAATCTGAGTAATCTAATGATGTCCAATCCATTGATAGCGATATTCTTCATCAATGATGTCTGCTACTATTTCCTTGTTTTTGATTTTTGTTTTAGGCAAACTTACCTCAAAAAATCCTAATTGACCCTTCCATGGAATTGGAATTCTAAACAATTTTGCATTTTTTAACATAAATCCATAAGTTCTGTCATGAAAATTTTTTGAAGCCAAGTGAAATTTCTGATCTGCTTTTACTTCCTTAATAGAACTATATTTTTTCACTTCATAAAGTTCTGCTTTACCAATAATTGCACCTATAACTAATTTTTTATTTATTTTTAATCTCTTACAATCTTCTTTTCTTATCTTTATTGGAGCATGGACTAAAAATTCTCCACGAAAATTTGTATTCCAATTTCTTAATTCAATAATTTTTTTACCTGAAATTATTAAATCAGTAAATGGTTGTGAAACTGAAAGACATTTCAAGATATTATTCTCTGGCTATTTGAATATATTCTCCAGGATTTTTTCCTTGTCCTTCAGGTAAATTAGTTATTCCGCCATTAAGGCTTTCAGTAACTATGCCTTTACTTGCAAGTACTTGAGCAGCCATCAGTGATGTATTTCCAGCCATACAAATTAGTAATGATTTACCTTTAGAACCACCTAGATCTTTGTTAAGCTCTTCTGGAATTTGTTGTGTTGATAATAATTGATTGGAGGTACTTGCTTTTAGAATTGTAATTTTTTCTTTATCCACTCCTAAGGATTTGGCAATAATTTCAATTCCTTCTTCTTTTGGAGTGTATTGAGTATGAATCCATACTATTTTATCATAATCTTGAACACTAGATGTTGCTTCATCCAAAGAAACTTGAATACGCTGATTGGCAGACATTGATTCTAGATTTTTTCTATACTTTTCTATACCATCAGCAACTACAACTACAAATTTCCCTTTATCTCCATCACTAACCATTTCTAATACCGCATACAGTGCAAGTGCCGTACTTTCACCAATATTGTGACCTTTATCTACAAAGAATTTTAGCAAATGTTTTGCTTGTCCAAAATCAACCTCATGTTCTGCGGCATATGCATCTGGATTATACAACTTTAGTCCATCTGCTTTAGCCTTTGTTCTAATTCCTGCAACATCCTGACCAGCGGGTGGAAATACTACATGTACTGCTTTCTTTCCATATTTTTTATTCATGTATTTACTTAATCCGCCAGATGTACCACCTGTTCCAAAAGAACAAAGTATTCTATAATCTTCTAATGAATCCCCATTTTCATGTAATTGTTGATCAATTTCAACTCCTGTAATTGTTCTATGAGCCTCAATGTTTAGTTCATTATCGTATTGTTCAGGACAAAAACAACCATAAATTTTTGAAATTAGTTTTGCCAAATTAATGATATCTTCTGCAGCCAATAGTTTTTCAATTTCCTCAATAGACTCATCAAATTTTGTAGGATCAAAACCCAATTCAGTTAATTGAGAGCGTACGTTTCCAGCAGTTGCTTTTGCTTTTAATGCATCAGCATTTTTCATTCCAGGAGCAGGACAAATATCCATATCTAAATCCATTATACGAATATTTTCATTTCTCAATTCCTTAAAGACCCCTTCTTGTAATTTTCTTGAAACAAGAGAAACAACAGTTAATCCAAGTTTTGACATTTGTCCAAGAGCAATTCCAAAATTTCCTGATGTTGCTTCAATTATTGTTTGATCGCTCTTTAACTTTCCTGTTTTAATTGCATCATGCATTATGTGGATGGCAGGTCTTATTTTGATTGAACCTGATACTAAGTTTGCGTCAAATTTTCCATATACTGTAAAATCTAAATCTGAAATATCTAATTTGTAAAGATTTTTTGCACATTCCTTAAGATCACTAGTAAGATCAACTAGTGGTGTTGCATTGACTACTTTATCTCCTTCTAAATGTGGTATCTTATTCCAAATTTCTTGTTCAAATTTCTCAAGAAGAATTTTATCAACTTCATTTTCAGACATACTTTTTATCTAAATTTTATCCTTCTAAAATACTAATCACTTTACTTGGAATATCTTTTAGTCTGCTTACTGCCATAGTTTTTTCATATCCTAAATGTTTGAGATTATTTGCTATGGTAGTTGCCCTTACTGTATTTGGACCCAAACCCATAGCCACCATATTGATGCCTAATCTTTTGAAAGATTTTGTCATATTTCTCACAGCATCCGGATCTGATGGCTCACCATCTGTTAATGTCAAAAAAATATCTGGTCTTTTTGATTGTAAAACTGGAAACATCTTATCATATACTTCTGCTAATGGGGTTGATCCGTTAGCAACAATCTGTGCTAATCGTTTTGCAGTGACACTATTCCATTTAGTATTATCTGGTTTTATAGACCAACAAACTACTGATCTATTTTGAGTACTAAATGCATACACTGCAAATTTTACTTTAAGATAAGCTAAAACTTCACAAAGCGCAAGAGTTGCTTTTTTATATTCTAAAGCATCTGATGCTATACTTGATGAATGATCTAATAATATTACAATTTTTGTTTTAATGGATTTTTTTATATCTGTAAAAAATGGTTCATGACATTCAATGTAATTTTCTTCATCAAACTCATCTCCTGATCTCATATGTTGTTCTTTCCAACCTGATTTCCATTCCTTAAATTTCATTTTTAATCCATTAATCAAACTCATATCATAGATGATACTTTCGTTAACATTTCTTGTAGAGGGAATTTGTATTCCTATTGCTTCTGGTGTTAATCCTTTATTTTCCATTTTTTTATTTTCATCAAGTAATACTTTATACTCATCATAAACATTGTCTCCTCTTAACACAGCCGAAGAGTCAACTGAACCAAAATCACCTTCTTTATTTTTAGAAATTATTTTTAGAACCTTTAACAATTCTTCTTCAGACATTGCCATTCCAGCTTTCATAAAAGGTAAAGACACTGGTATTGTTAGAAGTGAATCAATATCTAAAATCTTAACTATTTCACTTACATTTTTTTCAAGCCAATCTGTATCATGATTTTCTTTAATTGCTTTGTTAACAATTTTTTTTGCAAATACCGATGCTTTTTTTATTTTTTCAAAATGACTGGCCTGAATTTCTCCTTTAATTGCACCAAACATGAAATATTGATAAAATGCCTCTACAACCCTTGCTTTTCCATATACAGTGTGAAGTTGAGGTCTTGTTACAAGCATGTAGGCATAATTGAATATAATCTCATCATCCATGCCTTTCCAAATTTTCCTTCCTAATTGCTCCACTCTTTGTGTCTCCATTGTATTGAGAATGAATCCAAATGCATGATCATTGCTAAGAATTTTTCTACAAAATTTTATTCTCATTGCTTCATACCACAATGATGTTCTAAATTGACGATATTTTTGAAAATCATTCCCAATTCTTTTTTCAAGCGGAGTTAAGATTACTTTATTTTCCTTAAGTCTCGTCCTTGTTTCTACCTTATCTGAAATTTCTACAATTGTCTCATCTTTTTCAGACCATCTTCTTACAAGAAATGTAGCAATTTCTACTAAAGACTCGTTTTGAAGTTGAATTGTTTGCATTTAATTTCCAAACATCGAAGTAATGATGTCACTTACTTTTTGATATTCTATGTTTCCCCATTGAGTGTAAACATTTCCAAAAACAAATTTTGCTGCATCTTTTGCAGACATTCCTTTATCTAATAATTTACCAAATGCAATAGTTTCTCTTAAGCTAGGAGAATAAAATAATTCTTCAACTGCAGCAGCTTGTCTTAATGTATTTGCTAATTTTATTGCTTGAATAATTTCTGATTCATGTTCTCCAGAAACATGTTTCTTAACAATTTCTAATTCTATGTTCTCTGGTGGATATTCTAGTCTTATTCGTACTGGGAATCTACTCAGTATCTGTGGTGGTAGTTCTTTTGTTCCACTATGTGTTAATGGATTTATTGTTGCTATTACAAACCAATTTTCTTTTGCTTTAACCACCTCTCCTGTTGATTCCTTTAATACAATTTGTCGTCTATCATCTAATGCTTCATCTAATCTAAGTAAAACATCTGCTTCAGCTGAATTAATTTCATCCAAGTACAGCATGTTTCCTTCTCTCATTGATTTAATCAAAAGTCCTTCATCAAAACTCACAGTTCCATCTGTCATTGTTTTAGTACCAACTAAATGACTCTCTCTAGTTCTGAGACTAAAATTAATAGATTCTAGATTTACGTTCTTGTTTTTTGCAAAATCTCTAACTAATGATGTCTTTCCAGTCCCTTTTGGTCCTATGATTAGTACAAAGAGACCTGTCTCATATGCCTTATTGAGAATTTGAATTGAATTATTCCAATCAAGATATTGTACTTCTTCCAAAGTATGTTTTCATTGATTTCAACGATATTTAATATTAGATCTATTTTCCAAATGCTTCTACTTTTGCAAACGATGCATCCATTCTTTGATGTAGTGTCTTATTCCATTCATCAAAACCTGAAGGAT